>JBCCYT010000236.1:0-5244 GCA_039188975.1 Actinomycetota bacterium
GCAGGTGCGCTGGTTCGAGGGCAACTTCACCGACTACGCCGAGTACCGCAAGCGCGAACATGGTGTCGACGCCATGCGACCCCAGCGCATCAAGTACAAGCCCGTCACCCGCGGCTGACTGATCGGCGCCGGTGATCGTCGTCGACGCGATGAATGTTCGGGGCGCGGTTCCCGACGGGTGGTGGAACAACAAAGACGCAGCGCTGCGGCGGCTCATGGAGGCCGTCACCGCACATGACTGGAACGACGAGTGGGTCATCGTCGTCGCCGACGGGCATCCCGTCGATGGCCTCCCGGCCGGGACGTCAGGCAACGTCGAGCTTCGTTACGCCGGCCACACGCGCCCGAACGCCGCCGACGATGTGATCGTGTCGATCGTGGCCGACGAGGACCCCGCCGACGGGTTGATCACCGTGGTCACCTCCGACCGTGGCCTGCGCGAGCGACTCCCCCGTCATGTTGCGATCGACGGAGCCCGTACCTTCCGAAACCACGTTGGGTGGTGACGGTCACGAACTGTTCAATCTCGCCGATTGGGCATCATGGCGAAGACCACGACGAAGACGGCGTGGAAGAGTCGGGCGGTTACCCGGCTCATCGAGGCGGGCTCAATGACCGATTGTGTCCACTGCGGTGAGCAGGTGAAATTCAAGGCGCGGGAACGACACATGCAGGTCATCTGCAACGTGTACGTCGATGGGCGTTGGGACCGGGTCGAGCACTTTCATGCGCCCTGCTACGACGAAGCGGGCCAACCGTATGGAGATCCGGAGGGCTGACTGCGCCCACTTCGGCTACTTCACGAGGCGGATCGTGAGCGGATACCGGTAGTACTCGCCTTGCGATGCCTTCACGGTGGCGATGATCGTGAGCACGAGTGCGGTGATCGCAAGAGCCATGATCATCAAGATGCCGATCAACACGAGAATCAAGATCAGCGAGACGAACGCGTAGATCATCACGCTGATCTGGAAGTTGAGCGCCTCCGCCGCATGGTGACGGACATAGGGCGACTCGTCTTTTTTCATCAAGAAGATCACCAAGGGCGCAAGGAAACCCACGACGAGCGTGAGGATGTGGGCCAGGAGCGCCAGCGTCTTGTCGTCGCTGTTTTCGCCGGGAGCCACCGCAGCGGGCGCGATGTGGTCGGTCCATGCGGTTCCATCCCAGTAGCGCTGCACGCCGTCGACGGGATACCAACCGGGTGGTGCAGGCGGCATGTCGCTCATGACGGTGACGCTAGTCGACGACATGCGACGCGGGTGACTGCGTCAGCAGCTCGCAAGGGTGTGGATCAGTGCAAGCACGTCTTCCACGTATGCCTCCGGTGAGGTCCCACCGAGAAGGCCATCGCGCACGAGCAACAGACCGAGGCTTGCGTCGAGGACGGTCTCGACGTGGCGGGAATCTCCCATCAGCTCCACCATCAGCCCGCGGAGCCGATCGCGTGCGGTTCCCATGATCGATTCGTCCATGGCATCGCGCAGCACGGGATCGGTGCGGGTTGCTGCGAGGAACCCGAACATGGCTTCGCCCTTCTCCTGCATCTCTTCGGCGAAGCCGTAGAGCAGCGCCCGAAGGTCGGTTTCGGCGTCGCCGGTGGGTTCGATCACCGGCAGGGGGCGATGCCGAATGCAGGCCGCGACCAGGTCCTCTTTGTTGTCCCATCGCCGATAGATGGTGGCCAGGCCGCACCCGGCGGCGGTGGCGATGTCTTGCATCGTGAAGTCATCCCATCCGCCGGTGCGCATGAGATCGCGGGCCGCGTCGAGGATTGCGATGGTCCGTTCTTCATCTCGCGGTCGGCCTCGCGTCGCCTGCTCGGCGTCGGGGGAGGCATGGCCGGTGTGGGTGGCGGATGTCACGTCGGGAACCTTATCGGAAATGTTGACTTCCGGAAGTATACGGCAGATACTGCATCTGTCCTTACCGGAAACAACTATTTCCGATAGCCACCACTTCAGGAAGTCCCCCATGTCCACCGCACTCACCTCCCGCCAACGCAACGGCATCCTCGCCACGATGTGCCTCGCCCTCGTCGCCGTCGTCGCGTCGGTCGCCGGCCTCAACGTTGCGCTCAACGAGCTGGCCGTCGAACTCGAGGCCTCGTCCACCCAGGTCCTCTGGATCGTCAACGCCTACACCCTCACCATGGCGGCGCTGCTCTTGCCGATCGGTGAGCTCGGCGACCGCTTCGGCCGCCGCCGCATGCTGATCATCGGTCTCGCCATCTTCGGCGCCGCCAACCTCGGCGCCGCCTTCGCTGGCGACCCGAGCACGATGATCACGTTCCGCGCCATCGCCGGCTTCGGAGCCGCCTTCGTGATGCCCGCAACCCTCTCAACCCTGACCGCAGTCTTCCCGCCCGAGGAGCGGGGCCAGGCCGTCGGCGTGTGGGCTGGCTTCGCCGGCGCTGGCGGCATCCTCGGCCTGTTCAGCTCGGCAATCCTGATCGACTACGCCAGCTGGGAATGGCTGTTCGTTCTGCCCGTCGTCGTCGCTGCGGTCGCCATCGTCGCCTCCCTCGTCATTGTCCCGGAAACCAAGAACGACGACGCTCCCCGCTTCGATCTCGCCGGCGCTGCCCTGTCGATCCTCGCCGTCGGCGGCATCGTCATGGGCGTCGAAGAAGGCCCCCACATCGGTTGGACCGACCCCGTCACCCTCACCGGGCTCCTCGGTGGTCTCGCTGCGGCGATCGCATTCGTCTACGTCGAGCGCCGAGCCGAGCACCCGCTACTCGACGTGCGCATCTTCGGCAATGCGGCCCTCGCGGCCGGCTCGGCCTCGCTGCTCGTGCTGTTCGCACTGATGCTCGGCTCGTTCCTCGTAGTCATCCAGCTGCTGCAGGCCGCCCTCGGCTTCAGCGCCGTCACCGCTGCGGCCGGCTTGCTGCCCATGGCGGCCGGCATGATGGGTCTCTCCCCCATCGCTCCTCGCATCGCCGAACGCTTCGGTCTCGTGAATGTGTTGACCGTCGGGTCGGCGGCGATGGCGATCTCGTTCGCGTGGCTCGGCTTCGCCGGCGACACCTATCTGTCGGTGCTGCCCGGGCTGGTCTTGCTCGGCCTGGCCATGGGCCTCTCGATGAGTCCGGCCACCACTGCCATCACCGAAGCGTTGCCGGCCGAACGGCAGGGGCTCGCCTCGGCACTCAACGACACCGTTCGAGAAGCCGGCTCGGCGCTCGGTATCGCCCTGATCGGTTCGACCCTCACCTCGGTCTACGCCAGCAGCATCAAGGACACCACCGAGAACCTGCCGGCTGAACTCGCCCATCCGGTGGAGGAAGGCATCGGCCAGGCCCTCGCCGTGTCGGCCCAGATCGGTGACGCCGATCTCGCCACCGCAGCGCAGCAAGCCTTCCTCGACGGTTGGAGCGTGGCGATGTTCGTCGCCGCCGCCGCGGCGATCATCGGCGGTGTCGCCGTCCGGGCCCTCAACCAGGTCCAGACCAGCGACGATCACACCACCAGCGACGACGGCGAACTCGCCACCGTCGCCTGATCCCACGACCACCTCTTCTCCGAATCCCCCCAACCGCTGGCCACCACGGCCACCCCATTGCGGCAAGGACAGCGACCCGACCGGTTCCCCCACCGGTCGGGTCGTGTCGATTCTGAGACGACCTCGGGCGCGCGCTGGGCGAGGGGATCAGTCCGGATCGACGATGCCTGCCACGATCCGGGCGACCTCCGCAGCGTTGGGACCTGACCCTTGACCGCCGCCCGCCATCAGCGCCTCTCCCACGACGGCGAAGGCACTCTGTGCAAACCATCGAGCATCGCCAGCCCGGTGGCGACCCTCGCCCTGGCCGGCCTCGATCGCCGTGGTGATCGCAGGGACCACGCCGCGCTGCATCCCGCGACGCATAGCACCGATCACCCGATCGTCCTGCTCGGACCACACCCGCGTCACCATCGTGTGATCGCCCGCCCACTCGAACGTGGCCGCGACGAAGGCCTCCCAGTCGATGGGCGTGGCCGACGCGTCGGCGAGCCATGTGTCGACGAAACCGCGCACCTCGCGTTCAACGACGGCCTCCAGCAGTCCGTGCTTGGAGCCGAAGTGGTGGAAGACCGTGCCTTCGGAGACGCCCGCCCGCCCGGCAATCACGCCGGTCGATGTCGCCACGAACCCGTCCTCGCCGAAGGCGACCACAGCGGCGTCGAGCAACGCAGTTCGCTTCGCCTCAGGATCACGCACTCGACCGGACACGGATGGAGTCTAGCGAGGGGGTGCATCTGTTGAGTTGACTCAGTACCCTATTGAGTCAACTCAATGAAAGGAAGTGGCGTCCCATGGTCAGAAAGCTGCTGAACGAAGCGGTCACTGCGATCGAATACGCGGACCTGCTGCGGCAGCGGGCCGATCTGCTCGCCACTCCCGACGGTGATGGCCATACGGTCCTCGTCGCACCCGGGCTCCTCGCCACCGACCGCAGTACCTGGCTGCTGCGCCGATTCCTGAACGACAAGGGCTACGACGCCCGCGGATGGGGTCTCGGCCGCAACGTTGGTTCGATCGAGCAGTTCGACGCACTCACCGTCCGTATCGGGGCGCTCGCCGACGAGTCTGGACGTCGAGTGACGGTCATCGGGTGGAGCCTCGGTGGGGTCGGCGCCCGCTACGCCGCTGCGCAACGGCCCGACAACGTCCGGCAGATCATCACGCTCGGCTCACCGTTTCGCGTCGACCCCCGGGACAAGGCATTCTTCCCTGCCTACTCCCGCCTCAGCGGCGTGACCCGAGCCGACTTCACTCGAGAGCGGCTCGCCGCCGTCATGGAGACCCCGGTCGTCCCGACGACCTCCATCGCCAGCCGCAACGACGGCATCGTTTCGCTCGACGAGGCCCGACAGCCGGTCGGTCCGCTCGCGGAGACAATCGAAGTGGGCGGCAGCCACATCGGACTGTCCCGCAACGCAGACGTCCTGCGCATCATCGCCCAGCGGCTCGCCCAGCCCGAGGGGGCGTGGCAGCCGTACGCCTCACACGTCGCCGGATAACCTCCGACGTGTGACTCTTGACGATCATCAGCTCGCCGCCCAGCTCGCCACCGAAGCGGGCGACCTTCTGCTCGAACTTCGTGCTCAACTCACGGCCGAGGACGCGCCGCCGGCGATGTTGAAGGCCGAGGGTGACCGCCAAGCCCACGAACTCCTCATGCAACGGCTCGCCGACGAACGGCCCGACGATGCGGTGTTGAGCGAGGAAGGCAAGGATGATTTCGCCCGGCTCGAC
>JBCCYT010000237.1:0-5221 GCA_039188975.1 Actinomycetota bacterium
CACGTCATCTGCTGGTTCGATCATTGCGTTCTCGCAAAACCATGACGATCTCGCACCGGGCGACCTGGGCGTGATCTGCTCGTTCGGCGCCGGCTACTCCGTCGGCAATGTTCTTGTCCGCCGTCTGTGACGGCGGCGGGTCAGCCGGCGAACGCTTCGATGGGTTCACCTTCGAGGGTGATCCGGTGCATCAGGCGCCGGTGGCCGTGGTAGTCGTTCATTGCGGCATGTTGCACTGCGCGGTTGTCCCAGATCGCCATCGAGCCGGGCTGCCAGGTGAATCGGTAGGTGAATTCCGCCCGTTGGGCGTGGGCGAAGAGTTGTTGCAGCAGCGGCGCTGATTCGTTGCGCCGCCATCCGTCGAAGTGGGTCGTGAAGTCGCCGTTGACGTAGAGGGCGGGCCGTCCCGACAGCGGGTGTTCGATGATCACCGGGTGAATCGCGTCTTGGGTGGCCGCATCGGCGTTGCGATAGTTCTGGTCGGATCCGTAGCTGGCGGCGGGGATGCCGAACGCATGGCGGCTCGAATGAACGGCGCGCATGGTTGCGAGGGTGGCTTTCATGCCGTCGGAGAGGGCGTCGTAGGCGGCGTACTGGCTGGCGAAGATCGTGTCGCCACCGGCCGGTGGGACCTCGCGGGCGTAGAGGATCGAGCCCATCGCCGGGATCTGGTCGTAGCTGTGATCGGTGTGAAACTCGCCGCCGATGTTGCTGTGCTGGTCGGGCTCTTTGCGGACTTCGGCGATCGTTGGGTGGCTGCCGACGGCGGGAAAGAACCGGTTGACGTTGATCACCGACCAGCGCTGCGCGAACTCGATGTGTTGGTCCGGGGTCAGGTCTTGATCACGGAAGAAGACGACCGCGTGATCGACGTAGGCCTGCTTGATGACGTCGAGCTCCTCGTCGGTGCAGCTCGCGACCTGTACGCCGCTGATGAACGCACCCAACACGTTGTTTGCGGGGCGGACCGTAACCGTCACGTCGCTCGCTCTTCTTCGGCTGGCTCGGTGTCGTCGGCGGTGCCGTCGTCGTCCCGCTCGGTCATGTGATCGGCTTCGGCCCGGGCCGCGTCCCGGGCGCCGAGGAGTTCGTGGGCACCGAAGGCAATGCAGCCGCACACGACGAAGATGTCGGCGAGGTTGAACACGGCGTACCAGGTCACGTCGATGAAGTCGATGACTTCACCGGACAGGAAGCCGTCGTCTCCCCGGAAGACGCGGTCGATCAGGTTGCCGATCGCACCGCCGAGCACGATGGCGACGATCGTGGCTCGCACTCGAGTCTCTGACACGAGCAGTTGCTGCACCAGCACACCGCACAAGATGACGACCAACACGCCGATCCACCGGCCGAAACCAGCGCCGGTACCGAAGGAAAAGCCGCTGTTGAAGGCCAAGTCGAATTCGAGCGTGGGCGCAATCTCGATGACGTCGCCGTCGTCGAGCGCATCGAGTGCCCACCATTTGGTGATCTGGTCGAGGGCGGCGGTCGTGACGACGAGAGCGACCGGCATGAGCAGCCCAGGACGGGCTGGCCCTGGCGTCGGGTCGATTTCGGCGTCTTCCACGGCCGCAACGGTACCGGGCCTCGCCGTAGGCTCGGCATCGTGTCCGATCTGGCCCCGTCTGCACCGTCGCTGTCGCTTGGTTTCGCTCGATTCCTGGTGTTTTCGTCGTCGGCTGCGGTGTTGGTCTTGGAGATTCTTGCGGGCCGCCTGATGGCGCCGTATGTCGGCGTGTCGCTGGAGACCTTCACCGGAATCATCGGCGTCATCTTGGCGGGCATCGCACTTGGAACCTCGATCGGTGGGCGGCTGGCCGATCGATACGATCCGGCTGCGTTGCTGGGTCCGGCCTTTGTCCTGGGCGGCGCCCTGTCGTGGTGGTCGCTGTGGGTCGTGGTTGCGCTCGGGCCCGAACTCGGACGGGGCCCGGTCGCGATCGTCGCCTTGACCACGATCGGGTTCTTTACTCCCGCGGCCGTGCTGAGCGCGGTGTCACCGTTCGTGACCAAGCTGCGCCTTCGCAGCATCGACGAGACTGGGACGGTCGTGGGCTCGTTGTCGGCGTGGGGAACCGGCGGCGCCCTGTTCGGGGTGTTTGTCACCGGTTTCGTACTCGTCGCCGCGCTGCCGACCAAGCCGATCGTCATCTCGCTCGGGGTGCTGTTGGTGGTTGCCGGCGGGGCACTCACCGGATGGCAGACGCGACAGGCGCCGTCGGCTGCACTGCTTGCGGGTGTGATCGTGTCGTTCGGGATCGGTGTGACGAGCACCTCGCCGTGCGAGTTCGAGTCGGCCTACTTCTGCGGGCGGGTCGTCGTTGACGCAGATGACCCGTCGGTTCGTTCTTTGGTGCTCGACAACCTCGTGCACGCATCGGTCGACCTCGACGATCCTGAGGATCTGCAGATTCGGTATGTCCGGCTGCTCGCCTCGGCCATCGACGCTCGTGATCCTGGTCCGCTCGACGCCGTGCACATCGGTGGCGGTGGCTTCACCGTTCCCGCCCATGTGAGTCGCACTCGGCCCGGCAGCACGAACACGGTCTTCGAGATCGACGATGTCTTGTTCGGTATCGCACGAGAGGAGCTCGGGTACGAGCCCGACGCGCAGACCACGGTCCGCATCGGTGACGCCCGCTTGCTTCTCACCGATCTCGACGACGAGTCGACCGATGTTGTCGTCGGCGATGCCTTCGGCGGTGCGGCGGTTCCGTGGCATCTCACGACGAGCGAATTCGTTGCTGAGATAGACCGGATCCTGCGACCTGATGGTGTGTACATGGTCAATGTGATCGACGGTGGTGAGAACCGTTTCGCCGAGTGGCAGGTTCGCACGATGCTCGAACACTTCGAGCACGTCGCTGTGATCGTGCCGTTCGGCGAGATGCCCGGTCGAGTGGCGAATCAGATCCTGCTCGGCTCGGACGTGCCGATCGAACCCTTTGCGCTGGCGGCCGACGGCGCATGGGTCGATGATGCCGCCGCATTCTCGAGTGATGGCCGGGTGTTGACCGACGACTACGCACCGGTCGATCAACTCGTGACGACTCGAAATTGATCCTGCCCTCATACCCGACGTTTTCTCGCCGATGGAATGTCGATGACTGCCACCACCTCCTCCACCGTGGCCCGCTCCGTCGTTCGGCCCGCACTGCTGGTTGCCGCTGTTGTGCTTGGAGCGCTTGCGTACTTTTGGTTCCAGCCCGACGCTGGCGACGAAGCCCGTCTGGCACTCCTCGAAGCCGACGTGATCCATGCGTTGCCAACCCTCGACGGGGAGACCCCGGAGTTGTTGGGAACCGAAACCAACGTGGCGTCGCGCGACTGGACCGGTAGCTGGAGCCTGACGGAACGAGCGGACCGGTATGCGCTGCAAGACCCGAACGTCGACCGGTACCTCGCCGACCTGTACGCCCATCTGCAGGACTCGACGTGGGAATTCACCAGCGTTCGCTGCGGTGAAGCCCAGTTCGTGCTGACCGGCCGTCAGGTGATCGATGGTGACTGGGCCACGCTCGAGTTCACTGCCTGGCCGTCGGGCGAGACCGCCCGGTTGTCGGTTCGAACCGCAATCTCGGCGGTCGGTGGCAATGCGCTGGTTGTCGAAGCGCCCGAAGAGCCGACGGACGCTGCGATCGACTGCCTGCGTTTCGTTGGCAACTGACGATCCGGTCCCCCACGTCGTAGGGTCGGAGTCGTGAGCAACCCTTCCCCGCTTCGACTCGGCGCGATCATCGGCAGCCTGCGGGCCGGATCGTTTCATCGGATCATCTTCGAGAACGCCGCGGAGGTCGTGAGCGACGACGTGACCTTGATCGAGATTCCGATCGAACCGTTGCCCTTCTTCAACGAGGATCTCGAGGGCCCGGATGGGCCGGCGGAGATTCACGCGTTTCAGGCTGCGGTTGCCGCAGTCGACGGACTGGTGTTCTTCTCCCCCGAATACAACGGCGGGGTTCCGGCCGTCACCAAGAATGCTGTCGATTGGGCTTCACGGCCACGAGGCGACGCGCCAATCGCCGGGAAGCCGGTGATGGTCGTCGGTGCGACGCCGGGTCGTCACGAGGTGGCCAACGTTCGCGACGCGTTGTCGCACACGGCGAGAAGTGCCGGGGGCCGGGTGCACGAACGATCGCTTGGTATCGCGAGCATCACCCGGCGGCTTGACGATCGGCGATGCCACGACGACGTGCGCGATGAGGTGCGAGCTGCGCTCGCCGACTTTGTCGAGTTCGTGCGTCGTCCGTCCACTGAGGGCGACGGCTAGGTCCCTTGTCGAGTGCCGCGCTCGCGGTGAGAGACGAGCGCGACGGCCGCCCCGGCGAGTGAGACGCCGAGCACCGCAAGCAACGCGCCGCGATACCCGGCTGAGGTGTCGGCCAGCGCGCCGATGGTCAGCGGTCCGGTCACACCACCGATCTCCGCGAAGGAGAACCACAGACCGTTGGCCAGGCCGGCGTTCGTCGGGGACACTCTGTCGGCCGTGAGCACGGTGATGGCGGCGAGCGGAACGAGGGCACCACGGACGAAGGTGAGCATCGCGAGTGGCCCGTGCGCGGCCGAGGGCGCCACGACGATGAGGGCCAGCGCGCCGGCGGCAACCGTGAGCACGGCTGCGATGAGCAGATGCATCCGGTTCGGGTCGGCGAACGGCGGAATGGTACCGCTGCTGACGATGGCGATGAGTCCACCTGCGCCGACCCACGCGCCGGCCTCCGACGGAGACAAGCCACTGAATTCTTCGAGCACGGTCGGGAGCCAATTGCCGAGCGCATGGTTCAAGAAGAACAAGGTGAAGGCCACGAAGAAGACCAGCTGCAGCTCCGTCGAGCCGAGCAGCTGTCGCCATCCGCCCCGTTCCGCGTCGGCCGCGGGGCCCGTCCGATCCGCCGCCCGAGGCCGGTCGACCCGGCACCAGACAGCAACCCATCCAAGGGTCGCGGCCGCTGCGATCGACGCTTCGAAGAGCAGGACCGTTCGCCACGAGTCGAACCAGACGAGGAGGACCGGGTTGGTGACGGCGACGGTGATGGCGCCCCCGAGCGCAGGCGCCATCGCATACCACCCGACGCCCCGTCGCCGTTCGGCTTCATCAGGGAACCAGCTCGCCATCAGCTTTGGCGCGGATGCCGAGATGAGGGGACCGAACACGCCGAAGAACGCCACCGCCAGCCACAGACCAAGAAGCCCGTCCGCTGCTGCTCGAAGGACCAGTGAC
>JBCCYT010000238.1:0-5191 GCA_039188975.1 Actinomycetota bacterium
AGCGCCACCCCGACCACGAGCCGAGCCCGCAGACTCAATCGGCCACCCCGGCCCTCCACCCGCTCGACACCAGTCACGGTTCGACCCGCATCGTGTACCCGATCCCACGGATCGTGTGGATGAGCTTCGGTTCCGAGGCGTCGAGCTTTCGGCGGAGGTACCCGACATAGGTCTCGACCACGCCGCCATCACCGTCGTCGTACCCCCACACCTGCTCGAGAATCTGATGTTTCGAGACCACCCGGCCACGGTTCAGCAACAAGTAGTGCAGCAGCCGGTACTCGGTCGGCGAGAGATGAACCGTCACCCCACCTCGCTGCACCAGATGAGCTGCATCGTCGAGCGTGAGGTCGGCCAGCTCGATCGTCGACGGCGTTTGCGCATTGCCCGTGCGGCGCAAGATCGCCTCGATCCGAGCGGCCAACTCGTCGAGGCTGAAGGGCTTCTCGAGATAATCGTCGCCCCCAACCCGCAGGCCTCGGACCTTGTCCGCCGTCTCGCTCCGAGCGGTCAGAAACAACACCGGCGTCTGATCGCCTCGTGCCCGCAGCCGGTTGCACACCTCGAGTCCGTCGAGGTTGGGCATCATGACGTCGAGCACAATCAGATCGACCGTCGCCGTCTCCAACCAGATCAATGCGTCGTTGCCGTCACCGGCCAGGCTCACCCGGTAGCCGTGATGTTGCAGCGCGGCGGCGAGCATCGATCGCAGGTTCTCCTCGTCGTCGACAACGAGCAGGTGCGGCTCAGCCATTCGCTTCAGACATCGTGGTGAGGTTCGCACGGACGACACGCATGGGTGTCATGCAACCACGGCAACCTGCGAGTTTGCTGAGAGTCCCGTTGAGCGGCCGATTCTCAGCGAACTCACAGCGAAATCCCGATCGAATCACAGGTCGATCCACGACAGTGACGTTCGTGACCTCGACCGACGAAACCCCGCCGAACCGCCGGGCGATACAGGGCCTGACCGCCCTCGTCGCGTTTGTGGTTGCCCTTGCGGTCGGCGTCACCCTCATCACACGTACCACCAACCGCGGCGACGGCGCCGGCGCATCCTTTGGCGTCCCCCTCGCTCGGACATTCGAGTTCGCGCCGACACTCACCGAAATGGGCATCTTCGATCCGTCGCACGGGATCGACTCGCTCGAGCCAGCACCCGGCTTTCACGTCTACGAGCTCTCCTCCACCCTGTACTCCGACGGCTCGTCGAAGGACCGGCTCCTTTCCGTTCCCGAGGGCACCGTCATCGAACCGGCCGGTGACGGCATGGTGCGGTTCCCGGAAGGCAGCATCTTGGTCAAGACCTTCTCCTACGAGCACGACGAGCGGGACCCAGATCTCGGACGCCGCATCATTGAAACCCGGCTCCTCGTGCTGTCGGGCGGATCATGGAACGTCGCCACCTACATCTGGAACGACGCCCAAGACGACGCGTTCCTCGAACTCGAAGGGCGGACCATTCCGATCACGTGGATCGACAGCGACGGCATCGAACGATCGATCGACTACGGCGTGCCCGACGAAAACACCTGCGTCGCATGCCACCAGTCGCAACAGCAGATCACGCCGCTCGGTCCCGAACTGCAGTTCCTGAACTTCGATGTCGAGCGAGACGGCACCACCACCAATCAGCTGGCCCACCTGGTCGACGCCGGCGTCTTGACCGATCTCGACCCGACGACGGTCGCAGCCGGAATCGACTACCTCGACACGACGCTGTCGATCAGCGACCGCGGGCGGGCCTACCTCGACATGAACTGCTCGCATTGCCACAACCCGAGCGGGTGGTCTCGACCGGCGGGCGAAGGACTCGACCTGCGCATCGAAACGCCGCTCGACCAAACCGGGATCCTCGACGAGCACCGATCCATGGCCCGAAACGTCGCCAATGGCCAGATGCCGTTCTTCGGGACCACCGCCGTCGACCCGGAAGGGCTCGCCATCCTCGAGGCCTACTTCGACGACCTCTGACGCTGGTGCCGTCGGACGACGGCCGCGTGCTTTCGTCGCCCACGGGTGCAGCTCGTTTCGATCTTTACCCGGATCTTGCGTTGCGCTTCGGTCAGTCTTCGCACGAGACGCACATGATCAGCGCATGGCGCACCGTGCCGACAACGCTTCCACAACCACTCCGTCTCGCCCGGTGCGTTTGCGTTGGCGTCTGCGTGCGCTCGTGCCGTTCGTCGTCGTCTCGGGGCTCGCCTCGATGCTGCTGTTCGCCGATGGGGCCCCGGGCCTGGTTCGAGACGGGCTGCGAGCGTCCGGGTTCCCTCGCCTTCCCTACAGCTGGGATGTGGTGGGTCACGTCGTGCTCTGGTTCGCCGTGGCCTTCATCGCATGGTGGACGTTCGCCCGGCGGATCTCGGCAGCCGCGCTCGCCGTTGCGCTGCTTGTCGCGTCGTACGGAAGCGAGATCGGCCAGGCCTACCTGACCACTACCCGACGTCCCGACGTTCGAGACTTGGCGGCAAACGGGCTGGGCATCGCAGCGGGCTTGATCGCCGCCGCCCTGTGGAGCTGGGTCGCCATTGCCTGCGTGCGCTCGGCGCCGTCGCAAACGGCGATGGGCGACGATGTCGCAATCACAGCGGACAAGAAAAGACGGTGAACGACCGGGCGTCGGAGCCTTGATTCCCGGCCGTGTCGGTCGCTCGCACCGACACGGTCACCACACCCTTGATCGGGACCGGGCCGACCGCGATGGCGTGAGGCTTCCCGGCAGTTGGTGGCCTCACGGCGAACCAGGTGCCGTCCCAGTTGGCTTCGACGGAAACGTTTGGGTCGTCGTCGAAGACGAACACGGTGATCACCCCTTGGGTCGGGACGGCGGGGTCGACGCCAGCCGCGCATGCTCCCGTGGCGGCGTAGAGCAGGGGTTCTCGGCTCCACGCGCCGAACGTCGGCGCCGAGAGATCCGGCGCCACGGGCGGCAGCGTCGTTGTTGTTGTCGTTGTCGTTGTCGTTGTGGTGGTGGTGGTGGTCGTTGTGGTCGTTGTGGTGGTGGTGGTGGTGGGTGCGGCCGTTGTCGTTGTCGGCGGCGCAGTGGGCGGCGGCGGGAACGGGAGCGTCGTCGTTGTTGTCGGCACTGCTGTTGTTGTCGGCACTGCTGTTGTTGTCGGCACTGCTGTTGTCGTTGGCGCCGCAGTTGTCGTCGGTGCCGTCGTTGTCGTCGGTGCCGCTGTCGTGGTGGGCGCCGTGGCGCTCGGGGGTGAGTTCGTCGTGGTGGGAGCCGCAGGCACCGTCGTCGGTGCGGCCGAGGTGCTCGGCGGGACGGTCGACGGCGGCGCCGCAATCGTGGCCGGTACGGTCGTTGTCGTCGAGGGAACGGGCGGGATCGTCGTCACCGGTACGGGCCGCGCCGGCGTCGGATCCGATGGCGTGGTGACCAACGTGTCGGCCACGGCTTGGGCGATTCCCGCACCGAAGTCGGGGGGCAGGAGCGTTGTCGTCGACGGCGGCGCAACGACTGCATCGCCGGCCAGCACCGTCGGGAGCGGCTGGACGGTCGTGGCCGGTGGTTCGATCGGAGCGCTGACGATCGTCAGATTGGGTGCATCGGCGGCGTCGGGTGTGACGGCAAGCGCCGTGCTCCAACCCGCGACCAACAGCGCAAACGTCACGACCTGAAGCACGGCCCGCCGCCGCACCGAGCGGACCGTGCCCGCCTCATCGGACAGCTCGATCACCGGGTTCAGGTCAGGCGCAGGTGGGCCAGGAACGTCGATCCCCTGGGCGGCCGCCGCCTGCTGTTCGCTGGTCGATGCCCACGACGTCCCGACACTCGTCGTCAGAACCTTCCGCTTCTTCTGACACGTCTCGCACTGCGTTTCGTGGCGTTGGACCTTCGTTCTGATGGCGGACGTCCAGCGCCCGTCCCAGTCGACGAGCAGTGCCGCCAGCTCCTCGCAGTCGGCCCGGCCGTGCCGTGCGAGCACCAACATGGCGACCGCCTTCTCGATCCGTTCGGTGGCACGGTTGACGAGAACCGAGGCATGAGCCGGTGAGACGTCGAGCACATCGGCCAGCTCGGCGCTCGTGAGGCCAAGCCGCAGGTGATACGCGAGAACCTGGCGGTCGCGGTCGGTGAGCACCTCGGCCGCATCCCACAGCAGTCGAGCTGCCTCGTTGGCCGCCGCCGGCTCGCCCGGGTCGGGCTGATCCGCCGGCAACAACGACAGAATCTCATCGGATTCAGACGGCTTGGCTCGGCGGATCACGTCGGTCGCGACGTTGCGGCCGATCTGGGCCACCCATCCCTTGAACGCAGCCGGCTCGCGCAGCTGATCGAGACGAGTCCATGCCAACAGCCACGTCTGCGAGGTGACGTCCGCAGCTCGATGTTGGTCTCGCAGCCGCAGAAACGCGGCCGTTTGGGTTGCTGGGGCGTGACGTCGGTACAGCTCAGCCCATGCGACGTCGTCGCCCGCGCTCGCGAGCTCGACCAGCTCGGCGTCAGTGCGATGGCCAGGACCCATACCTCGCGTGGATACCACGCCCGGTGGGTGTCGTCGATGGAGAGATGTCACGTCGTGTGGGGTGTTAGGTCAGATCGGGTGCAGCGTCGGTCGGCTTCCGCGGTTCCGGGGTTAGGGGAGGGGGCTAGCGGCCGTAGGTGAGGCGATGCCAGGCCTCGTACTCCTGGCGGGTGGCGGTGGAAGGTGGAACCCGGAGGTGGCAGCCGTAGCGGGTGGCGGTCGTCCAGGTCGGAATCGAGACCGAATCGGCGAGCAGGTCGGCATCAGCACGGACGCGCAGATCGCGCCGCTCGATTGCGGCTCTGATGGTGACGGGCGCGTCGCGGGGTTCCATCGATGGGTTCGGTACGGGGTCGACGTTTCATCCCCCAGAACCGGGCCTCGGGGGAGGGTGGGGTTGCCCCGAGGCCCGGCGATTGGGGGGATGAAGGGTCAGTCGAGCGGGATGTCACTGTGTTCGATGGCGCAGGCGCCTGCCTTTTCCCACACCGCGTTGAACTCTGCCGCCATTTCCTCGCCGCTCTCGGGGTTTTCGCCGAGCACCAGGGAGAACGAGATATCGGGGCGGCTGTCGATGAAGTCCGCAAGGCAATCGGCACCCTCGACACTGGTTCCGTCACTGGTCCAGAAGGCGATGAAGGTTTCGCGGTCGGAGAGCTCGACGGCCGGGGTGGCATCCTCGGGCGCCGGCAGTTCCTCATCGCTCGCAACCG
>JBCCYT010000239.1:0-5148 GCA_039188975.1 Actinomycetota bacterium
CGTCGATGCCGAGACCGCACGGCTGGCGGCTGCGATCGCCGAAGCCGGGCCGGCCGAGGTGCCCGACGAACTGGTCGAGACGGCCAGCCGGCTGGCCCTTGCGGTCGGCGCGGAAGGGCTTCGAGCCGACATCGTGCTGTGTCGGGCCGCAGCTGCCCATGCGGCGTTGCACGGTCGCCCGGTCGCCGACGAATCCGACCTGCGCCGGGTCGCGCCGCTCGTGCTCGCCCATCGCAGCCGCCGCAACCCGTTCGACCCGCCGGTCCTGCCGCCAGACGATCTCGACGATGCGATCGACGACGCCATGGCGCCCGCCGACGACGACGCGAGCACATCGTCCGATGGCGACGAGGGATCGAGCGACCCGCCCGACGGCGAGCGCAACGACGAGCCGGGTGAGCCGCAACTGATGGTGGTCGGCGACGACCGCCGCCCGTCGACCCACACGCTGCGGCCCCGCTCTGGCGCCGGCGCCACCTCGGGCCGCCGCGCCGTGGCCGAAGGCAGCCATGGTCGGTTCATTCGCGACGAACCGTTCGACCCGTCGTCGGTTCGGCCGATCGCCGTGGCCGGCACCGTCCGTCGCGTCGCCGAGCGGCGAGCCGCCGATCCTGAGGCTGCGCTCACGACCGACGATGTGCGACTCGCCGTCACAGAACGACCGTCCGGCAGCCTGCTCATTCTCGTCGTCGACACCAGCGGATCGATGGGAGCGGCCGACCGCGCCGCGCTGGGGACCGGCATTGCGCTCGGGTTGCTGTCCGACGCATACGAACGTCGAGATCAGGTTGCGCTCGTGACCTTCCGTGGCGATGGAGCGGAGGTCGTCCTCACGCCCACCGGCTCGATCGAGGTTGCCCGCAACCGCCTCGCTGAACTGCCGACCGGCGGGACCACGCCGCTTGCTGCGGGTCTGCGCGCTGCGCACAAGCTGGCTCGCGATCGGCGGGACCTGGCCCGGGTGCCGGTGGTCGCGGTCATCACCGATGGCAGGGCGACCGGCGCGCCCGACGCGTTCGACGATGCACTCGATGCCGCCCGCGCGCTCCGACAAGACGGTATCGCTGGACTTGTGCTCGACTGCGAGGCGCAGTTGCCGAGGTTGGGGCGAGCCGCCATCCTGGCTGATGCACTCGAGGTGCCGTGTGTCGGCGCCAGCGATATCGATCCGATGCGAGCAGCCGCATCGATTCGTCAGGCCCGAAGGAGCGCCGATGCTGGTTGAGCGAAAGAGGTCGATCCCGCTTCGGCCGTCGGTCGTGCCGCCGTCTCGGCCGCCCCGTCCCCCTGAAACCGGGACCGAGGGCTTGCTGCTGGTCGGGCACGGCTCTCGCTGCATGATCAGCGAAGCGCAGATGCACGAGATCGGTGATCACGTCGCGGCGTCGTTGCCCGACGTCGTCGTCGAGGTCGGCTTTCTCGAAATGACGAACCCGCCCGCCGGTGTGGTGCTCGATGCGATGGTCGCCCGTGGTTGCAAACGTATCGTCATCTTGCCGCTGATGTTGCTGGCGGCCAGCCACGCCAAGTCCGACGTGCCGGCCATCGTGGTCGAGGGGCGGCTTCGGCACCCCGGCGTCGAAATCCACTTCGGGTCGCCGTTCGGTGTCGTCCCCGAGATGGTGGAGATCGCCGCCGACAACCTCACCAAGGTCGGCGGCGCTGGCCTTCCGCTGGTCGTCATCGCCCGGGGCACGTCGGACCCTGACGCCAACGGCGAAGCATCGAAGGCCGGTCGGTTGCTGTCAGAGTGGGTCGACAGCGGCTTCCTGCAGATGGGGTTCACCGGTATGACCTGGCCCCTCACCCCAGATGCGCTCGACCAGGTCGGCCGGCTCGGTTTCGAGAAGATCGCGCTGTTCTTCTGGTTCATCTGCAACGGCAAGTTGATCGAGAGGGCCCGGGACCAGATCGCCGAGTTCGAAGCGGCCACCGGCGTCGAGGTCATCGATGCGGGCTACTTCGGGCCTGACTCGCGTCTCACCGCGGTGATCCGCAAGCGTTACGAAGAAGCGCTCGACGGGATCCCCGTCGTCAACTGCGACACCTGTGCCTACCGGGCCCCCTTCCCAGGGATGGAAGAGAAGGCGGGCCAGCCGATCGGTGTGGGGCACTCTCACCTCGCGGCCGAACACCGTGGGTCCGGGCATGGTCACGACCATGATCACGGCCACCACCATCATCACGACCACGGGAATCACCACCACGGCCACTCGCACTGAGCCGCAAGGGTCAGCGTCGAGCAACCAGGTGGGCTTCGTGGCGGCCGTTCTCGCGCCAGTCTTCGGAGTGGTGGAGCACGGTGAGGCCCGTCACGAGGGTGGCGAGTTCGTCAGTGGCGAGCAGGAATTCGCGTCGAGGATGCTCGTTGCGTTCGAGGTTGGTGTCGGTCGCAATGACGACGGCGAGCACACCGCTGGGAGCGAGCCGCTCGATCATCGCGGTGAACAGGTCGCGCTGGAGATAGTTGGCGACGGTGATGACGTCGAAGGGCCCGTCGGGGAGCGGCTGGTTCTCGAGGTCGGCTTCGACGGTGGTGATGTCGAGATCTTCGGCGAGCGCCCGCTGCCGAGCCTGGATGAGCCCGACATCGCTGACGTCGGTGACCGTGACCTTCAGGCCGAGGCGGGCGAACGCGAGCGAATCGGTCGACCCGCCGCCCGCGACGTCGAGAAGCGCTCCCGTCTCGGGAAGCCATGGCGTGACGAGGTCGACCAGCGATGATCCGTGCGAGGTCCCTCGGCCGGATTCCGCCCACTTGTCGTTCCACCGATCCCGATCCCCAGCACCCATCCCTGGACCCTACCGCCCCCCCTTCCCACCCGATCTGGGTTGACTTGTTCCCGCTTGACGGGACCTCGTGTACCGAGATCGGGGTTGTCAGACGGCATCGGCAAGCTGGCGCCATGCGAGACGTCAGCGATCTCGTTCAGCAGGCCACGAGTCAGCACGGCCTGCTCACAACCGCCCAATTCCGTGAGCATGGGGTGACAAGCTCGACGCAGAGCCGGCTTGTCGAGTCCGGCATTTTGTTGCCGGTTCGACGAGGGGTCGTTCGGCTTGCGGGAGCACCGGCGACGTGGCATCAACAGGTCCTCGCGGCGATCCTTGCCTCGCGGGTGCCAACGGTGGCCAGCCATCGGGCTGCGCTGCGCCTCTGGGGGCTGCGCACTCGCTACGAAGGGGTTGAACTCTGCGTACGCCGCCCGGCGAATCCACGACTCCAGGGCGCAGTCGTGCATCGCTCTGTTGATCTTGAAGCGGGTGATGTCACCTTGATCGATGGGATTCCGACGACGAATCCGGCACGGACGTTGTGCGATGCCGGCGTCGTGTTTCCGCCCCACGAAGTCCTGCGACTCACAGAGCACGCGGTCGCAGTTGGTCTTGTTGGCAAAGGGCTCCTGGTCGAGATTCGGCGCCGAGTCGGCGAGCATGGTCGCACGGGCGTTGGTCGGCTTCAGGCTGCGCTCGATGAGATGGTGCCGGGAATTGGGTGCGCGGAGTCGGGGCCTGAGGCAGCGCTGAGACGCCTCCTTCGTGGCTCGGGGCTGCCCGATCCCACGCCCCAACACGAGGTAGTCGTTCGGGACCGGACGTATCGACTCGATCTTGCCTACCCCAAGGCCCGGGTTGCGATCGAGTACGACGGTATCGACGTCCACACTCGCGTCGATCGTTTCGTGGAGGATCGCCGCCGCCAGAATGATCTCGTTGCGGCGGGCTGGTCCGTCGTTCGGGTCACGTCCGCTGACATGCGCGAACGGTCAGCGAACCTTGTCGCACAGATTCGAACGCTGCTCCATCGCGATCTGGGTTGACGGGGTCCCGCAGAGCGGGAACAACTCAACCTAGATCGGTAGTGGGGGGCTCGGGTTCGAGGTCGGCGGCGACGGCGAGGTCGTTGGTGTCGACGGCCGTGTGGGGGCCGACCGCCTGGATGACGCCGGCGGCCTTGACGTCGTCGATGACCTGATCGAGCAGGGCCAGCTGGTCGGCCGGAGCCGAGAACCGAGCTTCGATCACGGCGGTGCGCAGCTTGCGATTCGCTTCGGACTTCTCGCGGCGCACGGCGATCAGTGCGTTGGTGGCGACATCGATCGCGGCGCTTCCGAACCCCGTCCGCAGCTCGGCGGCGGCGGGCCACGCCGCACGGTGGATCGAACCGTCCTGCCACCAGTTCCAGACCTCTTCGGTCACGAACGGGAGGAACGGGGCGAACAGCCGATGCAGCGTCGACAGCGCCATGCGCAATGCATGGTGAGCCGATGCGGCTCGATCATCACCGTATTCGCCGTACGCCCGGGCCTTGACGAGCTCCATGTAGTTGTCGGTGAACCACCAGAAGAAGGTCTCGGTGCGTTCGAGCGACCGGGCGTAGTCGAAGGCTTCGAAGGCGTGGGTGGCGTCGTCGACGAGATCGGCGAGGCGATCGAGCATCGCCTGATCGAGGGCCTCGGTGACCTTGGTCGGATCGATGCCTTCACCCGGGTCGCCGAAGCCGAGGACGAACTTGCTGGCGTTGAGGAGCTTGATCGACAGGCGGCGGCCGATCTTCATCTGCCCCTCGTCGAACGCCGTGTCGGTGCCGGGTCGTCCCGACGACGCCCAGTAGCGGACGGCGTCGGACCCGTACTGTTCGAGCAGGTCGGTCGGGACGACGACGTTGCCCTTCGACTTCGACATCTTCTTGCGGTCGGGGTCGAGGATCCAGCCGCTGAGCGCACAGTTCTTCCACGGGACGGTGTCGGCGTCGAAGTGCGCACGGACGACGGTGGAGAACAGCCAGGTGCGGATGATGTCGTGGGCCTGGGGGCGGACGTCCATCGGGAAGGTGGCGGCATAGAGCTGTTCGTCGGTGCGCCAGCCGGTGGCGATCTGCGGCGTGAGCGACGACGTAGCCCAGGTGTCCATGATGTCGGGCTCACCCATGAAGCCGCCGGCCTGGCCTCGTTGCGACTCCTCGTATCCGGCGGGGACGTCGGTCGACGGGTCGATGGGGAGCTGATCCTCGGACGGAACGAGGGGCTGATCCCACATCGGTTCGCCGGCCGGATCGAGGGGGTACCACAGCGGGATCGGGACACCGAAGAAGCGCTGCCGGCTGATCAGCCAGTCGCCGTTGAGGCCGTCGATCCACGACGTGAA
>JBCCYT010000240.1:0-5119 GCA_039188975.1 Actinomycetota bacterium
ACATCGACGTGATCATCACCTCGAACCCCGACGCCATCCTCACGCTGCGCGATGCGGATTCGGTCAACACCATCGAGAACCTGCTCTCGGGTGAAAACGACATCATGATGAACACCGCGGTGCCGCCCTTCGACGACATCCGTGTACGTCAGGCACTCACCTTCGCGGCTGACCGCGAGGGCTATGCGAACCTCATCACCCAGGGCACCTCGCCGCTGGCCGACTCGATGTTCCATCCCGACCTGATCTGGAACAACCCCGACGTGGTCCAGGAGGGCAACCAGCCAGACATGGCGGGCCCGCTCATCGAGGCCTACTGCGCCGATGTTCCCGACAGCTGCACCGACGGCAAGGTCAACATGGAGCTCCAGTACTCGGGCCCCTCGGTCACCCAGACCCGTATCGCGGACATCTTGACCCAGGGTTGGGAGCCGTTCTTCAACGTCACCGAGCAGGAACTGCTGCAGGACGACCACATCCTCGAGGTCGCCACCGGTCAGTACCAGGTCGTCACGTGGCGTCAGTTCGGTGCGGTCGACCCCGACAACGAGGTGGTCTGGCTCGAGTGCGCCACTGCGCAGGGCTTCATCTCGCTCAACTGGGTCAAGTGGTGCAACGAGGCACGCGATGCGTTGCTCTTCGAACAGCGCTCGAGCACTGACCTCGATCGGCGAGTCGAGATCTGGAAGGAAATCCAGGTCGAGATGAACGAGACCTACGCCTACATCTTCACCACGCACGCCAACTGGACCGTCGGTTCCAGCGAGCGGGTTCGCAACCTCTGTGGCCAGACCGGCCCCAATGGCGAGATCCTGTTCTGCAACAACCAGGGACGGCAGTTCTTCCACAACGTCTGGCTGTCGGAATAGTCAGCCGTTGACGAACGCATTCACCGCCGGCAGAACGAAGAGACCGAGAATCGACATGGTCGACATGGAACCGAGTGACGCATGAGACAGTTCATCTTGCGTCGTGTCATCCAGCTCGTCTTCGTTCTGTTGGCGGTGACGTTCGTCGCCTTCGGCGCCCTCAACTTCCTGGGCGACCCGCTGACCAACATCGTCGGTCCGCTTGCGGCGATCGACTACTGCGACGATGTCGAGGCAGGGCTGCGCGAAGACAGCTTCACCTCGCTCAACAACGCCAAGGGCGACTGTGAGCAGATCGCCGAGGCCAAAGCCGAGTTCGGGCTCGACAAGCCAGTGGTCCAGCGGTACTTCTCCTGGCTGGGCGACATCGTCACCGGCGACCTCGGCCGGTCGTTCGTGACCGGCCTGCCGGTCAGCGAGGTCATCACCCAGAAACTCCCCAAATCGCTGCTCTTGATGGTGATGGCGGAGATCGTCGCCCTCGGGATCGCCATCCCGGTCGGGGTGTACTCCGCCTATCGGGCCGGCAGACCGGTCGATCGGGCGACCTCGATCGCATCGTTCGGTTTCCTGTCGATTCCGAACTTCGCGCTCGGCGTCATCATGTTGCAGTTCTTCGCGCTGCGAAATCAGTGGCTGCCGGCGTCCTTCGACGACACCAGCCTCTGGACCCGAATCCACTCGCTGCTCTTGCCGGCCATCGTCTTGGGCATCGGGATTGCGGCGACCTACCAGCGGTTGCTCCGCACCGACCTCGTCACGACCTTGCAAGAGGACTTCGTGCACATGGCTCGGGCCAAAGGCATGAGCGACCGCCACATCATGCTTCGCCATGCGCTTCGGCCGTCGCTGTTCTCGCTCATCACCGTCTTCGGTGTGAACACCGGCGCCTTGATCGGCGGCTCCCTCGTCATCGAACAGATCTTCTCGATTCCCGGCATCGGCCGCGAGATCGTCACGGCCGTGATCCGCGACGACTTCCCGGTCGTGCTCGGCGCGGTGATCGTCATCGCCACCGGCTTCGTCATCATCAACTTCTTCGTCGACTTGCTCTACACCTGGCTCGATCCCCGCGTGAGGACGTCATGACCACGACCGACATGCCCGCCTCCGACGCCAGTGTCGATGTCGACGTGATCGACGAAGAGGAAGAGTCCACGGCACCGAAACGAAAGCTCGGCGTTGCCTTCTGGATTGCCGCCGGGTGGGTGATCTCGATCTCGCTGCTCGCGGCGCTTGCGGGTTTCTTGCCAATCGAAGATCCCGATCAGATCGGTGCCGGTGCGCCCCGCGACGGGATGTTCGGCGACAACCTGCTCGGCACCGACGCGCTCGGCCGCGACGTCTTCGCCCGCACCATCTACGGCGCTCGCATCTCGCTCGGCGTCGGCTTCATCGGCATCATCCTCGGTGTCATCGTCGGCGGGTCGCTGGGCATCCTCGCCGGCTACTTCAAAGGGGTCGTCGACCAGGTCATCAGCTTCGTGTTCTTCAGCTTGCTGTCGTTCCCAGCGCTGGTGCTCGCCCTGCTCTTGATCTCGGCAGTGGTCGACGAAGAGACGTCGTCGTTCGCCAGCTTCCTCATCGTCGCCGTCACCCTCGGCATCTTGGGCATCGCCCCGATCGGCCGGCTCGCCCGCGCAACCACCGTCCAGTTCGCCGAGCGAGAGTTCGTGCAGGCCGCTCGGGTCATCGGCGCCCAGAACGGCCGCATCATCATCAAAGAGCTGTTGCCGATGGTGCTGATCCCGATGGGTGCCCTCACCCTGCTCGGCATGGGCATCTCGATCGTGGCCGAAGGCAGCCTTGCCTTCCTTGGTCTGTCGGTTCAGGGCGAAGCGATCTCGTGGGGGAAGTCGATCGTCGATGGATCACAAACCCGCGACCTCGAACAGAACGCCCATGTTGCGTTCGTGCCGATCATCACCATGTTCTTGACCGTCGCCGCACTCAACTTCTGCGGTGACCGTGTGCGCGAGTACTTCGACGTCCGGGAGACCGCCTTCTGAATGGCTGAGCCCCAGCTGGTCGTCGAGGATCTCCACGTTCGCTTTCCGACCGAGCGAGGGCTCGTCGAAGCGGTCAACGGCGTCAGCTTCACGCTCGAACAGGGCGAGATGATCGGCATCGTCGGCGAGTCCGGCTCCGGAAAGTCGGTCACCGCGAAGACGTTGATGAATCTGCTGCCGCGAACCGCGCACGTCGACGGCCAGATCACGTTCGACGGCCACGACGTCCGCGTCATCGCGGCCGAGAACCGCAAGCATTTCTGGGGGGTCGAGATGACCATGGTCTTCCAGGACCCGATGACGTCGCTCAACCCGGTCAAGAAATGCGGCCATCAGATTGCCGAAACGCTGCGGTACCACCTCCGTCTCGGGAAGCGGGAGGCGATGAGCCGTGCGATCGACCTGCTCGATCAGGTCGGCATACCCGAGCCCGCCAAGCGAGTGCATCAGTACCCCTACGAGCTTTCGGGTGGTTTGCGACAGCGAGTCGTGATCGCCATGGCGTTGGCCTGCGAGCCCTCCCTGCTGATCGCCGATGAACCGACGACCGCCGTCGATGTCACCGTTCAGAAGCGGCTCCTCGACCTCCTCGACTCGTTACGCCGCGAACGGGGCATGTCGATGATCTTGATCACCCATGATCTCGGCGTCGCCCGAGGCCGCTGCGACGAGGTCGCGGTGATGTACGCCGGGCGCATCGTCGAACACGGCGCGACCGAAGCCCTCTTTTCCGAGGCTCGCCACCCCTACACCGACGCGCTCTTGCGCAGCATTCCCCGTATCGAAGCGCCCAGCCATACCCGCCTGGAGCCAATCGAAGGGCGGCCCCCTGAGCTGATCGACCCGCCGGTTCGTTGCGCCTTCGCTCCCCGGTGTCGCTTCGCTCAGCCTGACTGCCTCGATGCCATTCCTGCGATCGGCGGGGTCCCCGGCGTTCACGAGTTCGCCTGTCACCATCCGGCCAACACCGACCGAGGCCGAGTAGCGCTGGATGCGAATCTCGCCGCCGGGCGAACGGCTGCCGGTCTGCGGATCAGCGCGGGGGCGGGCGCAAGCTGATGGCTGGCAGTGGTGACGCGGCGTTGCGTGACCGGCCCAACATTTTGTTGACCGTCGATGATCTCCGGGTTGAGTTCCCGGTCGGCCGTCGCGACGTCGTCCACGCGGTGAGCGGCATCTCCTTCGATGTTGCCGAAGGAGAAACGCTCGGCATCGTCGGCGAATCCGGCTGTGGCAAGTCGACCGTCGCCCGATCGATCATTCGCCTCAACGACATTGCGGGCGGGCGGGTGGACTACCAAGGTCACGACCTGGCCCAACTCGAGGGGAAGGCGCTTCGGCGGCTTCGGCCCGACCTCCAGATGATTTTCCAGGACCCGATCTCGTCACTCAACCCACGGCGAAAGATCCGCGACGTGATCAGCGAAGGCCTCACCGTATGGGGTCGGAGGAAAGGCACCTGGAGCGAGGCCCGGATCGACGAACTCATGGAAGCGGTTGGCATCGACCCGGCATTCGGTGACCGCCGGCCCCACCAGTTCTCGGGTGGTCAATGTCAGCGCATCGGGATCGCCCGGGCGTTGGCGCTCGATCCAAAGGTGTTGATCTGCGACGAGCCGGTGTCAGCCCTCGACGTGTCCGTGCAGGCCCAAGTCCTCAACATCCTCGAAGCGATGAAGGCCCGATACGGCCTCACCTTGCTGTTCATCAGCCACGACCTGTCGGTTGTGAAGAACGTCTCGGACCGCGTCATGGTGATGTACCTCGGCAAGATGTGTGAGATCGGGAACGCCGACGAGATCTATGAACGTCCTCGTCACCCCTACACCCGTGCGCTGTTGGCATCGATCCCGGAACCCGCGCCGACGGTCGATGTGGCCGAGGGCGACATCGAAGGTGAACTTCCCTCGCCAATCCATCCTCCGAACGGATGCCGGTTCAACACCAGATGCCCGCAGGCCACCGCCATCTGCTTCGACCAGGAACCGGTGATGCGCCAGGTCGCAGGCAGCGATGACCACGCCGTCGCGTGTCATCACCCTGTCACGATCACCGGACGTCGATCATCGCCGGCACCGGCGACAACCGAACCCGGTCAGGAGTGGGCCCAGACCGTCTTGGATGACAACGTCGACGCGTCCGCCACCGCCGTCACCACGCGTCCCTCGTCGTGAAGTTTGCGGAGATGGGCGAGCACCGATCTCGCCGCCGGCTTGTGGAGTTCTTTGCGCACGCCGGCGT
>JBCCYT010000241.1:0-4910 GCA_039188975.1 Actinomycetota bacterium
CATCTCGTGGGGCGCAGCCGAGTTCATCGCAGGGGAAGAGATGGGCCGGACCCGCGGCTTCTGGTGGGCACCCGACTCGCAGCACCTCCTCGTCGAACGAGTCGACGTCGCCCCCATCGACACCTGGTGGATCAGCGCACCCGTCACGCCATCCCAGGCGCCCACCCCGATCCGGTACCCCGCCGCTGGCACCACCAACGTCGACGTCGCCCTCGCGATCATCGGACTGAACGGCTCCCGTATTGACGTCGCATGGAACCCGACGGGCGACTGGGAGTACCTCGCCGACGCGTCCTGGAACCGGGACGGTCTGATCCTCACCGTCCAGTCGCGCGACCAGCGCACCCTCGTCGTGCTCGACGTCGACACCGACACTGGCCGCTGCTCGGAGCGGTACCGCATCCACGATGAGCACTGGGTCGAACTCGTTCCCGGGATGCCTCGCGTGTCCGGCGGCAAACTCATCACCGTCGAAGACCGCGGCGCCGCCCGCCGGCTGTGCGTCGACGGTGCCCCGATCACCGGCGATGCATGGCAGGTTCGCTCCGTCGTGCACGCGAACGATGAACGCATCGTGATCCGTGCTTCCTCGGATCCGACCACGATCGATCTCGTCGAGATCAGCTGGGCCGGGGAGGTCCTCACCACCACGTCCGTCGACGGCGTCCTCGGCGCGGCGGTCGCCAACGACGTGGCTGTGCTGACGGCAACCGACATGCTCGGGGCGGCGGACAGCTCCATCCGAAACGCGACCGAGCAGATCGGCACGATCGAGAACCACCGTGAGCAGCCATCGCTCGATCTCAACGTCAGCTTCCACGCCGTTGGGGAACGACAGCTCACCACCGCGCTGGTGCTGCCGAACGGCCATGACGGGGTGACGCCGCTACCGGTGTTGATGGACCCCTACGGCGGTCCCCATGCCCAGCGAGTGCAGCGATCAGCCAACCTCTTCTATGCCTCCCAGTGGTTTGCCGATCAGGGCTTCGCCGTCATCGTCACTGATGGGCGCGGCACCCCCGGCCGAGGCCCGACCTTCGAACGCGAGGTTCGGGGTGATCTCGCTGCGCCGGTGCTCGACGACCAGGTCGACGCGCTACATGCGATGGCGGCCGAGCATCCATTCCTCGACCTGACCCGGGTCGCGATCAAGGGCTGGTCATTCGGGGGCTACCTCGCCGCCCTCGCCGTTCTGCGACGGCCCGACGTGTTCCACGCCGCCGTCGCCGGCGCCCCCGTCACCGACTGGCGGCTCTACGACACCCACTACACCGAGCGGTACCTCGGCAACCCCAACGACGAACCCGAGAACTACGACCGCACCGACCTCTGCGCCGATGCGGCAGCACTCGGCGACCAAGATCTGCCCCCGCTCATGTTGATCCACGGCCTCGCCGACGACAACGTCGTCGCCGCGCACACCCTCCAGCTCAGCCGAGCCCTGCTCGAAGCCGGCAAGGCCCACACCGTGCTTCCCCTCTCTGGCGTCACCCACATGACACCCCAAGAAGAGGTCGCCGAGAATCTCTTGTTGGTGCAGTTGGCCTTCCTCCGCGAGGCTCTGGGTCTCGACGACTGACCGAGGGGGACACATGAGCGTCGACGACGAGCGTCGCGCCCGGCTACTCGATGGGCGGGCATGGGACGACTTCTGCGACCAGCTCAAAGCGGCCGGCCGGATCGTGGCCCGCGAAACCGAAGGCGGCGACCCCCAAGACGCCGTCGAGGGCTACCGCTACCTGTCGCGAATGGTGCTCATGGCGAACTTTCGCGCCATCGAACGCCGCACCCCAGGCACCAAACCCCAACGCATCGGGCTCATCCCGCCACCGCTCAAAGGCGGCATCGGCGTGCAGTCGCCCAACCAGGACCACATCGTCCAGCCCGTCGATGCCCGCTACCGCTACCGCGTCACCGGCACCGCCGGCGACGTCTACACCCACCTCTCGGCCTGGAGCCCACCGATCCCCGCCGACGTCGGCGCCGTGTCGGTCGGTCTCGATGCCGAAGATCACCTCGAGGCGTTCAACCCCAACATGGCGCTCACCCCGCACACGCTCGTGCTCAACGACATCGCCGACGCCGACGGCACCGTCGACTTCATCCTCTCGGTCGACCCGCCCGACGATGGGTCGGCCTGGATGTCGATGGCGCCGACCACCCGAGAGCTCATGGGGCGCGCCGTCTGGGACGACCGCAACGAACAGACCCCGCCCCGCCTCACGATCGAATGCCTCGACGATCACCCCCAGCCCGAGACGCCGACACCCGAAGACATGGCGCAACGTCTCGCCGTCGCCGGCCAACTGATCCTCGGCCAGAAAGCCGACTACGAAGGGTGGACCAACGACCTCCTCACTCGAGAGAACGAGACCGAATTCACCCGTGAGTGGTACGAGCGCATCGGCGGCTCACCCGACGACCGTCACTTCGAATTCGGTTACTGGCGAGTGCCCGACGGCATGGCCCTCGTCATCGACTTCGACGAGATGCCCACCCAGCACTGGAACTTCCAGCTCTGCAACCACTGGATGGAGAACCTCGCCAACTACGCCACCGGCGAGGGCTACATCGACAAAGAGAACGCCGTGCGTGTCGGCTCCCATGTGCGCATCGTCGTCGCCCACGACGACCCCGGCGTGCCCAACTGGATCGAACCCGCCACCCACGATCACGGCGTCATGGGGCTGCGGTTCGTGCGCCCCACCCGCGAGCCCGACGTCTGCACCAGACTGATTCCGGTCTCCGATCTCACATCTTGAGACCTGGTCGTGGGTTTTCCACACTGAACGTCGGCCACCCCTTGACGGGGTCGGTGTGACGGACGCAACATATCGGTCGCCTCGTCACTGCGGTTCGCCGAGTGACAGCGCCCCCGAAGCCTGCGGGCTTTGGTTTTGCGGGGCGATGGTGTGCACCCATGGGGGAGGAGGTGCACACCATCGCCGCCGTGAGTTCGCCCTCAGCGCTGCCCTTCGGCACGACGCGCTGGCCGGTGCGTCGCTGTTGACGGTGGTCAGGTCGCGGTCCAACCACCGGAGACTTCGAGGATGTGGCCGGTGACGAAACGCGACGCGTCACTCGCCAAGAAGAGCATTGCCCCGTCGAGTTCACCCTCGACCCCCGGCCGACCCATCGCGGCACCGGCTTCCATGTATGCCTGGCCGCCACCATCGCTGAACATGGCGTCGTTCATCTCCGTCTCGAACCAGCCGGGTGCAATCGCATTGACCCGCACCCCCTTGCGGCCCCACTGCGACGCCAACTCCCGGGTCAGGTTGTGCAGCCCGCCCTTCGCCGCGGCATACCCCGGCACCCGGAGTTTCCCGCCACCGACCTCACCGAGGATCGACCCGATGTTGATGATCGACGCCGGCCGCCCGTTGTCGATCGCATGACGAGCCACCTCTCGGGCGAGGGCAAACGGCGCCACCAAATCGATCTCGACCTCGTGGCGAAAGTCGTCCGTCGAGAAGTCGAGCGCGGGTGCGACCTGCGAGATCCCGGCGTTGTTGATCAGCACGTCGACTCGGCCGGCCTGACCGATCGCTTCTTCGACACACGCCTCCGGGCCGCCGGACGCCGCCAAATCGACCTCGACGGCGTACCCGTCACCCAGCTCATCGACCAACGCCGTCAACCGATCGGCACGACGAGCCGCAACCACCACGGTCGCGCCGGCCGCCGACGCGATGCGCGCAAAGCGGGCGCCCAACCCGCTGCTCGCTCCCGTGACGAGAACGACCACATCATCGAGACGAAACGCAGCGGTGGGATCAGTGCTCATGGCCGGTCAGTCTGCACGACATCAGCCAGGGAGATCACCTGATCGACATGATCGAGATCAGCCGGGTCATGGGTGACCCACACCACCCGGGTCGATCCGGCGGCGGCAATGCACCGCCGCATGTCGGCTCGAGCTCGTTCATCGATCGACGCCAGGGGCTCATCGAGCAAGAGCGTTGCCCCGCCCGCCGCCATCGCCCGGGCGAGATTGACCCGCTGCGCCTGCCCCCCCGACAAGGCGGCGGGGCGCTCACCCGACAGGTCGCTCATCCCGACATCGATCGCCAACGCGTGCGCCCGCTCCCGCGCCGCCGCGGTGCCGAGTCCCCGACGGCGCAGCGGATAGGCGATGTTGTCGAGCACCGACAGATGAGGAAACAGGCGAGGTTCCTGAAACGCCATCGCCACCGGGCGCTCCTCGGGCGGAACGAAGCGAGCCGCTGCGGGCCGATCGACGACGTCGCCGTCGATGACCAGCTCGCCGCTCGACAGCGCGTCGAGCCCGGCAATGACCCGCAGCACACTCGTCTTGCCCGCGCCGTTCGGCGCAACGAGCGCCGTCAGCCCCGCCTCGATCCGCAGATCCACGGTGAGGTCGAGATCGCCTCGTCGGATCCGGCCCCGAACTCGAAGCTCGTCAACGGCCACGGTTGAACCACCGTCCACGAAGGGTGAGCAGCACCGCCAAGCTGACACCGAGCAGCAGCACGCTCACTGCGACCGCCGACGCCGGATCGGACTCCAGTGTCAAGAAGATCTCCAACGGCAAGGTTCGGGTCTCGCCGGCGAGGTTGCCGGCGAAGGTGATCGTCGCCCCGAACTCACCCAGCGCTCGAGCCCACGCAAGCGCAACCCCTGCCAGGATCGCGTCGCGTGACGCCGGCACGGTGACCGTCACGAACGCCGTGAGTGGACCCGCACCCGACACGGCCGCCGCTTCCTCGAGATCGGCACCGGCCTGACGAAGTGCAGCTTCGACCGTCGTGACGAAGAATGGCAGCGCCACGAAGGACGCAGCAACCACGGCGCCCGTCGTCGTGAACGGCAAGGTGACGCCGAACCACTCGTCGAGCCACTGACCGACCAATCCCCGACGCCCGAGCGCAAACAACAGCGCGGTTCCG
>JBCCYT010000242.1:0-4836 GCA_039188975.1 Actinomycetota bacterium
CTTCGGCCTGGAAGCGTTCGGCGGCGGCTCGGCCGATGCCGGTGGAACAGCCGGTGATGAGGACGGTAGGCACGGTGAGCTCACTTTCGTTACTGACATCAGGGTCGCTTGATGTCAGAATGCATCCTGACAATCGATGCATGATCTGTCAAGATGATGTCAATGCCGGCCGCGCTTCCCCCCGACGAACTCGATGCTCGCCTCTCCACCATTCGCCGAGCCGCCATGGATCTCTTCGCCCAGAACGGCTATCAGGCCACGTCGATGGGGGCGATCGCCACGGCAGCGGGTCTCTCTCGACCCGCGCTCTACCAGCACTTCGAGAATCGAGAAGCGATCTTCCGTTCTGCCCTGGGCGAGATCCTGACCGACGCGAACGAGGCGGCGCTGACCGCTTTGGCCGAACCGGTCGACATCGTCGAGCGGTTCGACGGCTACCTACAGCGGTGTCGAGGCGATGTCATCGGCGCCGTGCTCGGCAGCCCGCACGGCGATGAACTGCTCGAGGCTCGCGGCCTCTCCGCCAGCGACGTCGCCGATGCGGCTCACGCCGACCGGCGAACGGCGCTCGATGCCACACTCATCGACCTCGCCAGCGGCGACAGGACGCTCGCTCGGCGAGTCGCCGAACTACTCGAGCTCGGTTCGCTCGGCCTGAAGCACGACTCCCCCACCCCGGCGATGTATCGCACACGGCTCCGCTCCCTCGCCGAAGCCGCCGCCGCGCTCATCGACTGAGCGCGCCAGACGAATTCGAGCGGCCCAGCCTGCGCATCATGGGACGATGAGGGCGTGACGCCGTTTGTCGATGCTTGTCTTGCCGCCCCCGCAGGTGTTGCGCTGCTGGCAATGCTCGAGGCGCGAGAACGCACCGATCTGCGCCTGTTCGAAGCGTCGTTCGACAGCTCGCCCGAGGCGGTCGCCGCCGCCGTACGCACGGTGGCATCGATGTCGTTCGGCGAGTTGTGCTCCGTTGCGGTCAGCGCCGCAGCGTGGTGCGTCGGCCCGTGGGTTGGCGATGCTCCGATGAACGCCGCCCGCGCCTACCGCAACGCTGAGGCCCAGCGACCGATTGCGGTCGCCATCAACGAGCGGTTCGGCACGAAACTCCACGCCAGCATGCAGCCCGATGCGCAGGAGTGGTGGATGTCGGCGTCACCTACCGGCTTCACGACGCTGAGCCCGCTCTTCAAGGACTACGACCGTGTCTACGACGCTGGCGAGTTCACGTGGGCAGGGTTGTGGACGGTCACCGATCCCCCGCCGGAAACCCATGATGATCTCGCTGATGCCTGGGAGATCTATCCGGGGCCGGTCACCCGGTGGCGGCTCCCGGTTCGTCCGACTCCCCGGGTGTTCGAGATTCACCGACCAGACGACTGGGTCGAGTTGGTGACGTCGTACCCCAAAGCGACAGAGCGGCGGCACGGAAGCTGGTCGCTACCGGGCCCCAACCAGACGCTGCAGGGCTCCGGCCTGCTCGCCGTCGCCGGTCAGCACGCGGCGGTCGATGGCATGACCACCCATCTCGTTCCCGACTGGGCCGCCGTCGCCGCCGACTACGACGCCGTCCACCTGAGTTGGGCCGGCCTGATCACAACCGAGGGATACGTCAGTCGACTCGGCGACGGCGAGGTGGCGATGTTGCGTTTCTGGTTCAGCGAACGCACCCACTGGCTCCACGACCACGTTGGCGATCCTGTACCGCTTCCGGCGCTCGAACTCACGGGACGAGCCTGTGAGACAACCGGCCTCGACCTGGGTTCCGATCCAGCACGCCGACACGCAGATCATGCACTGCTGATGCGGCTTCTCGGTCGCCGTACAAGCGAATGACGCAAGCTCAGCGCGTCGGGCCGGGTCCACCGTCGATGAACCTCCGGACCAAGGTGACCTCTGCCGTCGCTCCGCGGTCTACCACGGCAACATCTACGTCACCGATTACGGCCGTGTCGCTCGGCGGGCGGACGCGACGAGGCTGCCGTTCACGAAGAAGCACCGAGGAGCTTTGACGAACGGTGATCGCTGTCCCGACCCCGGATTTCATCGCAACGAGAAACCACCCTGCCCGGGTTGAGAAGGGACGAAGCAGATCCCAGCCACTCGACCAGACTTTCGTATGAGTCGTCTCGTCTAGGTCGCCTCCCGGGGAAATCGGGTGGATCGAGAAACGACCGCCACCGCCGACGTTCGATCGACCAACCAGCAGCCGAGAGGGATCGGTTCCCAGACGCTGCAGCGTGTCCACACCGGCGTCGATACGACGGTCGTGCACGAGCGGGCCGATCGTGCCGTCGTCCAACACCTTGTTGATGTGGAAGTCTCCCGACGCTTCCTTAACCAACGCAAGATGCCGAGACGTTCCGTTCGAGACGACGGCGGCGTCTGTCCATCCTGATGACCAGTCGTGGGTTTGCACCAGAGCCCCGGCCGTTCCGTTGGCTGTCATCCGATGAAGATGCACACGTCCGGTGTCGCGCTTGAGCAGCAGCAGGAAGGGTGTGGTCCCGACGTGGAAAAAGTGCGCAGTCGTCCAGCCCGAACTCCAATCATGTTCTGCGACCGTGTCGCCGAGTCGTCCCTCCCTGGTCACCCGGTGGATCCGGACCTTGCCGGTGGTTTCTTGCAACAAGAAGACGTAGGACGTCTGGGCGGTTACGAACGACTCGACCGTTGTCCATCCAGACTCGATGGTCTGCCGGTCGACTTCTTCCCCGAATCCCCCCTCCGGTTGCAGACGACGAATGCTCATTGATCCGTCGGATTCCTTCACGAGGGTCATGAAGGTGTCTCCGGCCGCCCGGTAGGTGGTCAGCCCTGTCCAGCCTCTCGACCACGAGCGCCGATCGACCTCGCTACCGAAGTACTTGGCGGATCGCACTTCGTGGATCAGCGGCGATGGCCGTACGCCCCGATCCCAACCGACTGCGGGCCGGTGTTCGATCGAGAGCATCTGCCCGCCCGGTTCGCGTACCCGTAGCACCCGCGGGCCAGAGGTCGCTTCAATCCCGTGGATGGTGTAGCTCGTCGGATCACCCGCAATGAGCCGCTCCGTCTCCACATCGATGATCGATGCGTCATCGAGCCAGCCGAGCATCGACCGGCCAAAGGCGTTGAGGTTGGGGCCTCGCTGCGCCCAATCGACCCCGCCGAACCCGCTGCTGCGCAGAGCGCTCATGATGTCGTAGGGGTCGTCGTATTCCCCATCCTTCTCCCACGAGGCAACCTTCGTCGTTGGGTCGTCAGAGAAGGAATGCGAGAGGTTCATTCCATGCAAGAGTTCGTGGGCAAGAAATTCTTGCGACTGCCGGCCCGGATGGCCGAGCACGCCTGCGGCGGCCGCCCCGGAGTTCGGCCCATCGTTGACCAACACCACGAACTGGTCGAAGTTGTCGATGTCGATCCCAGCCTTTCGGGCCGTCTCGATCCCTCGCGTGATCTGGCCATTGCGCCCTGAAGCTTTCAGCTCCTGCCAGCTACCGTCGTAGGTCAGCCACCCAGCAACTTCGGACCCGTCGAGGTTCACACGACCGGCCGATTGTGTCTCGAAGTAGTCGAGCATGAGTTCTTGACCGCGACCGGAGACGGTCATCAGTTTCCGGTATTCGTCGGCGGGGAGCGGCTCGTCCATGTCGAGTCGCGCACCCACGGTGCCGTCGGTGTTCATGGCGTGGAAGTGGCCTGCGCCTGAGGATGTCTTGTGCAACAGCAGGCTCGTCATGCCGTTCGCCCCATAGAACTGGGCGGTGGTCCAGCCGGAGGTCCAGTCGTACGTCTGAATCAGGTCGCCGACCGTGCCATCACCATTCATCTCATGGAGATGCACAACCCCGTTCGACTCCTTCAACAAGAACAAGAACGTCCGCCCACCAACCGAAAAGAACTCCGCCGTCGTCCACCCCGACGACCAATCGTGCGTCCGAATCAGGTCGCCGGCCGTGCCATCACCATTCATCTCATGGAGATGCACAACCCCGTTCGACTCCTTCAACAAGAACAAGAACGTCCGCCCACCAACCGAAAAGAACTCCGCTGTCGTCCACCCCGACGACCATCGGTTGGTGAACACCGGGTCGAGGACGGTGCCGATCGACACGGCGGCACCCGCGCTGTCGGTTGCTCCGGGGCCGGCGATAGGTCGGATCTGGACCGCGCCCGTCCATTCGCTCAAGAGAAAGAGGAACGTCTGGCCGCCGACGGTGTAGGGCTCGGTCGTTGTCCAGCCGGCACCGACATCATGGACGTTGTCGGGGTTGACCCCGTGTGCCGTTCCCCAGCTTTGAAACGCTCGAGATTCGAGGCGTCCGTCGCTGGATCGGTAGAGCACAATTCTTGGAGCTCCGCTGATCGTGGTCGTCGAGACCCGGGTCCAACCTGGCTCCCAACGGGTTTTGGTGTTCAACAGGATCGTCAAAACGTTGCGGTCGCCGGTGACCATCGCAGTCTCCTCACAAGGCCGAGAGTCGTTGTGTCGATCGCTTCATCGCTGCACGCCAAGAGAATCCGTCGCGGGGTGTAAACGAGCGTCTGATCGATGCGTCCCTCCTGTGTCCTGCTCGGCGAACGCCGTCGGGCACCGCTCAGCTAGACGGTGAGCGGACGATTCACAGAAAGCACACGCCCGACATGAACAAGACCCTGCTCACTCCACCCCTGGCGCTCCTTGCGTTCGTTGGCGTTGCGTGTGGTGGCGAAGACGCCACGCGCGACGACTTCATCGCCTTCGTTGCTGAACAGGAGATGGGTTTGGACGAGACGCAAACCGAGTGTCTGGCCGACAAGTTGGAAGAAGATGGCCGCTTCTCCTGGACCTTCCTTCTCGAAGCCGACGAGAAC
>JBCCYT010000243.1:0-4687 GCA_039188975.1 Actinomycetota bacterium
CGGATGAAGGCAGCCGCTTCCGCTCGCGTCGCGCGACGGCCCGGATCAAACGTCGTTGCCGACGTGCCTCGGGTGACTCCGATCTCTGCCGCCCATTCGATCGCGTCGGCCGCGAAGCTCGATGAGGCAACGTCGCCAAAACGCACTGAGGAGGCCGTCGGTGTGGGTCGCCCAGCGAGGCGCCAGAGGAAGGTCACGAACTCGGCTCGCGTGAGTTCGCGGTCGGGTTCGAATGTGGTTGGCGTCGTTCCCCCGGTTACGCCACTGGCGAACGCCCACGAAACGGCGGGAGCAAAGACGTTGTCGGCGCTCACGTCGACGAATGGGTGCGGTGACGAACCTGGCGGCGGACGCCCTTGCTGGCGCCACAGCATCGTGACGATCTCGCCGCGGGTCACCGCAGCATCACCGCAGAATCGTCCAACTCGACAGCCCTCGGTGATCCCGGTGTCGAAGAGCCAGGCGATGTCCGCCTCAAATGCATGACCATCGGTGTCGCACAGTGGCCGCTCGTCACTGGGTTCGAAATCGGCGCACAGGATGTTCTGGGTGCCGACCCACACGAATTCCCACGGTTCTGGGATGGGCCCTGCGGGACCCGTACCTTCGGGGTAGCTCGGCACCCAGCCATAGCGCTTTGCGTTGGCGAAGTTGTCGTCCGCGAGCCACCGGTAGGCCGCGGTGCGGCCGAACGCAAACCCCCGACCGGTCGATGATCGAATGTCGATCGCATAACCCGTGTGGTGTTTCGAATAGCCGGGCACCGCGATCGTGCGAAGCCGACGATCGATTGCCGCATCGCTCGTACCGCTGAGGCGACGTTTGAACAAGAAGATCTGCGTGGCGACGCTGCGGTACCCCGAATACACGGAGAGCGTGTGGCCGGCCTCGGCGGCCGCAGCTTGCAACGACTCCCACGCGTCGGCGGCTTCGGGCTGAAGCGGAACGCCGTCGGTGATGACGAGGTCTCGGGACGGGTTCGCCCGCCGCCGATAGCCACGACCCTCGCCGATCGCCCGGATCCGGTCGTCGACGGCGCGGCCACCGAGGATGGAAGGCGGATCTGGGTCGATCGGGGCCAGACCGTCGAGGATGGCGTTGTCGAAGATCGCCAAGAACTCGTCAGGCGTGAAGTGGGTGTCGGCGACGTCGGGGGCGCCAGTGTCTTGCGCTGCGACCGGGGCCTGAGGCCCGAGTAGCGACATGGCGAGCAGCACCGCGCCAACGGTCTTGGCCTTCACAGCCGACAGTATGGCCGAGCGCCAGCGGCGCTGCGTCGGCGCTACAGCACCTCGCCAGTGAAGCTGTCGGTGATCAGATACTCGTAGGGCCTCCGACGAACCTTCTCTTGCCACGCGCGCTGGATCATCAGGAGCTTCTTGACCCGAGGAAAGTCCTTCACGTTGCGTTCCCAGCGCGCCGCAACAACGGTGGGATCGATCGGTTCGTCGAGCACCTCGTTGAACGTGGCGATTGCGGGTTCGACCCAGGCGTCGGCGTTCACCCGATGCAAGAACACCGCGACCTGTGTGAGCGCACCGTGGGGATACCGATAGAGCTTGTAGATGTCGGTGGAGGCCTTGCCGAGTGCTGGCCGAAGCAGCGCGGGAACGAGTTGATTGGCGAGCGGCAGATTCGGGTACACCAGCTTGTCGTTGGCGTCGAAGCTGGCGGGCGACGTGATGTCGAGCAGCCAGACCTCGTCATCACGCCATGCGAAGTTGGGGACCTGTGCGTCCATGATCAGGTGGTCGTCGGTGGTCGCCATCACGAAATCGCGCACCGCAACCAGGAGGGGGTGTCCGGCCTCGGGCGTCTCTCGTTCAAGAACCTTCTCGGCCAGTTCGTCGGCCGGCACGAGCGGTTGCACGACGTAGCCGACGTGGCGTCCATCGTCGCGCTGGATTCGCCGGGTGGCGTGAGGCAGCGCATTGCCGCCGTTCGAGCGAACACCGGCGACGAACTCGTCGATCGCAGCCAGCGGCTCATCGAGTTCGGCCGCGTCGTCGACCGGAATCAACCGCTTCGCAACGAAGCGGGGCTGCTCGACCGGCCATCCGACGGCGATGCTGACTTCGCCGAAGCCCAGGACCTTCAAGCCCTCGAGCGATCGTCGGCGCTGCGCGACCTGGATCGTCGCTTCCAGGGCGAGCAGTTCCTGATCGCTGATCTCCGGCAACTCGTAGGGCTGTGCTTCCATGAGGTCGCTTTCGTGCTTGCGCGGCTATCCCCGCGTCAACCGATCCGGCGGCGGTGTGGCGAAGATACAACCATCGCCGCCGAGCGTCAGCCGCCAGGAGTCGCCTGGGAACGTGAGCATCGAGCATGCACCCCCAGCGGCAAAGACCTCGAGCGTTCCATGGTCGAACACCGCCAAGACCTCTCCGCCATCGTTGGAAAACACGACCCGCTCCCACTCGCGATCGTTGGCATTTTTGATCGGCCGCCGGGCGACCTCAATTTCGTCGGGCCCAGCAGCAACGTACGCCTCGTCGCCATCGACGCCAGCGAGCATCACCGTGAATTCGTTGCCGCGCACGAGCGCCGCCTGGCTTCGGTTGGACGACCACCGACCTCCAACAATCCGATCAGAGAAGCAGGAACCGAGTGACGCCAACGGTTCACACCGAAGGGTGTCGCCGCTCACGGCCAGCGACCGCGGCGAGGTCAGCACGCCACGCCGCCCCGCGGAGGGCACCTCGAGGGCGTACGCCCAGTTGCCCATCCACGCATGCATGACCGCGACCGTGGTTTCGGTCCCGTGATAGGTCTGGGCGGCGTAGAAGTCGGGACCATGGTCAAGCCGTATCGCTGCGCTGCTCGCAACGAAGCGGCCATCGACGATGTCACCGACCGCTGCGTGGGTCTCGCTGGTTCGGAGCGGCCCGAGCAAAGAGCCGTACGTGAGCACCCACCGCGGGCGGTCGAGATCGTCGACGACCTCGATCAGGTCTGGGCACTCGACGACGTACCCCGAGGGAAGCTCCGGATCGAACTCGCCACAGGCCCGCCAGGTCTGCAGATTGTCGGACCGGTAGAACCCAACAACGGGACCGACGGCGAGCGCCATGAGCCACTCATCGCCCATGTCGACCACGCTCGGATCACGGAAATCGGGACATGCCCCATCGGCGAGCACCGGATTGCCGTCGAAGAGTTCCCACGTGTAGCCATCGGGACTCGTGGCAAGCGCCTGCACCTGGTCCTGCTCGGACGCAATCGTGAGGACGGCGATGCGTTGGCCACTGCCGAAGCCAGCCCGGCCATGATGGTCGATCACCACACAACCGCTGAACATCATTCCAGCGGCAGTCGGTGAGAGGACGATGCCATGGTCGGTCCAGCGCATCAGGTCGGTGCTGGTTGCGTGCCGCCAGTGCATCGGACCCCAAACGTCGTGGTCCGGCTCGTGTTGGTAGTAGGCGTGCCACGTTCCATCTCGCACGTGCAACCCATTCGGGTCGTTCAACCAGCCGCTCGGAGGTGCCAGATGAACAACCGGAGCTGCTGGAGCGCAGCGGCTGCGATCGTCGCTCATGCGATGAGCGACGAGATCGGCAGGTCCGCCGGAAGGAGGCCGTAGCTTGCGGCCCGGTCCCTGATGGTCCCAATGCGGGCGATGTCGACCTCGGTCGGGTCGAGCGGCCAGCGCAGCGTCGAGAGCCATGCATCGACATCGTCGGCGTGGAGCTGGTATCGCTCCACGACCAGATCGATGAGGTCGCCGCCAGCGCGCAGCCGGGCGCCCTCCAATGCGGCCAGGCGCAGGGCGGTTCGTAGTGCCGCCGACGCGGACGATTCGACATCGAGGTGTCGGATCGCGACGAAACACGGCCATGGCGTGGGCTGGATCCCGATGCGGCCAATGGTGCCGGCCCGCACGAGGGGGGCGGTCATCGCCCGCTCCCACAAGAACACGTCGGCGGCGCCCTCGGTCATCGCATCGACTGCTCCCTCGATGCCACCACAGACGACGAACGACGACTCGGAGAGTTCGAGCCCGATGTTGTCGGCCAGAACATGGGCCATCAGGTGTGACCCGCTTCCGAACCTCGAGATCGCAAAGCGGTGATGATTGGTGAGCTCCGATGCTGCGGCTGCGGTCACGTGATTACCGACGTGGATACCCCAGTCGAGGGGCGACTCGACCCACCAACCTTCGATCCGCAGTGGGCTCCCCCGGCCAATGGCGGCCATCGCGCCTTCGGTGAGCACCAGGGCAGCATCGACGTCGCCGGCTTCGACCGCTGCGGTCATCGCTCCGGTACCCGCCGGTTCAGGAACCCACGTCAGATCGATGCCGGCATCCTCGAACACCCCGCGCTCCCGGGCGGTTCGCCAGGGCAGATTGAAGTGCTCGGGCACTCCAGTGACGGTCAAGGGCGTCAGAGGCACCCGTCTTCTCTAGCACTGGATCGGCCCGATACCGAGTGCGAACGGAAACGGTGAGCGGCCCACGAGCCCCGGATCAATCTGCGGTATGCCGTCCTGGCTCCCAGCCGGCTGGCGCAAGCACCCGGCCCGCGAAGTCGAGCGCTTCGTCTTCGAGCTCGGTTGCCATGGTGTCGTTCCATCGATTGAGAAAGCCGAACAGCGAGATGACGCCGACGATACCGGCAATCTGTTGCTCGCTGAAGTGTGATCGAAGGTCGTCGACATGGGTGTCGCTGGTGGTGTTCGGCACCGA
>JBCCYT010000244.1:0-4608 GCA_039188975.1 Actinomycetota bacterium
ACCGGCGAACACCATCATCAACACGACCCGCAGGCCCTGGACAGTGAAGGGGAAGAAGAGCGTGTCGGCGTCGTCGGAGTCGATCGCGAAGGAGAACACGCAGGCAAGGGCGACGCCGACGAGCCCGCCGGCGAGGTAGCGGGTGATGCCTGGGTTGAGCGCCAAGGAGCCAGCGGCGCCAACCGGCTCGAAGCGCCAGGTGGCAAGACCGAAGAGGCCGACTGCGGTCGCCACGCTGAGCACGACTGCGGCGGCGATGTTTGCGCCGACCCCATCGGTGCTGTGCAACAGCACGATTCCGGCGATGACGCCGGCGGCGCCGACAGCCATGATCGGCAGACCCGACGACGACTTGGTCGAGCGTCGAACGAAGTGCATCTCGCACACGGCGAGCGTGATGACGACGGCGCCGAGGATCAAGCCGCCGAGATAGAACACGTCTCGGCTGTTCCAGATGTGTTCGTTGCGCTGCCACTCACCCGCGAAGATCGGCCGGAAGAAGCCATAGCCGTGGACATCATCGGTGAAGGTCACCGAGATTTGGCCGGTGAGAAGCTTGGCGAGGCCGAGCTTGAGGCCCCGCAGGATGAAGAACGTGGCCAGCGTGACGATGAAGCTCGGCAGCGCCGTGCGCTCCACCATCCAGCCGTTGAAGTAGCCGATCGCCATGGCCACGGCGAACGACAGCGGGATGGCGATCCACAGAGACAGGCCGAGACCTCCGAGGTCGCCGGTCTCTTTGATCAGGAGAATGAAGAGGATGCCCATCGCGCCGGTGTTTGCTCCGGACGACAGGTCGAACTCGCCGCCGATCATGAGGACCGAGACGGCGACGGCCATGATGCCGAGGGTGGCGGCGGTGTCGAGCCAGTTCTGGGTCTGACCGGCCGTGCCGAAGTTGAGCGAGACCGCCCAGAAGAAGGCCCAGACCCCGATCACGCCGATGATGGCGCCGATCTCGGGCTGGATGAAGAGCCGCTGGAAGATGCTGCGATAGGCGAGCCGCTCGTCGCCTCCGGCGCTCGTGGCCGACGCGGTGTCAACAGCAGTGGTGGTCTCGGACATCTTCCCCCTCGAAGTCCCGAATGGTGATGAGCGCCACGATGGTGGCGCTCGAGTAGTGAGCTAGGGCGGGCGGGCCAGCCGCCCGGGGATCACACCCCGGGCGACTGTCCACCCAGTGGAACCAGCCGGTCGATGACCGGCTGGCGGGAATCAGCGAGTGCCGGCCTCGGAGAGGGCGAGCACGTCGGCTGCGTTGTCAGCGGTCACGAAACCGGGACCGGTGAGGATCGGCAGACCGCCACCGATGACGTTGGCGTTGGTCTGGTTCAGGTACATGGTGAGGATCGGCAGGTAGCCCTGGAGGTACTGCTGCTGATCGACGGTGAACAACACGTCGCCGCCCTCGATCGCACCCAGGAGCTCCGGGGTGAGGTCGAAGCCACCAACGACCACGTCGCGGCCGAGGTCGGCAGCGGCGCGAACGCCCGACATGGTGATGACCGGGCCGACGCCGAGGAAGCCGTCGATCGAGTCGTCGGCCGCCATGGCGGCGTTGATCGCCGCCTGCTGGGCAGCGGTGTCGGCGTCGAGGTCCATGAAGTCGGTGGTGACGGTGCCCGAGAAGGTGTCCTCGAGGCCCGCGCAACGCTCGGTCAGACCGATGTTGTTCTGCTCCTGCTGGCCGCAGAGCACATGGCTCACACCGGCGTCGTTGAAGCGGTTACCGGCGGCCTGGCCGGCGATGAACTCGGTCTGGCCGACGTGGGTCAACGCGCCGATCGACTGGTAGTCGTTCGCGCCCGAGTTGAGGGTCACGACCGGGATACCGGCGTCGACAGCAGCCTGGAGCGCGGGGACGAGGGCGGCGGGGTCGGGCAGCGAAGCGGCGATGCCGTCCGTGCCTTCACCGATCGCGCCTTCGATGCCCTGCACCATGACGTTGGCGTCGTTGTTGCCGGGGACCCAGACGCAGGTCACGCCGAGGTCGGCGCAGGCGGCGTCCATGCCACGGTTCACGACCGACCAGAACGGACCGTCGTCGGAGTGCGTGATCATGTGGAACGTCAGATCGCCGCCCTGGGTCTGCTCGACCGCTTCGCTCGCGCTGTCGCTCGAGCTGTCACTGGATTCGCTACTGCTGTCGCTGGCACCCTCGTCGCCATCGTCATCGCTGCCGCAGGCCGCGGTGACGAGAACGATCGCGAGGAGCACTGCCAGCCAACGGAAGTGCTTCTTCATTGTTTCCCCCTCCTCAGGGTTTGGGTTTGGGCCGCGCCCAAGGCGCGAGGTCACGAAGCCTCCAGAGCGTTCGTGAACTGCGCATTGATAGCACGGAGGTATTCGATGCTCCGAAGAACGTCGAGCTTGGGACCCTCGCCCGGTGCCGGTTCGGCGCCGGTGATGGCCGCGTCTTGTTCGAGCACGTACCAGCCGTCGTAGCCGGTCGTTTCGAGTTGGGTGACGATCTCGCCGATCGGCACGTCGCCGTCGCCCATCGGGCAGAACATGCCGTTCTGCACGCCCTCCATGATCGATTGCTCGCCATGGAAGACCGGAGCCGCCTTGTCGAGGTGTACGTCCTTGAGGTGGACGTGGACGATGCGATCGCGAGCGTCGGTGAGGAACTCGAGCGGGTCGTACCCGCCGATCATGAGGTGACCCATGTCGAAGGTCCAGCCCACGTCGCTGCGGTCGAGCACGTTCTTCACATCGCTCGGTTGTTCGATCATGGTGCCGAGGTGCGGGTGGATGGCTTGCGTCATGCCGTGGGCGGCGACCAGGTCTTCGACCTCGGAGAGCATCGATGCTGCGTGGTCCCACGCCTCGGCCTCGATCTCGATCCTCGGCGCCCAGTCGAAGGAGGTGACCATCGAGGTGATGAAGAACGTTCCACCGGCCGCCCCCATGAGCGTCGCAGCCCGTTCTGCTGCCTCGAGCGATGCGTCGCGCTGGGCCGGGTCGTGCAGCACCAGCGGCACGAAGCCACCGATCATTTCGAGGTCGTAGTGTGCGCAGACGTCGCGTAGTTCGCTCGGATCGGTGGGGAGGTAGCCGTCGGAGCCAAGCTCGGTCGCCGTGAGTCCGAGCTCTTGCATCTCGCGCAGAACCCGGTCGACGGGGAGCTCGACACCCCAGCCCGGGACTTCGCACACACCCCAACTGATCGGTGCGCCGGCAACGCGGTCAAAAAAGCTCACTCCACCCCCCAGTGATCACATGGCACCACGCCATTGCGTTAGAGCGCTCTAATCGTTACGGTCCGATCGGGCACTTGTCAAGAACATTGCCAGGTGCTGACGTCTTGCTGACACGTTGACCCGACCAACAACCGGAGAGGGGGACCGATGAGCCGACCGACAATGGAGACGGTCGCCGAGCGCGCTGGCGTCTCCCGCGCCCTCGTGAGCTTGGTGATGAACAACTCGCCGAAGGTCTCCGACGCCAAGCGGGAGGCGGTCCTCCAGGCCGCCGAAGAACTCGGCTACCGACCCAACCTCCACGCTCGCAACCTGGCCCAACAGCGCACGAAGACACTCGGGATGATCATCAACGACATCCACAACCCGTTCTTCGCCGAGGTCGTCAACGGCGTGGAGTTGGCCGCCGAAGAACAGGGCTTCGACGTCTTGATCCTCAACGGCGGACGCGAGGCGGACCGAGAACGCCGCGCCGTCGAGATGCACCTGCAGTTCCAGGTCGAGGCGCTCGTACTGGTCGGCCCGAAGCTGGCCGACGACGACATCGTGCGAGCCTCGTACGTCGTACCGACCGTCGTTGTCGCCGCCGGGCGAGACCACCCAGCCGTCGACACCATCACCACCGACGACGAGCTCGGCGCCCAGCTTGCGGTCGAACACCTCGTTGCGCTCGGCCACACCGACATCGTGCACATCGACGGCGCAACCAACATCTCGGCCGTGCCACGCGCCCGGGGCTACGAAAAGGCCATGCGTTCGGCCGGCCTCGAACCCCGGGTCTTTCGCGGCGGCGACGCAGAGGCCGACGGCGAAGAACCGGTCGTGGAGATGGTCGAGACGGCGCAAATCCCCACGGCGATTTTCGCGTTCAACGACCTCGTCGCCGCCGGCGGTCTCAGCACCCTCGACTCCGCCGGGCTCCGGGTGCCAGACGACGTGTCGGTCGTGAGCTACGACAACACGTTCATCGCCGCGCTCAGTCACATGTCATTGACTGCGGTCAACCAGCCCCGCGAGCAAATGGGTCGCCTCGCCGTGCGCACGATCCTCGAACGCATCGAAGACGGCCGCACCGAACCGGCCCGAATCGAGCTCGCCCCGACCCTCGCCGTGCGAGGAAGTACCGCCCCACCGAGGAGGCGCCGATGAGCGCTCCCCCGACCCGCATCGGTGTTGTGGGTACCTCATGGTGGGCCGACTCCATGTACCTGCCCGCGCTGCGAGGTCTCGACCACGTCGAGGTTGCCGCCGTGCTCGGCCGGAACCCCGACCGGGCCGCGGCGTTCGCCCAGACGTGGGAGATCCCCGGTGTGTTCACCGACGCCGACGCCTTCTTCGAGCAGCCGGTCGATGCCGTCATCATCGCGTCGGCCAACGACTCCCACCACCCGCTGTCGATGCGGGC
>JBCCYT010000245.1:0-4564 GCA_039188975.1 Actinomycetota bacterium
AGCTCACCCTCGGTGATCGCCCGCTCCAAAGCGGCTGCAGTGTCGCTGCGGTACACCTCGATGCGCTGGTCGACTTCGTCGTGGATCGCGTACTGGCCCTTGCCCCGGTGCTTGGCCTCATACATGGCGGTGTCGGCCCGCTCGATCACCGACTCCGGGTCGTCGTCGCCGTTCGACGTCGCGATACCGATCGATGCGCCGAGCCGAACTTCGTGACCCTCGAGCACGAAGGGCTCGAGGAACGCATCGAGCAGCCGCCGAGCGACGATGGAGGCGCCTCGGGCCCCGTCGGTGCCGGCGCAGAGGATCACGAACTCGTCGCCTCCGAGCCGGGCGAGCGTGTCGCCTGGTCGCACGATGGCTTTGAGCCGCTCCGCGACGTGAGCGAGCGCGACATCGCCCACATGATGGCCGAGCGTGTCGTTGATCGTCTTGAACCCGTCGAGATCGATGAACAGCACCGCGCTCGCCTCGGTGGTGCGCTGGCTGATGGCGAACGACTGGATCATGCGATCGAGCAGCAGAGCCTTGTTTGCCAGGCCGGTGAGCTCATCGTGGAACGCCTGTTTGATGAGGCTCTGTTCCTTCTCTTGTTGTCGAGTGATGTCCCGGCTCGATGACTGCAGCTGGCGAACTCGTCCGGTGGCGTCGCGGATCGGTGTCACGGCCGTCTCGAACCAGCGATAGCTCCCGTTGCGATGCTCCAACCGGTGGCGGAACGTGATGGGAGCCGCTCCTCGGCGCGACGCATCGCGAAGACCGGCGACGAGCGCTTCACGGGTCTTGGCGTGGGCCAGATCGACCGGATGGGTACCGATCAGAGCCTTCGGGTCACGGTCGAGCAGCCGCCGAACCGAGGGCGAAACATAGGTGTAGGTGCCATCCGCAGTGTGCAGACACACGAGGTCGGAGGTGTACTCCGCCACCGCTCGGAAGATGTCCTCGGCGGCGGCGAGCCGTTCATTGGTCTCCGCCATCAGCGCTGCGGTCTCGACGCGATCGCTCAGCCGGTGGAGTTCGGCCAACAGCAACGCAACGTCACCGTCGACGCCGCGCAACGGCGTGATGTCGAGGCGAAGGGGACGGGGCTGATCCCGACCGGCCTCGATGGTGCGGCTTGCGAGTTCGCCGTTGGCGGCGCGTTCGATGAGCGGCGAGACCGTGGCTGCCGCATCGGTCTCGGTCCAGGAGTCACCGGCCCACAACGGACGGCCTCGAAGGTCGTTTCGTCGAAAGCCGAACGAGCCGACCTCGTCGTTGGTGTCGAGGACCGTGCCGTCGAGATCGACGAGCATCGCCGGCGTATCGAGATTGCCGAGCGCGACACGAGTCTGCAGTTCCCGGGTGAGGTCATCGAGCGATGCATCCGCGAGCCGGCCAAGCCGGGACATGGCGTCGCGACGGGAGGTCGATGTGGTGCTGTGCTTTTGACGACGCGACTCGGTCACGCGCTTCCCCTCACAGGCCCCGAAAGCAACGGGCCCAAGGTCCCAGGGTAGAGAGGCCCTAACGGCTGATGGTGGACCCTCGAATACGCGGCGTGGGAATTTCGGCCACGACCGGTGATGGTTTCGTGTGGGGGAGGGCTGGTCGCTACCATCCCGGCGGCCCGCCGACCGGCGGAACTCGACCGTGGGGAGAACACGTGACCGGACATGCCGCTGACAAGAACCTGGTTGGCAAGAACATTGCGATCACTGGCGCCGGCTCGGGGATCGGGAAGGCGATTGCGCTCGCGTGCGCCGAACAAGGCGCCAACATCGTGGTGGCCGACTACGGCGTTGCCATGGACGGCAGCGACCCGTCGAGTGAGGTGGCTGATGCGGTTGTCGCCGAGATCGAAGGCCGCGGCGGTGCGGCGATCGCGGTAGCAGGCGACATCTCGCAGTTCGACGTCGGCGAACAGGTCGTGGCGACCGCGGTCGACACCTGGGGCTCGATCGACGGTGTCGTGTGTCCCGCGGGTGTCTTGCGGGAACGCATGTTGTTCAACATGAGCGAGGACGAGTGGGATCACGTCGTGGCCGTCCATCTCAAGGGCCACTTCAACGTGTACCGCGCCGCGTTCGCCCGGATGCGAAAGCAGGAGTCGGGTGGTGCGCTCGTCGGATTCACGTCTGGAGCTTTTACCGCATCGACCGCGCAGGCGAACTACTCGGCCGCGAAGGGTGGCATTGTCAGCCTCACGCGATCGGCGGCGTTGACCGCAGCCAGCCTCCGGATGCGAGGCGGTCCGGCCATCAACGCCAACTGCATCGCTCCGGTGGCGAAGACCCGCATGAGCGAGAACGTGCCGTTCGAAATCGAAACCGGTGACCCCGAAGACATCGCCCCGATGGCGATCTATCTGCTCTCCGATGCCGGCCGCGACGTCAACGCACAGATCTACACGGTGGTCGGTGGGCGAATCAGCGTGTGGAATCAGCCGATGGAGGTCCGAACCATGCAGGCCGGCGACGGCGGTTGGACGCCGGAATCGATCGCGGCGCGCTTCGACGAGATTGGACAAGAACCCAACCCGTTCATCGCTGACCTCGAACGCCGCATGGCGGAGATGGCCGAGCAGCAGGCGGCCGAGAAGAGCGCCGACTGATGCCGACGCCACCTCCAGGCCGCGACCTGCTGGCCGGGAAGCGGGTTGTCGTCACCGCCGCTGCTGGCACGGGCATCGGCTCCGCGGTCGCCGAGCGGTGCCTCATCGAGGGGGCCCGTGTCCTCATCTCTGACATTCATGCCCGCCGGCTGGCCGAGACCGCCGATCGGCTCGCGGCGGCGACCGGGACCCGGCCGTTCACTGCGCTGTGCAACGTCACCTTCGAGGCCGATGTGCAGGCGCTGATCGGCGCAGCCGTCGAGGCGATGGGTGGCGTGGACGTGATGATGAACAACGCCGGCCTCGGTGGCGCCACGAAGCTCGTCGAGATGACCGACGACGAGTGGTCAACGGTGCTCGGCGTGACGCTCGACGGCACGATGCGCTGCACTCGTGCTGCGATGCGGCACATGATCGACGCCGGCATCGCCGGAGCGATCGTCAACAATGCGTCGGTGGTCGGCTGGCGGGCGCAGGCCGAACAATGCCACTACGCCGCAGCGAAAGCTGGAGTGATGGCCCTGACCCGGTGCGCGGCGGTCGAGGCGGCCGAGCACGGCATCAACATCAACGCCGTCGCACCGAGCATCGCCATGCATGCCTTTCTCGAGAAAGTCTCTGACCCGTCGCTGCTCGACTCGCTCGCCGCCGCCGAAGCCTTCGGCCGGGCGGCGGAGCCCTGGGAGGTCGCGAACGTCATGGTGTTTCTGGCGAGCGATCTCGCCGGATACATGACCGGTGAGATCGTGTCGGTGAGCTCACAGCACCCCTGAGCAGCACTCGCGTGGCAGGCGATCGTGCCCAGACGGGGCGGGTCAGATTGGCCCGCCGGATTTGCACGACCACGACATCAGCGGGCAACCTGCTAGACCTTGTGGCACCAGTCACATCACTCGGTCTTCGGGCCGTTCCAAAACCTGGGGGGATTCATGACACCGCGTTCGAAACGAACGACGTTGGGCAAGCTGCTGACCCTGCTGCTTGCCTTCAGCCTGTTCGCAGCAGCATGTGGGGGTGGCGACGATGACGACAGCGCCGACGCCGACGACGCTGACAACACCACGACCGAAACCACCGACGGCGACGACGCCGGCGATGACGACGGTGACGAGGACGAAGGTGAGCAGGTTGCACCGACGATCGACGAGCCGGTCGAAGAAGAGACCGACGAGGGCCCCGTCTTCGGTGGCACCCTGCGAGTGACGACCGAGGCGGAGAGCGATGGCCTCAACCCGGTCGCCAACAACTTCGCGGTGTCGGCCTACTTGATGGCCGGCCCCGTTTTCGATCCGCTGTTTGCGTACGACGCGACCGGCGCATGGATTCCCTACCTGGCCGAGTCGGCAGCACCGGTCGAGGGCACCAACTCGTGGCAGATCAAGCTGCGTGAGGGCGTGCTCTTCCACGACGGAACCGAGATGACGGCCGACGATGCGATCGCTGCGTTCGAAGCGGCCGCCAGCGACCCGATCATTTCCCTCGCCATCCTTCCCAGCTACCCGGCGGAGAACCGAGTCGAAAAGATCGACGAGTACACCGTCCAGTACAACCTGATCCGCCAGACGGCGCACTTCCCGGTGAACCTCACCGGCCAGCTCGGTTTCGTGCCGCCGGCCAGCTACATCGCGGCTGCTGCGGAAGATCCCAGCCTCGATCAGGAGCCGATCGGCCAGGGCCCGTTCCGCATCACCAACCGTCAGCAGGACTCCAGCACCCTCGTCGAGAAGTTCGAGGACTACTGGCAGGGCACCGACAACATCTACCTCGATGCCATCGAGTTCCTGCCGATCACCGACACCGCGATCGCGGCGGAGCGCGTCGCTGCCGGCTACATCGACGTGATCATCACCTCGAACCCCGACGCCATCCTCACGCTGCGCGATGCGGATTCGGTCAACACCATCGAGAACCTGCTCTCGGGTGAAAACGACATCATGATGAACACCGCGGTGCCGCCCTTCGACGACATCC
>JBCCYT010000246.1:0-4559 GCA_039188975.1 Actinomycetota bacterium
GCGCCCACCACCACGACCCCACCGACGACGACCACCACGACCGCTGCGCCGACGACCACCACAACCAGCACAACAACGACGACCACGACGACGACAACGACCCTTCCCGCAGGTCCGAGCGGCTTCGGGTTCAGCGTGGTCACCCCGGGCGCCCTGCCGTCCTCGCTCGGCAACGGCAACCTCACGTCGAACGATCAGGTCTTCGTGTGGAAAGAGGCGGACGTGATCTTGGCGAGCGACCTCACCGTGCTCGATCCCGGCGCAGGCGGGTGGGTCGGCGGCGACGGCGACACGACGACGACGATCGCAGCCGGGACACACCTGTGCGTATACCACGTGCACAGTGATCCCGTATCCGGCGAGCCCGACATGGTCGCCGGCATCGACTTCGGTGGCACGGTCGTGGGCCTGACGCTGACACGCGACGATCTCATCGACACCGACGAGTTCGAGGTCGACGGGGTCGACTATCGCCCCGACGGGCTGGGAGCCATCGATCGGCTCAAGGTCGCCGGCTCCTATGTCGAACTGGACCTCGACAGTACCGTCGGCACTCGTGATCAGATCCGCATCTTCACCACCTGCTGACGGCCGCCCACCACGAAGCGTGATGTACTCAACCTAATTCTTGACTGAGTCCAGAATTGCTGGTTGAGTACCGGACGTGGATGAGACGACCGGGCCCGACATCGCGCAAAAACTGCGCGACCACGGCCTTCAGGTGACCGCGCAGCGCATCGCCGTGATGGAGGCCGTCGACGGCCACCCGCACGCGACGCCTGACGAGCTCGCCGAGTCAGTCCGCAACAAGATCGGGTCGATCTCCCGCCAGGCTGTGTACGACACGCTTGGGGTCTTCGTCGAGAAGCGCCTCGTGCGTCGTATCCAGCCGAGCGGGCATGCGGCCCGGTACGAGACCCGGGTGGGAGACAATCACCACCATCTCGTGTGCCGAGGGTGCGATGTGATGTATGACATCGATTGTGCAGTCGGCGATACGCCGTGTCTCACCGCTGACGACGACCACGGATTCGTGATCGACGAAGCCGAAGTCGTCTACTGGGGCTGGTGCCCCACCTGTCGAGCCTGAGCTCGACTGGGGCCGCCCTGTCGTCCCCACCCCATCGCAGTCCATCGCAGAGCAAGCTCTCGCAGCAACCAGAAGGAATCAGATGTCCGAAGCGAAGTGCCCGTTCCCTCACAGCGACGTGGGTTCAGCGGCCAACCAGAAGTGGTGGCCCAACCAGCTGAACCTCAACATCCTCAACGAGAACAACCCCAACAGTGACCCGATGGACGACGACTTCGACTACGCGACCGAGTTCGCGTCGCTCGACTACGACGCCCTCAAGGCCGATCTGGCCGCCCTCATGACCGACAGCCAGGACTGGTGGCCGGCCGACTACGGCCACTACGGCCCGCTGTTTGTCCGCATGACCTGGCACGCCGCCGGCACCTACCGCACCCACGATGGGCGTGGTGGTGGCGGTACCGGCCAGCAGCGTTTCGCTCCGCTCAACAGCTGGCCCGACAACGGCAACCTCGACAAGGCCCGCCAGCTCCTCGAGCCGATCAAGAAGAAGTACGGCCGCAAGATCAGCTGGGCCGACCTGCTCATCCTCACCGGCAACGTCGCCATGGAGACCATGGGCTTCGAGACCTTCGGTTTCGCCGGCGGTCGTGAAGACGTCTGGGCTCCCGAAGAGGTCTACTGGGGCCCCGAGGATGTGTGGCTCGAGGACGAGCGCTACAGCGGCGACCGCGAGCTCATGGAGCCGCTCGGTGCCGTCCAGATGGGCCTCATCTATGTCAACCCTGAAGGCCCCAACGCCAACCCCGACCCGGTCGCATCGGGTCGCGACGTGCGCGAGACCTTCCGCCGCATGGCGATGAACGACGAAGAGACCGTCGCCCTCGTCGCCGGTGGCCACGCCTTCGGCAAGATGCACGGCGCCGGCCCCGAAGGCGACGTCGCGGCCGAGCCCGAGGGGGCCCCGATGGAGCAGCAGCTCCTCGGCTGGAAGAACGACTTCGAGTCCGGTGTCGGCGTGCACACCACCACCTCCGGCTTCGAAGGTGCGTGGAACTCCACCCCGACCACCTGGGACAACAACTACCTCGAGACCCTGATGGACAACGACTGGGAGCTCACCGAGAGCCCCGCCGGTCACAAGCAGTGGCACGCTCCAGCGCTCGCCGGCACCGTCCCCGACGCCGGTGGCCGCGAAGGTGTCATGCACACCCCGCAGATGACCACTGCCGACATGTCCATGAAGATGGACCCGATCTACAACGAGATCAGCCAGCGGTTCCGCGACGATCAGTCGCAGCTCGATGATGCGTTCGCTCGTGCCTGGTTCAAGCTGACCCACCGCGATATGGGCCCGAAGGTCCGGTACCTCGGCCCCGAGGTCCCGGCCGAGGAGCTCATCTGGCAGGACCCGATCCCGAACGGCACCGAGCTCAGCGCCGACCAGATCGCGGCGGCCAAGGCTGCGATCCTCGATGCTGGCGTCAGCGTCACCGACCTGGTGTTCGTCGCTTGGGCTTCGGCCTCGACGTACCGCCAGTCCGACCACCGTGGTGGCGCCAACGGCGGCCGCATCCGGTTGACCCAGATGAGCAACTGGGAAGCCAACAAGCCCGAGACCCTGCGTCAGGTGCTCAAGGCACTCGAGGGTGTCCAGTCGAGCCTCGGGTTCGACGTCTCGATGGCCGATCTGATCGTCCTCGGTGGCACCGCCGCCGTCGAGTCTGCGGCCGCAGCCGGTGGCGTGCAGATCGGCGTCGACGTGTCGACCGGTCGTGGTGATGCGTCCGAGGAGCAGACCGAAGAGGAGAGCTTCGCCTGGCTCGAGCCTCGCTGGGATGGGTTCCGCAACTACCTCGGCAAGGGCAACGCCGATGTGGCAGAGCACCTGCTCGTCGACAAGGCCCACCTGCTCGGGCTGACCGCACCGGAAATGGCCGTGCTCGTCGCGGGCCTCCGGGTGCTCGGCATCAGCACCGACAACCACGGCGTGCTCACCGACCGGGTCGGCACCCTCAGCAACGACTTCTTCGTCAACCTGATGGACATCGGCACCGAGTGGACCGACTCCGCCACCAGCGAGGGCGTGTTCGACGGCAAGGACCGGGCCACCGGCGACGCCAAGTGGACCGCCACCCGCAACGACCTCGTGTTCGGTTCGAACTCGATTCTGCGGGCAATCGCTGACGTCTACGCCGCTGACGATGCCGGCGACAAGTTCGTCGCCGACTTCGCCAAGGCGTGGGTCAAGGTGATGGACGCGGATCGCTTCGACCTGGCCTGAGCCTGCAGCGAAGATCCTGCAACACCCCGTCAGACGTTGGAACGGTCTGGCGGGGTGTTGTGCGTTTTGTCACCACGACAGCCCAGGACCTTGACTCGGTCCCGTCGACGCCGACGGGACAGAGATGACCGACGTCATGGAGGGCTCGCGCCGTCCCACCGAGCGGCTGGACCGAACCCGATGGCGCGATCGCCGCGCCCTGAGTTGGGCGATACGAGCCGTCATCGTGGTCGCGCCGATTGCGGTCGGCCTCGCGGCCACCGCTGTGTACCTCACGCTGCTCGGGCGACCCGACGTTTCGATCGCCAACCTGCCGGTCTGGGCTGGAGCCATCGTCGTGTCTTCGGCGACCGCACTCTTGACCCACCAGCAGAGTCGCCGGCTGGAATCACTCGCCGTGCTCCTGCGCCTCCCGCTCGTGTTTCCCGACTCGGCGCCGAATCGACTCCGGATCGCCTTCCGCCAGGGCAGTCGCAGATGGCTGCAGGCCCAACTGCGGGCCACCGAGTTCGACGACAACGCCCCGGTCGATGGCGACCAACTGTTGTTGTTGCTCACCCTCCTCGAACAACACGACCCGGTGCTGCGAAGTCACTCGGAGCGAGTCCACGCCTACGCCACACTGATCGCCGAAGCGATGCTCCTGCCCCGACGCGACGTCGACAAGCTTCGATGGTCGGCGCTCACCCACGACATCGGGAAGTTGTCGGTGCCCGCCGACATTCTCCGCGCCGCGACCACGACCGACGACGAACAGGCGCTTCTACGTGACCACCCGAAGGCCGCAGTTCCCTACGTGAGCGGCCTGATCGACTGGATCGGAGCATGGGGTGCGGCGGCCGTTGACCATCAGGAGCACTTCGATGGGAATGGGTACCCCGCCGGCCTCTCGGGGGAGCACATCAGTCTCGCGGGCCGGATCGTCGCGCTGGCCGACACCTACGACACCTTGACATCGCCTCGCCGGAACCAGGCACCGGTCAGCCCCTCGGCTGCTCGCGAGGAAATCGCTCGGCTCGCAGGCACCCGGTTCGACCCGACGGTCGTCCGAGCGTTCGTCTCCGTACCGATGACCCAACTTCGCCTCGTCGTGGGTCCCGTCGCATGGTTGCGCGAGTGGACGTGGACCTCATCGCTGCGACCCGGCTCGATCTCGACCGCGGTGAGCGTCACGGCTGCGGTTGCGCTCGCGGTTGCGGTTTCGGGCACGACATCACTCGCACCCGGGGCCGTCAACTCGAGCGA
>JBCCYT010000247.1:0-4335 GCA_039188975.1 Actinomycetota bacterium
CGATCTGTTTCCACGAACCGGGGATGTAGGCCCAATCGCCCGCCACGCTCAACACGACCGTCGAGTTCTCCGCGATCGCGTCGAGCATCGGATTGACCTTTGCCAGATGCAAGAGGACACGATCGCCGTCGAGCAGGAACTGGGTCGGTACCACTACCGGCACCGACCGGTCCCGGCCGGCGGCAACGAGATGCCCGAACCCCTGTGCAACCACGAACGCCCGCCAGCGCCCCTCGTCGTCGGTTGCATCGTCGTGACGGTGAATCAGCACCACACGAGTGTGCCGCCACCACCCCTGTGGCACACGTCATAACCGATGTGGCAGCCAGACGACAGACACATGCCTCAGGCTGTGCGCACACTGCGGTCATGCAGACCGCCCGCACCGCTCATTCCGACCCCCGGGCCGTCATGCTCGCCATCGCCGTCAGCACGCTCGTCCTGGTTGGCTGGATCGGCGGACTGGTCATCACGTTCTGACCGCAGGACGCCATGCCCTGAGCCGGTGGATCGCTCGTCGTCGCGTCGAACCGGGGTCGACACTCCACTTCTTCCCTGCGATGCCGATAGAGCAGACCATGGGGTTGCCCGCATCCACCGTTCCGCATCGGCCGATCCATCTCGAGTATCGCGTCGAGACACGGGCAGCGTGGCAGCCGAACAAGCCGGAGTTCTCGGCCGCCTGCAACGCCTTGTCGATGGGGATGCCGTATGGCGAGCCGTACGTCATGAAGTCGATCCGCGACGCGCTCCCTGCGATCGAAGCATCCGGAGACATTGCCCTCGCAGCTGAGGTCCGGGCCTATCTCGACCAAGAGCGAGAGCACGCCCATCAACACCGCCGGTTCAACGAGATTCTGCGGGCGCAACACCCAGCGTTGCGTCACGTCGAGCGATGGCTCAAGCGAAGCTACGGCTTCCTGCATCGCCGGGCTGGGCATCGATTCGGTGTCGCGTATGCCGCCGGATTCGAGGCGACAGCGTTCGCTGCGGCCCGATGGATGGATGCGCGACGCCATTCGCTCTTTCACGGCGCCGACCCCGAACCGGCAACCCTGTTCTTGTGGCATCTTGCCGAAGAGGTCGAACACAAGACGGTCGCCCACGACGTCTGGGCGATCGTCGACGGCAACCGACTCCGGTATGTCGCAGCGATGGCCGTCTGCTTTGCCATGTTGGTCTGGTTCATCTTTCTCGGCACCGTCGTGCAGCTGGCGGCGTGGCGACGCCTCTTCAGCCCCGTCGCCTGGTTCCGTCTCTGGAGTTGGGGCATCGGCTTCTTCTTCGAGGTGGCGCCGACGATGGCGATCACCGCCTTGCCATCTCACCACCCGAGCAAACAGGCCGATCCATCGTGGATGCCCATGTGGCTTGCCGCCTACGACCCGGTGTCCAACACGATCCCGGCGTGGGACGCACCGATCGACGCGTACCTCCCGACCCCGACGCCAGCCCAGTCCGCCGCGTGACCGGGCACTGACTCCGCGACCAGCAGCGGCCGTCGTCACGATCTACCGTGGCGCATGGCAACGGACGGCGGACGCGTACGGTTTCCTGACATCAGCCCGACGGCGTGGGAGCACCCAGCCGACCGAGCGGCCCTGAACGCCCTGAGACGGATACCCGGATGGGATGTCGTCTTGCGCAAGCTCGTTGGGTTGTTCGGTGAGAAGTCGATCCGGCTCACCTTCAAAGCGAACGCCGTGCGCGTCACCGAGACGCAATATCCGTGGATCCATGAGCGTCTGCTCGCGGTCTGCGACACCTTCGACGTTCAGGATCCCCCTGAGCTGTATGTCAGCCAGACCCCGCTCGTGAACGCCGGTGCGGTCGGGCTCGACCGGCCGTTCATCGTGCTCAACTCATCAACGATCGAGATCCTCGACCACGACGAGATCGAAGCGGTCATCGGCCATGAGATGAGCCACATCCTCAGCGGCCATGCGCTGTACCGGACGATGTTGTTCATTTTGCTGCGGTTCACCTTCACCCGGTACCCGCTGGCCGGCGTTGCCGTTCGACCGGTGCTGTACGCACTGCTCGAATGGAGCCGAAAGGCGGAGCTGTCGTGCGACCGGGCTGGCGTACTCGCCACGCAGGACCCCCGGATCATGATGAGTGCCCTGATGAAAATCGCTGGCGGCAGCCGCGGCGAACAACTCGATCTGGATGCGTTCATCGCCCAGTCCGACGAGTACCGCGAGGGTGGCGACACCCTCGATGGGATCTACAAGATGCTGGCGGCACTCGGCTCGACGCACCCGTTCTCGGTCGTCCGCGTCGCCGAACTGCGCGACTGGATCGACAGCGGCGCCTACGACACCATCATGGGCGGCGAGTACCGCACCGTCACCGACGACGCCGACACGCCCTACTCAGAAGATCTCGGCGACGCTGCCGCAGGCTACGCATCGGCGGCGCGCGACCTCGTCGACGACGTCGGGAAGCGGGTCGGCAATGTCACCAGCCGAGTCGCGTCGGCCTGGCAACGCAGTAGCACCCCCTGATGCGGATCTTGCTGATCGGTCCCGGCGCGATCGGGCTGACCGTAGGCGGCGCCGCACTCGAACATCACGATGCTGCGCTCGCCATCGCCGCACGAACTCGATTCGACGAGATGGTTCTCGAGCTCGACGACACGACGGTTCGCCACGATGTTCCAGTCCTGACCGACCCGTTTGCGATCACCGGCCCCTTCGACCTCGTGCTCCTCGGTACCAAAGCGCACCAGACCCCCGACGTCGCTCCTTGGCTCCGCGCCGCATGTGCCCCCACCACCGACGTCGTCGTCTTACAAAACGGCATCACTCACCGAGAGCGAGTCGCGCCGTTGATCGGCGACGCATCACTCGTGCCTGCGGTCGTGAACATCCCCGCCGACCGAGTCGGGCCCGGCCACGTGCGAATCGGGTTTCGGCGCCAACTGATCGTCCCCGACGACGCGGCCGGACAGCGGACCAAAGCCCACTTCGACGGAACCTTCCTCACCGTCACCACGACTGACGACTGGCACACCGCCTCCTGGGGGAAGCTGTTGATGAATGCCGTCGTCGGGACGATCACGGTGCTCACCCGCACACCAAACGCCGTACTTGCCGACCCAGATGCGCGGGCGTTGGGCGTGGAGCTCGCATACGAAGTCCAACAGGTCGCGATCGCCGATGGTGCAGCAATCGATCACGGTGACTTCGGACCGGTCATCGACCTGGTCGCTGACGCCGGCGGTGATCACGTGTCATCGATGACCACCGATCGGCTCAACAACGCACCGACAGAGTGGCGAATCCGGAACCTGGACGTTCTCGAGCGCGCCGCCCGCCATGGCATCGAGACCCCGCTGTTGCGGCACCTCACCACACTCATCAGACTGGGCGAACCCGACGCGGAGAGGAGCCTCTAAATGGCGATCAGGCCGGTAGGCGAGTTGGTAGACGCAGCGAAGGCCGAGCTCGACAACATCTCGCCGGTCGAGGCCAAGCGTCGCGTCGATGACGAGGGGGCGCTGATCGTCGACATTCGCGACGTGCGAGAGCTGCAGCGTGACGGCGCACTGCCGGGCGCCAACCACTCCCCCCGCGGCATGCTCGAGTTCTGGGTCGACCCGGCCTCGCCGTATGCCAAGGAGCTGTTTCAAGCCGACCGGGAGTTCATCTTCTGCTGCGCGGGTGGGATGCGTTCGGCGCTCGCGGCAAAGACACTCCAGGACATGGGGTTGGAACGGGTCAGCCACATCGAGACCGGATTCAGCGGCTGGAAGGCCGACGGACTCGATGTGGTCGACTACGACACCTTCCGGGGTCGATGAGCACCGTCGACGAGCACGGGTTCGTCACCGTCTACAGCGACGACCTGCGGCAGATCGTCCGCTCTGCCTGATCAAAGGAGCATTTCCGCGTCGGGCGGCGTCGCTTCGTGGCCTTCAACCCGTTGAATGTGAGAACGCCTCACCACCGGGGTGCGGCGACGAAAGGACCCACCGGTGACCATTTCCCACCTCTTCCTCGGTTCGATCGGCGTGCTCGCCGAGACGAGCGACATTCAGCGGCGGGCGTACAACGCAGCCATGCAGGAAGCTGGGGTCGGGTGGGAATGGGATCCCGAGACCTATCGGTCGCTGCTGCAGAGCAGCGGTGGAAAGGCCCGTCTCCGGATGTTGGCCGACGCCACCAACACCGAAATCGACGACACCACGATCGACACGATCCACCGGCGCAAGACCGAGATTGCGTGCGCGGAGGTGGTCGACACGCCGGTCACGTTGCGTCCCGGTGTCGCCGACGTGATCGCCCATGCGCTCGACAACGGCATCGCGCTCGGCCTGGTGACCACTACCTA
>JBCCYT010000248.1:0-4298 GCA_039188975.1 Actinomycetota bacterium
GAGACCGAGCTGCGAGAACTGCTCGATGCGGGACCCGTGGTGCTGTACCACGGCATCGATCCGTCAGCGTCAAGCCTCCATGTTGGCAATCTGGTCGGCGTTTTGGTCATGCGGCGTTTCCAGGAGTTCGGCCATCGGCCGGTCGCGCCGCCGACCAACGCCAGCGGCCGATGGCCGAACTCCTGGAAACGCCGCATGACCAAAACGCCGACCAGATTGCCAACATGGAGGCTTGACGCTGACGGGTCGATGCCGTGGTACAGCACCACGGGTCCCGCATCGAGCAGTTCTCGCAGCTCGGTCTCGTCGGTACTGTCGTGGAGCAGGCCGCGGGCCTGCAGATCGTCGATGATGGCGGCGCCGGTCATGGAGCCTGAGGATATGCGGGGGTGCCGAGGTTCGTCGGCACTTTCGTAGCAGACTGGTCGCTTATGCATCGCCTCGCCGTGCACAGCTCTCGCCGCTTCCTGCTCGCGGTTCTCGCTGCGGTTCTCGTCGCCACTTCGTGCTCGGTGGAGACAAAAGACTTCGATGCGCTCTTCGGCGAGGACTTCTCGATCACCGCGCTCGACACCGCTCAGTCATCGCGGGTCTTTGACCGCAACGGTGACCTGATCGTCGAGCTGCGCGGTGAGCAGAACCGCACCGATGTGAGCCTCGACGATATGGCGCAGGTGATGATCGACGCCGTCGTCGCCATCGAAGACGAGCGCTTCTGGGATCACTCGGGCGTCGACCTCAAGGCCATCCTGCGAGCGGCTCGCAGCAATGTGAACGCCGGTGGCATCTCGCAGGGTGGATCGACGATCACCCAGCAGTACGTCGGCAACGTGTTCCTCGACCGCTCCGAACAGACCGGCTCTCGAAAGGTCGAAGAGATCTTCATGGCCCGCCGCTTCGAGCAGCGCTACACCAAGGAGTTCATCCTCGAGCGCTACCTGAACTGGGTGTTCTTTGGCCGAGGGGCCTACGGGGTCGAGGCGGCGGCCCGCACGTACTTCGGGGCTCCCGACTGCGACCAGCAACAGAATGCGTTTGTCGGCCAAGACGATCGCGAGTGCCTCAAGGTCAGCGAACTCTCGATCGTCGAGGCCGCCACCATCGCCGGCCTGATCCAGGCGCCCAGCCGCTTCAACCCGTTCCGAGACTACGAAGCTGCCCGCGACCGCCGGGATCTGGTGCTGCTGCGCATGTACGCCAACGACTACATCACCGAAGAGGAATACGAACAGGCGCTCCTGCAGCCAATCGATCTCATCGAAGACGTTCCGATCCTCGAGGAGGAGTACCCCGCTGCTCACTTCGTCGAAGACGTGAAGCAGTGGTTCCTCGACAATCCGCAGTTCGGACCCACCCGAGAAGCACGCACCACGCTGCTGTTCGAAGGCGGGCTCGACATCTACACCACGATCGACCTCGGCTTGCAGGCCGAAGCCGAAGCCAAGGTCGAGCAAGTCCTCCCCCAGGTCGCAGCCGACGGCTCGCTCAATCCCGACGCGGCCGCCGTCATCATGGGCACGACCGATGCCGACGACGGCCACATCCTGGCTATGGTCGGCGGCCGCGACTTCTTCGGCGCCGACGACGACGCCAAGTTCAACCTTGCGTCAGGCCCGGGCCGGCAGGCTGGCTCTTCGATGAAACCGATCGGGCTCGCCGCTGCCCTTCAGATCGGCATCCCCATCACCCGCTTCTACGACGCCACATCGCCGATCGAAATCGAGAATCGCCCCGTGTGCGGCCCCAAATGGCGGGTCCGCGGCGGCGCCGATGGCGATCGCACCCTGGCCGATGCCACCAAGTGGTCGCGCAACACGATCTATGCACAATTGATGGTCGACATCGGCCCGCCTCGCTTCGTCGACATGGCCGAAGCACTCGGCATCGGAGAAGACCGCATCCAGCCGGTGTGCGCCGCGATTCTCGGCACCGAGAACGTCAACATGGTTGAGCTGTCCACCGTTTACGCAACCTTCTCTCGCGACGGTGTGCGGGTCGATCCGGTGCTCGTCACCCGAATCGACAATCCCGACGGCACCCAGCGTTACGAACACATCTCGACGTCGACGCCGGTGCTCAACAAGACGGTCAACGATCAGCTGACCTGGTCGCTGTCGACGGTGATGAGCGGGACCGGTTGGCGAGCGGCACTCGACGACTGGCCCTCGGCTGGCAAGACCGGCACCGCCCAGAACAACGCGGATGCGACCTTTGCCGGCTACACCCGTCAACGGGCGGCCGCCGTCTGGGTCGGCTATCCAGAAGAGCAGATCCCGATGCGCACCCAGTTCGAGGGCGGCAAGGTCGAGGGCGGCACCTTCCCAGCGCTCATCTGGCACGAGCTCATGACTGCGGCCATGCAAGGGTTTGAGGCCGAGTCGTTCCCGACTCCGCCCGGGTCGTCTACGACCACGACACTCCCGGAGATCCCCGAGGAGGCCGAGGTTCCGAACCTCGTCGGCCAGGAGATCACCCAGGAGCTCTACGACCAACTCATCGACGAGCCGAACTACTGGGTGCTCGAACTCGTCGAAGTCGAGACCCGCGCGCACGAAGCCGGAAGAGTGTTCAATCAGGTCCCTGCGGCCGGGCAGATCGTCCCTGGGGGTTCGACGATCACCTTGGAGATCGCCGTCGAACCAGAACTTCTCGCGGTGCCGTCGGTGATCGGGCTGTCTGAAGCCGAAGCCAAACAACAGATCGCGGCTGCGGGCTACGGGGTCAGCGTCGAGATCGTGGCTGACCCAGACGGAGGCGACACGCCGAGCCCCGGAATCGTCTGGAGCCAAAGTCCGGAGGCCGGAACCCTGGATGACACCATCCAAGTCGTCTCGATCCAGGTCAACCCGGGCACCGCGCCGACCACGACCACGTCATCGACCACCACATCATCGACCACGACGACCACGGCGGCGCCAGGTGACGGCGATGGGTGAGCCTCGCTCGGACGGACCGATCGAGCATCCCGACCTCGCGCCAAAGGCTGGCTTCACCTGGGGACGCCTCGTCGTCACCCTCATTCTGGTCGCGCTGCTGGTGATGTGGGCCTACATCTGGGTGTTCGTCCCGAGGGACAACCCGGACCGCTTCGCATCGCGGGCCTTCCCGGAAGCGGCCGAGCCGGTCTGTGCGGTGGCCCAAGCCGAGATCGATGCGCTCCCACTCGGCTCGACGGCGGCAACGCCACAAGAACGTGCCGTTGCCGTACGGGAAGGCACGGTGATCACCGAACGGCTGATCGCCGAGCTACGAGAGCTCACCTCGCTCGTCGATGACCCCGACGACCTCGCCATCCTCGAACGCTGGTTTGAAGACTGGGAGGACGGCTACCTGGTCGACCGTTGGGCCCATGTGGAGCGGCTCGAAAACGCCACCCCGGATACGGACGACCGCGACCTTGCCTTTCTCATCCAGGAACGAGTCGAAGGCGGCTTCTACACCCGGCGCATCGACGGGCTCGCCAACGTCAACGACATGGCATCGTGCGTCGTGCCCGGGGACATCTGACGCCACTCCCCCGCTACGTGTGCTGTTGGGCGAGTCTGAGGCCGTTCGCCGCCAGCCGCTGGAGGCCAGCGTCCGCGCCAAGCGCCGGGAGCTCGTCGGGTCGCACCCACCGCTGATCCTGGGACTCATGGTTGGCGTCGACCTGCGCGCCTTCCGGCGCCATCACCACGAAGCGAACGTCGTAGTGCAGATGGGCGTCTTCCTTTGGCGGATCGACCTCATGGATGTCGAGATCGATCGCGACCGGCCACACGCGAAGGCCGACGATTCCCGTCTCTTCCTCCGCCTCTCGGAGGGCCACGGCAGCGAGATTGGCGTCGCCATCCGCGTGCCCGCCGGGCTGCACCCAGATCTGCAGCTTGGTGTGAAACAAGACGAGCGTGCGTTGCAGATCCGGATGCACGACCAGCGCGGAACCGGTGAAGTGCCCGGGCCGCTCGGCACGCACCAACGGTTCGGGTCGGGTGTCGAGGAGCTCGCGCATTCGCCGACGTTCGGTGGCGAGCGCAGGGTCGTCGACCGGCTCAATCGCGGCCCAGACCCGATCGAGGTCGCCGCTCTCGGCGAGTTCCGGAGCGTCAGCAGTCAACCAGCGGGCCATGCCGCGGAGCGTATCCCCAACGAGCGCAGAGCTAGGGTCGATGACGCCACGACCAAGGGGACGCCATGGGCCAGATCGACGACCGCCTCGACGCGTTGGGGCTTACGCTCCCACCGGAACCGGTGCTTCCACCCGGGGTGGTCTTGCCGTTCGACTTCGTCCGGGTGATCGACGACCGCGCCATCCTCTC
>JBCCYT010000249.1:0-4272 GCA_039188975.1 Actinomycetota bacterium
CACCACGATGACCAGGGCGAGCACGGCGCCGGGAGCGGCCATTGTCAGCACCACGCCGACCCGAGCACCGAGTCGCCTGTTCCGCATGCGATGTCGGAAGCGCTGCCTCGACGAGCCCCCTGTGCTCGTGGCTGCGGCCTGCTCGTCGGCTTCGGTCATGTTGTCAACGCCTTCCGCCACACGACTGACGCAGTCGCGGTCACCACGGTCACGGACCGTAGTTGGCGAGTCAGGTGTCTCGCTGGGGAACGCCGTCTTCGACGATGATGCCGCCCCGATCGCCGACCGTGATCGACCCGTAGCGACTCGCAAAGATCGGTGGGAGTTCCCGATCACCCGGCATGGACAGCCAGAGTCGAAGCAAATGCCGGGGTGCGGCGGGATCGTCGGTGAAGGCGGTGCGGTCGTGCAGGAGTGAGTGGTTGTGCACGAACTGCATGTCGCCGGGCTGGAGCCGCATCGACACGTGCATGTCGGGACGGTTGGCGATCTCGTCGAAGAGGTCGAGCGCCGCCCGCTGCCGACTGGTCAGTGGTGGGGCGGTGTCAAAGCGGGCCGCCGAGTCGATGTACTGGCGCTGATAGATCACGGTGAGCGCATTGTCGTACCAGTTCAGTACGGGGATGAGGAAGTACGGATCTTCGCCGGCCGGCACTTCGCCGCGGCGGTCGGTCGCGACCGTCTCGAACAGCGCGTGGGCGAGCTCCAGATCTCGGTCGAACATCTCGTTGTAGATCGCCGCCGCGCTGACCAGCATGGAGTCGCCGCCCTCAGCTGCCTCGTTGAGACACAGCAACGCGACAACGTCGGCCGAATCGGTGTGGAAGGTCTGGCGCTGGTTGGTCTGATAGATGCGAACGTCGGGGTTTGCTGCGTCGAGCCCGGCGTTGCGAACCTGGCCCAGCAGGTCGCCGGCCGCATTCTGCGATCGCAGCGAGCCGAGCCGGCGGCCAATCGTGAGGAGCGCGTCGGCGGCGAGTTCGGGCCCGATGGTCGCAACGTCGAGACCCCGGATGAGTTCGAAGCCTCGGCCGTGGGTGAGGCGAGCGGCAAGCGCATCGAGTTTCGGGCCGACACCGGGGAGGTGATGGTTGCCGGTTCGTGCGGCGGTGACGACTTCGTCATGGTCGGTGGGGTCGAGGTGCCAGATCCAGTCGCCATCGTCGAGATCGGCGCCGTGCCAGACATGAGGACCGGATTGGCGCGGCGCCACCGGGTTCATGCGCGCCGGGTTCGAAGCTCGTCGAGCGTTTCGCAGCCGGTCTGATGCATGACGTTGACGAGCCCATCTCGCAGGATCTCGAAGACGTGAGGCGGGCCCGCCGGACCCAGCGCTCCGAGGCCGAAGTAGAACGGGCGTCCGGCGAACACGAAGTCTGCGCCGAGGGCGATGGCTCGTGCGACGTCGGCGCCACCGCGGATACCGGAGTCGAACAACACCGGTACCTCGCTGCCGATCGCCTGGGCGATCGCCGGGAGACAGGCGATGGCGGCCGGCGATGCTTCGAGTTGGCGGCCGCCATGATTGGAGACCCAGACCGCATCGACGCCGACGTCGATCGATCGGCGGGCATCGGCCGGATCGAGAATGCCCTTGACCACGACATTGCCGTCCCAGGCCTCACACACCTCGCCGAGATAGTCGAAGCTCAACGAGCCGCCGAGGCTGGCGCCGACGAATCCGGCGACGGCGGAGAGCGAACCGCCGGGGATGTACTGCTCGATCGTGCGGAAGCGTGGAATGCCGTGCCGAAGCACCGAGATCGACCAGGCGGGATGGGTGACCGACTGGTACAGCATCCGCGGCGTGATCTTCGGAGGCACCCGGATGTGGGCCTTGCGCTGCCGTTCGCGGCGGCTCCCCGCAGGCACGTCGGCGGTCACGACCAGGGTGCGGTAGCCCGCGCCGGCAACCCGTTCGAGGAGGTTGTCTCGTAGCGCGCGTTCTCTCGGCGGATAGAGCTGGAACCACCCCATGTCGCCGGCGACCGGCCCGACGTCTTCGGGTGCGGTCGTGGCAACCGTGCTCAACGTGTGCGGAAAGCGACCGTCGTGCGCGGCTCGGGCCAGCATCAGGTCGGCGCCGGGCCAGATCAGCCCACTCATGCCGACCGGCGCCACACCGATCGGGGCGGCGTACTCGATGCCGAACAGCTCGATCGTAGTAGCCGGGTCGATCACGCCCTTCATCAACTCGGGCATCAACTCGACGTCGAGTAGGGCGGACCGGTTGCGATGCATGGCCGACTCGTCGCCGGTGCCGCTGGCGAGGTATTCCCATCCGAAGTGCGGAATCCGGCGGCGAGCGCGTCGTTCCAGATCGTCGACCGCCGGGAAGCGATCCATGAGGTCGGCCATCAGGGCACCATGGCGCCATCGACCACGAACTCGTGGCCGGTGCAGTAGCTCGCCTCATCGGAGGCAAGGAACAACACCAGGTCGGCCACTTCCGACGGGGCTGCGACTCGGCCGAGCGGGATCCGTTGCTCGACGGCTTCTCGGGCGCCGCCAAAGGAGTGGAGCATCTCGGTGTCGATGATCCCGGGATGCACCGAGTTGACCCGTACGCCGTGCGGCGCAAGCTCTTGCGCGGCGCCCTTGGTCATGCCTCGTACCGCCCACTTGGTCGCCGAGTAGGCATGGGCCATGGCAACGCCCTGCAGCCCGGCGATCGAGGAGATGTTGATGATGCTGCCCGCCCCGGCCGCCTTCATGGGGCGAGCGACGGTCTGCATGCCGAGGAAGACCCCGGTCTGGTTGATGGCGACCATCTTGTCCCACAGGTCGAGCGAGGTGTTCTCCAGGTCGACGACTTCGAAGATGCCGGCGTTGTTGACCAGCACGTCGATGCGGCCGTGGTCGGCGATGACCTGGTCGACGACGCGTTGCCATTGATCGGGACCGCTCACATCGAGGTGGAGATAGGAAGCGTTGGAGCCGAGGTCGGCGGCGGTCTGTTTGCCGAGATCGTCGAGCACATCGGTCACGACGACGGTGGCGCCCTCCTCGATGAACCGTGCTGCTTCCGCCGCGCCCTGGCCGCGGGCAGCGCCGGTGATGAGTGCGATCTTGTCGTCGAGGCGTCCCATGGCGCCCGACCCTAGGGGCCAGACCCGTGATCAGGCGAGCAGTCCCGTTGCGAGTTCGGCAGCAACGGCCGCCGGGGAACGGCCGTCGGGTTCGATCGTTGCGGTCGCAGCCGCAATCGACGCATCGACTCGCATGCTGAGACGATTGCGCACCTCGTAGCGAAATCGCTCGGCGCGGCGACGGGCGAGGCCACCATGGGATTCGAGGTGGTTGCGATGGGCGGTGATCGCATCCCACATCGCGTCGATGCCGGCTCCATCGGTTGCCGTCGTCATCAGGATCGGCGGCCGGTATCCGGTCTCGTCCTCGTGGCCGCTGACGTGGCTCAGATCGAGCATCAGTTCGAGGTCACGGCGGGTGTCGCTGGCGCCGTCGCGGTCGGCTTTGTTGATGACGAACACGTCGGCGACCTCGAGCAGGCCCGCCTTGTTTGCCTGCACCGCGTCGCCCCATCCCGGGTTGACGACGACGACCGTCGTGTCCGCAGCGCCAGCAACATCTACTTCGACCTGCCCCACCCCGACCGTTTCGATCAGCACCGGATCGAACCCGCAGGCGTCGAAGGCCCGGACCGAGCCCGGGACCGACAGGGCGAGCCCGCCGGCGTGGCCGCGGGTCGCGACCGAGCGGATGAAGCCGCCATCGCCGGCGACGTCGTCCATGCGCACCCGATCACCCAGGATCGCGCCACCGGTAAGCGGTGACGAGGGATCGACGGCCAGCACCGCAGGCTTCAGCCCGAGCGTCGGCAGGTGGCGGATGAGTTGTCCGGTGAGGGTCGACTTCCCGGCGCCGGGCGCCCCGGTGATGCCGACGACATGGGCGCCCTGCGCCGCCGGGTGGGTGCGCTCGGTGATGTCATCAGCCGGTTCGCCGCCTCGCTCGATGAGGGTGAGCACTCGGCCGATGGCCCGCCGATCACCGGTGAGCGCCAGCTCGACCAGATCGGCGGTGGAGAGTTTCCTGATGCTCACGGGTTCGGTGAGTCACGTACGGGCGGCGACGGCGGCCCGAACCGAATCGACGACCTCTTCGGCCGGGGCGCCCGGCCCGAGGATCGCGGCGACGCCGGCTTCTTCGAGGATTGGCACGTCAGCGTCGGGGATGATGCCGCCGATGATCAACGGGATGTCGAGGTCGGCCTCGTCGAGCGCGGCGAGCATCGCCGGTGCGAGGGCGAGG
>JBCCYT010000250.1:0-4247 GCA_039188975.1 Actinomycetota bacterium
GACATCGAACCCGACGGTGATGGGCTCCCGGACCCGCTCCCCGATTTCACCGACGTGCGCGAGATCGAACGTCGGATCACCGACGCCGGCATCGAACTGATGAAGGGCACCGAAACCGACTCGGGTCCTGACCACATCGTGCTCACGGACCCCGACGGCAACGTCGTCATGATCGACCAGTTCTACTGACTCACGACCACACCGCAACCAGGTCATCGGCCGTGGTGAGGGTCGCCAACAGTGCGACCGTGTTGTCGAGCACCGCTTCGCCGTACTCGACCGGAACCCCGACAACCGCGTCTCTCGGCACGACGACCTGATACCCGAGATCGACGGCAGTCGTCACCAAGCCGAGCACTCCGATGTTCAGCGAGTTCCCAACCGCGACGATCGTGCGAATCCCGCAATTGCGCAGCAACTGATCGAGCTCGGTCCCAACAAAGGGTGTCAACCCGTGCGACCGAGCAACAACCAGATCACCCGACTCGAAGCCAACCTCCGGAATCAATGCCGTACCGGGCTGACCGACATCGAGCCGATCGCCGTTGAGCTGAGCCGACGCAGCAAGGATCCGGGCGTTCGACGACGAGCCCTTGCGGTCCGCTCGAAACTCGGCGGTGCAGTGCACCACCAGCGCCTCGGCGGCCCGGGCGGCGGAGCAGACCCGACCGGCGTGAGCCGCCATGCCAACCGACTCGGCCGCGTCGCGCAGATGTGGAAGGGCCGCGAGATCACCGACGACCCCCCGTTGCAACTCCATCGTCACCACCGCTGTCGTCGCCGGGTCGAGCAGCTCGGGCAGGTCCATTGGGCCAGTCTCGCGCACACCAACCCGGCAACCGACGTGGCCAAACGCTGATTTGGGTCATACGGCCCACCGCAACACGAGATCTTCCTCTACACCCCGGCGGGTAATGCGCCGACACTCTGAGGATTACCCGCCGGGTCTCCTGACCGCGGCCGAGCACCCGCAAGGAGGTGAGGCTCGACGATGCAACCGACCGGAAGCGTCTATCTCGACGCCCCTCATGCTGCTCGCGGCACGTTCAATCCGAAATCGGCACGCCGACGGGCTCGCCTGGCCGCTGGGCTTGCCGCCCTTGGCATGCTCGGGCTCACCGCCACCGCCGTCCTCGGGATCGCACGGGTTGTCATTCATGACCCGGCAACAACCACCGGTGCCGTCGAACGAGCCCTCGATGCACCCATCGGCCACGACGAGATCGAGGCAGAACTGTCGACGGCAATCGTCGACACGCTCTTCGGCGAAGAAGGCGTGTACTCGCTCGCGCTCTATGGCATCGACATCGAGCGCGAAGCGACGCGCCTCGCGCCGATCGTGCTCGACGATCCTGCGTTTCGGGCGGCATTCGCCGACATGGTCTCCACCACCCACGAGCGCATGCTGCTCGAACCGGTCGACGAACCGCTCGACATGACGGCGCTCACGGCGGCGGCCCGGGCGATCATCGTCACGGAGATTCCGGAGTCAGCGTCACTGCTGCCTGCGTCGAGCACCCTCTATGTCGTTCCCGCCGAGGACATCCCGAATCTCACCGGCGTCACCGAGGTCATCGACCGAATCTTGCTCATCGCTGCGATCACCGGTCTGCTCTTGCCGACCGCGTCGCTTGTTCACCCCGACCTTCACCGGGTCGGTTCGTGGGTCGGCCGCTGGCTTCTCCTCATGGCGCTGGGTATCGGCTGCGCCGCCATCGCCATCCCATGGATGGTCGCGAGCAACACCGGCTCCGATCTGGCCGAAATCGCAACATGGCACCTGACCGCTCGCCTGCTCCCGCCAGCCGCCTTGATCGGCATCATTGGTTTCGGCATCGCCTCCGCAGCCGTGATCTTTCGCCGCCGCACACCAGAGAGGCTGGCCAGCGACGTCGGCATCGCTGCTGCCCTAGGCGGGTTTGATGATGAGCTGGCGCTGCACAACAGCGCCGTGACGTCAGAGATGGAACTCGCCCAACGCGGACTCGTCGACGTCAATCACCCGCTGACCAACATCTGATCGGCCCGCACATCCGCCGAGTCAGAGCGTGGCGCGATCGGCCGGATCCTTGTCGAGCTCGAACGCTTCGTGGAGCACCGCAACGGCGCGCTCGGCCTGATCTTCACGGACAACGCAGGAGATGCGGATCGCCGATGTGGAGATCATCTCGATGTTGATCCCGGCGCTCGACAGGGTTTCGAACATGGTCGCAGCCACGCCCGGGTTGGTCTGCATGCCGGCCCCGACCAGGCTCACCCGGGCGATGTCGCCATCGGTGATGCACTCCTTTGCTCCGAGATCAGGGAGCTCCGCTTCAACGGTGGCAACTGCGGTCGCGACCTGCTCGTGAGGAAGCGTGTAGGAGATGTCGGTGGTGCCGTCGGCCGAGACGTTCTGCACGATCATGTCGACGTTGGCGGCCGCGTCGGCGAGGGCCCGGAACAACTTGGCGGCCACACCAGGCGTGTCCGGGACGCTGGAGACCGTCATCTTGGCCTCGGATGTGTCATGCGTGACGGCGGAGATGATGGCGTTTTCCATGGAGGTCTCCTCGGACACCCAGGTTCCGGGTACCCAACTGAAAGCGCTGCGGACGTGAAGCTTCACGCCGTAGCTGCGGGCGAGTTCAACCGACCGCATCGCCGGCTTCGGGCAGCCGGTGGCGGTCATCTCGAGCAGCTCGTCGAACGAGATCTGCTCCATCTTGCGAGCTTCGGGGACGAGCCGCGGGTCGGTGGTGAAGACCCCGGGAACGTCGGTGTACAGCTCGCAGGCGTCAGCGTCGAGCGCATGGGCGAGGGCGACGGCCGTGGTGTCGGAGCCCCCGCGACCAAAGAATGTCACGTCGTTGTCGGTCGACACCCCTTGGCTACCCCCGACGACCGGAACCTTGCCGGCCTCGATCGCATCCTTGATGCGGTAGGGGTTCACGTCGAGGATCTTGGCATCGCGATGCGTCGTATCGGTCAAGAAGCCGGCTTGGCTGCCAGTGAACGACTCGCTCTCGAGGCCGAGGTCGGTGAGCGCCATGGCAACGAGTGCGCACGCCTTGCGCTCGCCTCCGGTGATGAGCATGTCCATCTCCCGGCCCGGCTTCGTGCGCGACACGTCATCGGCAAGACGCAAGAGTTCGTCGGTCTCTTTGCCCATAGCGGAGACGACGAGCACGATCTGATCACCTCGCCTGATGCAACGGGCGACATGATCTGCAACTTCTCGGATGCGGTCAGGAGTGCCGACGGAGGTCCCGCCGAACTTTTGCACGTAGAGCGCCACGTCCGTCGAGGTTATCGCCACCCCCGAGACCTGCAGACGGCGTTCTGTCGGCTCAACCGCCCGGCGGTGGGTCCCCATGCGGGCTGCGCTGCGCGATCTCTTGTTCGAGCGCTCGCAGAATCGGAAGTGTTGCGTGGTCCTTCGGCCGCCCCGCCGCTTCCTTCGAACGGATGATGTCAGCGAGCGCGGCAACGCGCACCCGCTGGCCCGTGACGCGAAACACGATGGCGTTCTGCTCGAGGAGCGCGTAGCTCTCGATGCCGGCGGGCTCGGCGGCGAGGTCGAGGTCACCGCAGCGGGTCGTCAGGTTCAACACTCGCATCGACCCCAGCAAGGCTGGGTGGGGTTCGAACGGCAACCCGTTGGGAGTCTCGGGCACGCGAAGCCGCGCGTCGAGCGAACGCAACGCCGTAGCCAAGCGCCCGAGGTTTGCCGGCGCAGGATCGGGAACGATGTCGGCATCATTGGTCATCGCGGTCGAGCCATGCAGGACCGCAGCGAGGCCGCCGATCAAGACATAGTCGACCTCGTGCTCGGCCAGGTTCGCAAAGACACACGCCGGGTCGAGCGGGGCCGCCATCACGCCACCGGACGAGCCGTTGCGAGCGCAGCACTGAGGTTCACGACGGACGCGAGTCGCTCATCTGGGGTCATGGCCAGCTGCTGGCGGATCTGGGCCCGGTCGACCCCATCATCAGCCGTCTCCACCACGAGCGACAGTCGGAGCCCGCACGCCGTCAAGATCGCAGCGAGCGATGCAATGCGGGGTTCGTCGCGGCCGGCTTCCCAGCGCGAGATCGCGGACTGGGTCGTTCCCAAACGGGCAGCCAAGGTGGCCTGGCTCAATCCGGCTTCGTGTCGTGCTCCCCGGATCAACGACGCCAGGGCCGCCGAATCGGGGACCGGTGTGCGAACCGCAACCATGGAGCGAGTATAGCGATATCGCGCTATATATCGCCTATTCGCTATA
>JBCCYT010000251.1:0-4214 GCA_039188975.1 Actinomycetota bacterium
GTACGAAGAGGACTTCGAGTATCCCGACGAAGGCAACGAACTCTCCGAAGAAGAGCTCGAGCGCACGCTCGCGCCGGTACAGCCATTCACCGATGGCGTCGCAGCGCCGGACGAACGAGTGACGTTCTCAGAGAGCACCGACTTCGACCCGGAGACACTGCCGATCCCTCAGCTCGACCGGTTCCGCGAGTCCTGCCTCGAACAGGGACTCGTGACCGAAGAGGAGATCTACGGCGAAGACGACGAGGGCGAAGGTGACGGCGAGGACAGCGAGGGCGAGGGCGAGGACGGCTGGTGCGAGGAACTCGCATCCTTCGCACGAGAAGACCTGGAGGAGTTCGCCGCCGAAGAGGGTCCCGACAGTGTTCGGGAGGAGTTCGAGGCATGTGGCTTGCCGAATCCCCTCGATTCCTGAGCCTGAATCGGTTCGGATGCGTCCAGCCCCTCGCACCCATTTGCCAAACTGAGGTCATGCGTATCCTCGTCGTCGAAGACGATCCCGACATTCGTACGTCGGTCGAAGCGGGACTCGTCGCCTCCGGGTTCGCAGTCGACACCGTCGAGGAGTGGTTCGATGCCGACATCTCGCTGAGTGTGAACGACTACGACTGCCTGGTGCTCGACCGCATAGTCCCCGGCGGCGACACGATCGACCTGCTCGCCGCTCGTCGACGCGACGGCGACACGACGCCGGCGCTCTTCCTCACGGCCCGCGACGCGGTCGAAGACCGCATCGACGGGTTCGAGGCGGGCGGCGACGACTACCTGGTCAAACCGTTTGCACTCGATGAACTCATCGTTCGGGTCCGGGCGTTGTGCCGACGCCGAGAAACGTCAGCGCCAACGACGGTCACGATCGGCGACATCGAGATCGACCGAGCCAAGGCCGAGGTTCGACGAGGGGACGTGCTGTTGCCGCTGACCGCAAAGGAGTCAGGCATCCTCGAGCAACTCGTGACCCACATCGACACCGTTGTCAGTCGCACCCACCTGATCGAGCACTGCTGGGACGAAGCCCACGACCCGATGTCGAACGTGGTCGATGTTCATGTCAGCTCGCTGCGCCGCAAGCTCGGCGAGCCATCCCCGATCCGGACCGTTCGGGGCCACGGGTTCATCCTCGAGACCGGCGTCTGATTCGTCCCGATGACGTCCACCGACCTCGCTCCTGCGACCGCGGCGAGGCTTCGCTCGCTTCGTCTGCGGATGACGGCTCTGATCGCGTTGCTCGCGACGGGCGCCGTCGCGATCTTTGCGGTCGTGGTGATTCGGCTCGACCGACAGCTCCGCAACGAACAGGTCGATGCGGAACTGCTCCGGATCGGCGACAACGCGGCCCGGCTGGTGACATTCGAGGACGGCATCGTCGAGCCGGACACGGTGCGGATCCCCGATGCCGTCGTCGCCGTCAATCCCTCGTTCTCGATCCAGGAGTTCGAGGCGCAACAGGAGCGATTCGACTTCCCCGACCCGTCGCCTGAAGAAATCGAGGAGTATCTCCGACTCGCATTCGACGACGCCGAGTTCGACAGCAGGGCCTTCCTGGTGGCGGTTGTGCTCGAGGAGAACGGGCTCGATCCGTGGATCGACGAGATCGACTTCGCTGAGCTGTTCGACGAAGGGGCGACCACGGTGGGACCGATCGAGATCGAGCGCGAAGATGGCGGCGTGGAGACGGTCGAGGCGACCGAGCTGTTTCTGGACGAGCTAACCGACCTGGTGGTCAACAACCCACCGGAGGATCTCTCCGACGAGGCGTATCGGCGCTATGTGGAGGTCCAAGCCGACGCCGCCGATGTTGAGTTGGCGTTTGAGACGACGTTCTTCGCAACCGCCGACTCGCCGCTCGCTGACGACGTGCTCTTCACCATCAGCGACACGGTCACCGAGAACGCGAGTGAGCCGTATCGCGACGCCGTGGTCGGCGCTGACGGCACGCTTTGGGACGTCCGGGCCACGGCACTTCGAGATGGCCCCGAGGTCCGAGGTGCTCTGATCTCGGTGGTTGACCCGACCGAGTTCGACGCTGCCCACGAGGATCTGCGCAATCGGGTCGTCGTGCTGGCCGCAGCGATCGTGGCCGGGTCGGTGGTTGCGGCCTGGTTCCTGGCCGCTCGTACGATCGCGCCGGCCGGCCGAGCGCTCGCCCAACAGGAGCGGTTTCTCGCCGATGCCGCCCATGAGTTGCGCACCCCCATCGCGGCGATCCGGCTGACCGCAGAGTCCGCCCGGCCAGAGACCGCCGAGACCAATCTGGCGAGAGTGGCCGAACTCGCCGCCGACGCGTCCACGCTCACCGACGATCTCCTCACGCTGGCCCGCATGGACGCCGACCGCATGGAGTTGCAACGCGAGAACGTGCGACTCGACCTGTTGATCGAATCGACGGTGTCCGCATTGCCCCAGGCGGAAGACGCGATCGTTCTCACCGGCGACACACCGGTCGTCGCCGCCGACCCTCGCCTCCTCGAACGAGCGATCGGCAATCTCATCCGCAACGCGGTGGCGCACGGGGGCGCCTCTCGCGACACTCCGGCGGTCGTCACGATTGCAAGCACCGGCTCGACGTACCAGATCTCGGTTCGAGACCACGGCCCGGGTATCGATGCCGCAGTGGCCGAGGGACTGTTCGAGCGTTTCCGATCGCGAACCGGCTCTCGCGGCCATGGGCTCGGCCTTCCGCTTGCCCGGTGGATCGCTCAGGCCCATGGGGGCGACCTGACCCTGTCGTCAAAGACAGACGACGGCAGCGAGTTCGTGCTCTCTCTGCCTGGCTGACGCTCAGCTGAACGACTGGCGGAACTGGTTCATCACCGTGTCCCGCATGTCGATGACCGCGTCCATGTCGCCTCGACGGCTGGCCGGGGCGACGATCGACGCAAAACCGATCAGCACTGGCGTGACCGCGGGATGGCCGACAACCGCCTCCACCGAGGCGGAGATGACGCCGAGGTCGGCGGCGGCGACAACCGGCCCAAGCGCGGCGGCGCCCGCCGGGAAATCGAGGAGGGCGCCGATAGCGGCATCGGCCCGGTCGACGAGGTCGTCGTGCTCGGCGGCGGCCGCAGTCATCTTGCGGACGAGCGACGCGGCGATTTCCGCCTCGACGGCGAGCTTGTCCGGGTAGTAGCGGTACAGAGATGCCCGGCTGATCTTGGCTCGCGCGGCCAGTTCCTTCATGTCGATCTCGCCGTCAGCTTCGAGCATCACGACCGCGGCGTCGTAGACCGCCCGACGGTGCTGGGTGAGGCTCGCCGCCGTAATGGCGTCGTCAATACTCTCGCCGCGCTCGAGTGCTTCCTGGTAGCGCTGCGTGCTCTTGTCGAATGCAGTTCCCATGTGGCCAACTCCTCTGCCACGGAGAGTAGCGAGACGCTCACAGCTGCACGAGACCCAAACGGCACATTGATTCGACCGGCCCATACAGCAGTGCCGCAGGGACACCGATACGCGCCGCGACTACCGTCTCGCCGATGGAGTGGGACCCCGAAGCAGCCGCAGCCGTCGTACACGACGAAGGCCACACCCTCGTCAACCGGTGCCAGCAATCCGCCACCCGCCCGGTTCCCTCCTGCCCAGGGTGGACCGCCGCCGACCTCGCCATCCACACCGCGACCGTGCACCGGCGGGTGGCCCACTGGTGCACGATCCGGGCCACCACACCCGAACCCGCCCCCAACCCCCAACCCGACGACCCACACACGCCCTGGGACTGGTGCCACGCAGCGGTCGACCTCGTCGCCGACGCACTCACCACCATCGCACCCGATGAACCCGTGTGGACCTGGACCGACCGCCAAGACGCAGGCTTCTACCACCGCCGCATGGTGCACGAGACCGTGCTGCACCACTGGGACGCAGCCAGCATCGACGCCACGCCCATCGCTCTCGACCCGGCCAGATCGGCAGACGGCATCGACGAGCTCATGACGGTAGGAATGCGCTTTCGATCAGGCGGAGCAGCGATCGACTATCCGGCCGGCTCGGTTTCCATCCTTGCGACCGACACCGGCCACCGCTGGAGCCTCGTCGCCATCGATCGGGCGCTGGGCATCGGCCGAGGCGCCACCGTCATCACCGGCACCGACGCCACCATCACCGCGACCGCCGCCAACCTCTTCCTGGCGCTCTGGGGCCGCGCATCCACGGCACTGGACCGCCGCGGCGACATCGGGGTCGCCGAAGCGTGGTGCACGGTCGCGCCTTGACACCAC
>JBCCYT010000252.1:0-4153 GCA_039188975.1 Actinomycetota bacterium
ATCGATGGCGAGCGCTCGGAGCGCTCGCCACATGTCCTCGCCGCACGAGTAGGTCGCATGAGGCGAGAGCGCGAGCCGGACTCGGTCGCCATCGATTTCCGCTGCACCGACCGCGGCCTCGTCGAAGTTCTCGATCGCGGCCCATGACCACGTCGTTGCGTCGGCGTAGATCCCGCGGTCAGCAAAGCCGTACCCGAGTGTTGCCTTCAGCCCGATCTCGTCCAGAGCACGGACCTCAGGCGTGACGGCGTAGCCGTCGAAGTGCTCGTTGAAACACGTGATGCCCGATTTCGCCATCTCGATGAGGCCACACATCGATGCCCAATACAGCGTTTCGTGGTCGAAGTTGCGTTTGAGCTTCCACATGGTCTCGAGCCATTCGAAGATCTGTACGTCCTCCAACAGACCGCGAAGCAACATGTTCGAGCCGATGTGGGTGTGGCAGTCGACGAAACCGGGGAGCACCGCTGAACCCGAGGCGTTGATGGTTCGTTCGACGGTGAACGGCTCGTCGGGCCCGAGCAGGTCGGTGACGATGCCATCGGTGATGATCACGGTTGCGTCCGTCGGCGTGTCGCCGTCGATCGACGTCAGGACAACCCCACCCGAGATCGCCAGCTGACCGGTGTGCTCGCCCTCTGGCTCCGTCTGATCCACGGCCGGAACCTACGAGTCACGAATGTCCGCCGGGTTTCCGGTGAGTGAAGAGGTGCGCCGCCGTCCGTCCCTCGTTCAGATCAGGGTGGGCTGACGTCGGTGATGATGGTCGTGTCAATTCGAGTGTCCCGGCCGCTGGCGATCTCGGTGACGGAGGTGATCCGCCGGAAGCGGCCGGTGCCGTAGTCGAACTGCCCCGTGACTCGCGTCTCGATACTGAACGACTCGGCCATCATCGCGATGTCCGCATCGCTCTGAGCGTCAACGTCGCCAAACGCTGCTTCGACGGTTTGGAAGAGGATCGGGAAAAGCAGTTCCGGGTCGGGAACCGTGGTGATCTCGACCGCGACGCAGCCCTCGTCGTCGATGAGCTCCGCCACCCCGATGCTGGTCAGTGCGGGGAACGGATCGCCGCCCAACGAGTTGGGCATCACATCGTCGAAGACAACCGGATCGCCCACCGAGAAAAACCCGTCCTCGAGTGCATGGAAGAGAAGTGGTTCATTGAAGAAGAGTGCGGCGATACCGTCGTCCGAGGCTCCGTTGTAGAGCTGCTCGGCCGCGGTCCGGGACTCCTCGTTGGGAAAGACTGCGCTGAGAATCTCGATGGTTCGGAGCGCGTTGTCCCGAAGCTCCGGGGCATTCAGCACGTCGATTCGATAGGGGTCACGATCAACCCGATACTCGATCCGCTGGTGAGGTAGCGCGTCGAGCGCCGGCCCGAGCCGCGCAAGCATGGTGGACGAGATTCCCACCTCGTCGAACGAAGGCGTGGCTGCCTCCCACAGAAACGTCCAGTTGCCCTCGCTGCCTGAAACGCGGAGCTCCACCGGCGTCAGGCTCAGTGCGTCGGCGGAGGGCCGGGTGGAATCGGCTCGCCCGAGCTGAAGCTGAAGCTGCCTCTCCATGCCGTCAGCCCACGACACGGCCGTGCCGATCGACGTGGTGCCGACGGGCGCTGGCGTGCACTCCAGGGGCGAGCTCTGCGCCAGATCGGCGTCGGGTGATGCAGGCGTGAACAGGGGCGTCGTGGTGGTCGAAGTGGCGGCCGCGGCAACGACCGCATTGAGTCGCTCTTCGTCGGTTTGCGTACATGACGTGGTCGCCACGGCCACGGCGATGCTCGCAACGGCAAGCCACTGGTTACGCATCGAACGGCCCTCCCGTTGCGCCATTGAGAACAGGCTGGCTCGCAGCGCTCAGGCGCGCAATGGGCCGATTGTCACCAGATGCGGTGTCGGGTGGGCCGGGGCGCCGGTCACCGGCCCGACCAGTAGAGTCCGCGGATCGAGCGAACGACGGAGATCGACCATGACCACGCTGCTTGACCCGATGTCGTTCCCGCAGGGATCGGCGATGAAGAACCGCTTCATGCTTGCCCCGCTCACCAACTCACAAAGCCACGAAGACGGGGTGCTTTCCGATGAGGAGTACCACTGGCTCACGATGCGGGCCCAGGGCGGCTTTGGTCTCACGATGACGTGCGCCGCGCACGTCCAAGCGATTGGGAAGGGCTTCCCGGGCCAGCTCGGCGTGTTCGGCGACGAACACCTCGCCGGGCTCACCCGCCTCGCCGCCGGGATCAACGCGGAAGACAGCGTCAGCATCGTGCAACTCCACCACGCAGGGATGCGATCACCGGTCGAGCTCATTGGTGAGCAGCAGCCGGTGTGTCCGTCGGCCGACGAGGAGACCGGTGCCCGCGCCCTCGCCCACGACGAGGTGCTGCAGCTGATCGATGATTTCGTTGCCGCTGCGGTTCGCAGCAAACGAGCTGGCTTCGACGGCGTCGAGATTCATGGGGCTCACGGCTACATCGTTGCCCAGTTCCTGAGCCCCGAGATCAATCAACGCACCGACGAATTCGGGGGCAGCCTCGAGAATCGGGGTCGGTTGCTCTTCGCAATCATCGAGGGGATCCGTGCGCAATGTGGCCCCGACTTCATTCTCGGCGTGCGCCTCTCGCCGGAACGCTTTGGGCTGCGACTCTCGGAGATGATCGAGGTTGCCGAGCGGTTGCTGGCCGAGCAGCAGATCGATTTCCTCGACATGTCGCTCTGGGATGTCTTCAAAGAGCCGGAAGAGGAGGAGTTCGCCGGCCGCACGCTCATGTCGTGCTTCACCGAGCTCGATCGGGGCGACGTCCGGCTCGGTGTCGCAGGCAAGATCCGTACGCCCGAAGACGCCGAGCGGGCCGTTGCCGCCGGCGCCGACTGGATCATGCTCGGTCGTGCCGCGATCCTGCATCACGACTTCCCGCAGCGGTACGCCGCCGACCCTCGGTTCGTGCCGGTCGAGAACCCGGTCACCCGCCAGCACCTCGCCGATGAAGGGCTCTCCGAGGCCTTCATCACCTACATGGCAACCTGGAGAGGCTTCGTCAGCGACGACGCGTGAGCCAGTATCCAGTCCGCTTCCCGCCTGGTGAGTCGCGGGCCAGGGCTTTCGTGGAGAGCGGGTGACGAGAATCGAACTCGCGTTCTCAGCTTGGGAAGCTGATGTTCTACCATTGAACTACACCCGCGGTGGCCGCCGATCGTAGCGGGCCGGTCGGCGTGGCACACTGCGGCGGTGATCGACGAACTCCTCGCTCGCATTGCGGCGTTTCATCGCAGTCGCACGCCGTCGCCGGAGTTCCCGATGGTGGCGGAAGTCCTCGATGCGCTCGACACCGTTTCCGCGCCGGACGAGATATCGGCCGCACCGCCGCTCACCGTCACCCGCCATCTCAGCGGCATCGAACCGACCGGGGTCGATCCCGCCATCGACGCGGTGCTCGAAGAGTTTCTGCGGATCGCGCCCCATCTGCCATGGCGTCGAACCGCTGGCTACCTCGACGTGTTGAGCGAGGAGTATCTGGCCAACTACGGCTATGTGCAGCTGGTCGGCCCGGCTCCGTCGGTCATCGAACATCCGACGGTTCGGGTTGGCATCGGTGTCTGGGGGCCAGATCTGCACTATCCACTTCATGAACACGAAGCGGAGGAGCTGTACCACGTGCTTGCTGGAGAACCCGCGTTCGGAACCGAGGACGGGCACTGGGTGCGCTCGACCCCCGGCGATGCTGTGCACAATCCGCCCTGGCATCGTCACTCGCAACGCTTCGGTCCGACACCGACCGTGTTGCTGTACTGCTGGACAGGTGCAGTCGAAGCCGATGCCGTCCTGATCGAGGCGCAATGAGGACCGCTGTGCGAGGTCTGGCCGGGACGATCGTGTGTCTCGTGGCGTTGAGCACCCTCGGCGTTGCCGGGCTGGTCTTCGCTGAAGCGGTGCCCGACGTGTGGGTCATCGATGCCTTGGAGGAGGGCGAGGCGAGCGGGGCGCTTGATCCGCAACAACAACCAATTGATCCGTCCGGTGCTGCCGTCGACGAGTTCTCAGAGTGCATCACCTTGTCGATTGGGCTCGGCGAGACCGCCGATCAGGGATTGCTCAACACGGTCGCCCTCGCACCGTTCCTCGGGTCGTGTGGCAGGTTGATGGACAACCTCAA
>JBCCYT010000253.1:0-4136 GCA_039188975.1 Actinomycetota bacterium
CGGATCGGCTGGATCGCCTGCCAAGACGCCGACGTCTTGCAACGCATGGAGCGCATGAAGCACTACCTGTCGATCTGCAACTCTGGGCCCAGCGAGCACCTCGCGGTGATCGCACTCGAGAACCGGGATCCCATCATCGCCCGAAACTGCGCGATCGTCGACGAGAACCTCCCCAAGTGGGATGCGTTCTTCGAGCGTTTCGATGGCCTGTTCGACTGGCGACGTCCCGACGGCTCTTGCACGGGGTTCCCGCGCTATCTCGGCGACGACGGCGTGGAGGAGTTCTGCCGACGACTGGTCGAGGAGGCAGGCGTGCTGCTCTTGCCGTCGACGATCTATCGCACCGACATCGGCGACACGCTGAGCGACCACTTCCGCCTGGGCTTCGGCCGTCGCGGCCTCGACGACGGCCTGGCCGCCATGGCCGACCATCTCGAGGCGGGCTGACGGCCGGGTCAGGACCGGAGCGCGGCTCGGCGATCGAGTAGCGCCCGCAGGTCGGTGGCCAGTCGGGCGAGACCGGGGTCGGCGGCGATCACGTCAACCTTGTCGGCGATCGTCTCACCCGCCGGGGTCCAGCCCCACACCATGGCGGTGAACGTCTCGGCCAGGTCTTCATGCGGCGCCGTACCGGCGTAGTCGTTCACGTACTCGTGGTCGGCGCCTCGCTCCCGATCAGCCCAGAAGCGGGCGGTGAACTCGGCCAACACCGAACCGTCGTGCGCGCACCCCAACGAAATCTGCTCACCCGGACAGGTCCCGTCATCGCCGAACGTGAAGACGCTCGAATCGAGGGTGACCACATGAGCCAGCTCGTGCACGATCGTCTCCTCGAGGAGCGCCGGATCACCGAGATCGGCGGCATCGAGACTCAGGATCCACCCACCAACGGCGGACGGATGCACGACACCGACCAGCCCCCGAGCGTCTTCTTCGATCACGGAGAGTTGCCGAAGCTGCGATCGGTGCTCGGCCGGCCAGACCGCATCGACGATCGCCCACATCGACGCAACCCGATCGTCGGTGATCGCCGCGGTCGGCTGACCATCGACAACGACCACATCCCCGATCCTGGTGACGTCTTGGCGATAGCTGACGTTCTCGACGACGCGGGCGGTGTCGCCGCCGATCGCCACCTGCGCGGTGCCGATCTGGGTGGCCGGCACCTCCGCGGTGCCGCCGGGCATGACGAGATAGGCCCCACACAGGGCGGCCAGACACAGGCCGGCTCGTCGCAGCAGTCGCACAGAAGAGGTCATCGAGGCCCAGATCGTAGGTTCGCGGTGACGTCACCGGCATGAGTCGTTTGGCCCAGACGGGCAGGGTCATTGGCCAGAATCGGCTCAAGGAGCAACATGGAGGGGTGGATCCCTCAACAACCGACGCCTGGCACGCCCTCGAAGGCCGCGCCGACACCTTCGACCAGCTCGAACTTCGCACCCTGTTCGCCGACGATCCCGCACGGGTCGACGCGCTGACGCTCAGCGTCGGCGACCTGACCGTCGACCTGTCGAAACACCGAATCGACCACGGTGTACTCGACGATTTGCTCGCCCTCGCCGACGCCACCGGGGTCGCCGAACGGTACGCCGCAATGATCGCCGGCGAGCACATCAACACGACCGAGGACCGGGCTGTGTTGCACACTGCGCTCCGGGCACCGCGTCACTCCGTGATCGAAGTCGACGGTGCGAACGTCGTGCCGGCCGTGCACGACGTGCTCGACCGCATGGGTGCGTTCGCCGATCGGGTTCGGTCCGGTGATTGGGTCGGGGCGACCGGCGCACCGATCGAGACGGTGATCAACATCGGCATCGGAGGTTCCGACCTCGGGCCGGTCATGGCCTACGAGGCGCTCGCCGCCTATCGCCACGAACGCATCCGATGCCGGTTCGTGTCGAACGTCGACGGCAGTGACCTCTTCAACGCCGTCCACGATCTGGATCCGGCGACGACGATGTTCGTCATCTCGTCGAAGACGTTCACCACCCAGGAGACGTTGACCAACGCCCGTTCGGCTCGCGCCTGGCTCACCGCGGCGCTCGGCGCCGATGCCGTCGCCCGCCACTTCGTCGCCGTGTCGACCAACGCCGACGAGGTCGCTGCGTTCGGCATCGACACCGACAACATGTTCGGCTTCTGGGATTGGGTCGGCGGTCGCTACTCGATGGATTCCGCCATCGGCTTGTCGCTCATGTTGGCCATCGGTCCCGATGCGTTCGGCGAGATGCTCGCCGGATTCCGGATGGTCGACGAACACATGGCTTCCACCTCGCTCGACCAGAACGTTCCGGTGCTGCTCGGCCTCATCGAGGTCTGGTATCGGACCTTCTGTGACCTCCCGAGCCGGGCGGTGCTCCCCTACTCGCGGTACCTCCATCGGTTCGCGGCCTACCTGCAGCAGCTCGACATGGAGAGCAACGGCAAACGGGTCCGGATGAACGGCGACGCCGTCACCTACGAAACCGGGCCGGTCATCTGGGGCGAACCGGGCACCAACGGCCAGCACTCGTTCCACCAGCTGCTGCACCAAGGGTCGACCGTCATCCCCGCCGACTTCATCGTATTCGCCGAACCCGACCACGGCGACGCGGCGATGGCAGGACTCGATGCCCATCACGATCTGCTCGTCGCCAACTGTTTCGCCCAAACCGAGGCGCTTGCGTTCGGCAAGACCGCCGCCGAGGTCACCGAAACCGAACCCAACCCGGATCGGGTGCCGCACCGCACCTTCCCCGGCAATCGACCGTCGACGACGATCATGGCGCCGCGCCTCACCCCGTCGGTACTCGGCCAGCTCATCGCGCTGTACGAACACCAGGTGTTCGTACAGGGCACCGTGTGGGGTGTGAACAGCTTCGACCAGTGGGGAGTCGAGCTCGGCAAGGTGCTCGCCGTTGCGATCACCCCGGAGCTCACCGGCGACGCCCCCGACCTCGCCCACGACGCTTCGACCAATGCGCTCATCACCCGCTACCGGTCGATGCGGGGCCGATGAGCCGTCAAGAGGCAAACCGCACTGGGTGAAAGGTCGGGCGACCTATCGCCGAAGCGTGGCGAGTCGGACTACGGTCTGCAACAGCTGCCGGTCAGTGGATCCGCCGCCACGACCAGCACTCACCAATCATCCGGCACCGGGATCCACCTTCCCGGTGCCGGATGTCTTTTTCGGCTGCGTTCTGGCTGGTGTGACCAACCGGGCCCTACAGGTACTGGCCCGGCCCATCAGCGACCGGAGGATCGGTCTGCTCGCCTCGCTCGAGTGCCGTCAGTTCAGCGAGCGAGAACGAGTCGCCCACCGGCAGATCGCCATCGAACCGGGCGGCAGCTTCGGCTCGGGTGAAACGCCGGAACTCGGTTTCGGCGAGACAGCGACCGGGACGGATCAGGGCCGGGTGGAGTCGAGCGATCGGTTCGTTGGTGGTGATCAACACCGCAACCCGGAGGCCCTGACCCAGGATGCCGTCGCTCACGTTGAGCAGTCGACTGAGCGCCTGCCCGACACGGGCCTTGGCGTCCGCTCGGATCAATTCGTCAGCATCCTCGATCACCAGGAGCCGCCACCGATCGTCGTCTTCGTCGGCGCGTTCGGTCAACAACACGTGCATCAGCGTCGAACTGCTACCGAAGACCGCTTCGGGGTCGAGGACGAGCTCGACGTCCGTCGTCGTCTTCCAGGCCCGGGCCAATCCGCGAATCGCAGTGGTCTTGCCCGTCCCGGGCGGGCCGTGCCACAAAATGATCCGGCCACCGTCGAGATCGAACGGCCGGTCTCGCAACGCGACGAACGCGTCCCACACCCCAGCTGGATAGTTGCCGGCGATCTCCTCGCCAGGCGCAACGATCGAGCGCTGGGTCAGGTGCGGCTGGCGATTGACCTGCCAGAACCCGATCGTGACCGAATCGTCCTCCGCCTCGGGCGGAAACCGCGAGGTCAGATCAGCAATCGCCTTCTCGACCGTCTCGGCATCCGCAGCTCGGATGTTGGCCTGCCACGAGTCGCCCCACCCGTTGAACAAGATGGTGGCCGGGCCGGTCTCGGCCAACGTGCACCGACCCCCCTCATAGACATAGTCCGCCACGATCGAACCGATCGGCACGAGATCCGCGATGCGGGCCTCTGACGGAACCGAAAC
>JBCCYT010000254.1:0-4045 GCA_039188975.1 Actinomycetota bacterium
CCGACGTCAAACGCACCGAGCACGACGACAAGGAGAACGGCATCGACGTCCTCGTCGCCGAACCCAACCTCGTCGACAGTCTCGACGGCAAGGTGAAGACCGGCCGGTTCCTCGCAGAAGGCACCGACGGACTCCCCACCGTTGTCCTCGGTTCGGTTGCGGCCGAGCGGCTCGGTATCACGAGCCTCGATGGCGCACCCACCGTCACCATCGGTGGCCGCCAATTCGCCGTCGTCGGCATCCTCGACCCGTTCCCGCTCAGCCCCGACCTCGACCGCTCGGTCTTCATCGGCGAAAGATCAGCCAGCGACCTCCTCGGCGCAAAGGTGATTCCGACATCGATCTTCGTTCGAGTCGATCCGGAGCAGGTCGAAGCGGTTCGCGGGGTGCTCGCACCGACCACCAACCCGACCGACCCCAACGAAGTCCAGGTTTCGCGACCCTCCGACGCCCTCGAAGCCCGAGCCCAAGTCGACCAGAACCTCCAGAACCTCCTGTTGGGACTCGGCGCCGTCGCTCTGCTCGTGGGTGCTGTCGGCATCGCCAACGTCATGGTCATCTCCGTGCTCGAACGACGAAGCGAAATCGGGCTCCGCCGAGCCATCGGCGCCACCCGCAGCCACATCGCCGTGCAGTTCGTGCTCGAATCGGCATCGCTGTCCGCTCTCGGCGGCGTGATCGGTGTGGTCATGGGCGTCGGCGTCACCGTCGGCTACGCCCGCCGCCAAAACTGGCTCATCGACATCCCGAGCGAGTCGTTGGCTGGTGGCGTCGCCATCTCCCTGGTCCTCGGCGCCATGGCCGGCCTCTACCCCGCCGTCCGAGCCGCCCGACTCGACCCCGCCGACGCTGTCCGACCCAGCTAACCCCCTCCACCATCCAGCCCGTGGCGTAGCCCGGTGTGACCTCCGATGGAGGTTGCGCCGGGCTGGTGCGTCACGCCTCCGGCGCGAGGCTCGGCGGCAGGCTGAGTTTGCTCATCCGGGCTCCGTCGACCACCACGACTTGACCGGAGACGAACCGCGCATCGGGCCCGGCGAGAAACGCCGCGACCGCGGCAACATCGGCCGGATCCCCGATGTGGCCGACGGGGTGAAGTTGGCCGAGCTCCGCGATCGCCTGATCCCGATTCGGAAGCCGATCGACGTACTCGCGGTTGAGCGCCGTGTCGATCCACCCCGGAGCGATTGCGTTGCACCGAACGCCGAGCGGGCCGAGGTCGACCGCCATCGCGGCGGTCAGCCCGTGAACCCCGCCCTTTGATGCCGCGTACGCCGTGTGCAGTGGGTTGGCCCCGATTCCTTCGATCGATCCGATGTTGACGACCGCGCCCCCACCGTCGGCGGTGAGCGCAGGCAGCAGCGCTTTGGTCATCAGCCATGGTCCGCGCAGGTTTACGGCCATCGCCATATCCCACTGCTCAACGGTCTGCTCGCCGATCGAGACTTCAAACATGATCCCGGCATTGTTGATCAACGCGGTGATCGACGGACCACACTCGCCGGCGAGCGCTACCGCGGATTCCTCCGATGTGACGTCGAGGTGCACCCAACGCTGGTTCGTACGGAGATCGCCCGGATCACGCAGATCGCCGACCACCACATCAGCGCCGTCGGACGCGAACCGGTCGGCGATGGCGCGACCGATGCCTTGGGCGGCGCCCGTCACGACGATGGTTTGGCCATGCAGATCGGTCATGGGATCTCCGGTTGTGTCGAGGGCGGCAGTGTCGGCGCAATCGCCGCGGGTGGTGGGGACGTGTTGGTCACTGCGCGGTGTAGCCACCATCGAGGCTGAGGTTGGCGCCGTGGATGTGACGAGCGGCATCAGAGCAGAGAAAGAGCACGAGATCGGCAACCTCTGACGGCTCCGGAATCCGGCCTTCGGGAATCGATGCAAGATTGCGGTCGAACACGTCGCCGGGGTTCGTCCCGGCCGGATGTTCAGAGACGAGCATCGGTGTGTCGACCGACCCGGGACAGATCGCGTTGATGCGTATTCCCTCGGCGGCATGGTCGAGCGCCATGGCTCGAGTCAGGTTTGAGACCGCACCCTTGGAGGCGCAGTACGCAGCGAGCCCCGCAGATCCAACCAATCCACACGTCGACGAAATGTTGACGATGACGCCACCGCCGCGTTGGCGTAGCGCAGGAACGGCAGCCCTCGACACGAAGAACGTGCCATCGACGTTGATCGACATCACCCGCTGCCAATCATCGTCGCTCGTCGCTTCTGCATCGGCGCGATGAATGACACCTGCGGCGTTGATCACGATGTCGAGTCCGCCGAACGCTTCGGTGGCCAGGTCGACCAGGTTGTCCGCCTGCTCAGAGTCGGACACGTCCCCGATCGCGGCGACCGCGGAACCGCCGGTCGAACCGATCGCGTCGACGACGGCGCCAGTCCGAGCTCGGTCGCGACCTCCGACGACGACCGACGCCCCCGACGCGGCCAAAAGCACACAGGTCGCCATGCCCATACCGGACGAACCACCGGAGACGAGCGCAACCTTCCCTTCGAGATCGACGGCGATACCGCCCATGATCAGCTCCTGGTTCCTCGGCTCACTCTTCGATGCCGGCCTGCCAACGGCGCCAGCGGGCGTTCATCGCCACCCCCCAACGGTTGAACGGGTCGGGGAAGTTTCGGCTCGGCTTTGGGCCGCCGAGCACAAGATCCATGAGCGAGTCGGCCTCGCCCGCTGCACCCTCTCCCATCATGTGTTCAGCGAGGAACTTGCCGGAGATGGTGCCCTTGGCCATGCCGACACCCTGGTACGCCATGGTGCTCCAGAGGCCGGCACCGACCTTTCCGCACACGCCGGCACCGTTCCGACTCAAGCTGAGTGCACCACCCCAGGAGTACTCGAAGTCGAGGTCCGGCAGCATCGGATAGCGGTTGCGGAAGCTCTTCTCGTGCACCTTCACGATTTTGGCCATGCCCGTCCGGGCGTCGCTGTTGCGGCTGAACGTGTACTGGTTGCGGATGAGGATGCGGTTGTCGGGCCGACGGCGGACGGTCGTGCCCGCCGGGTGGGCCGGAATGATGCCGTAGTCCGGCTCGCCGCCAAGCGTTGCCACCTCGGCGTCGGTCATCGGACGGGTCATCGACCCCCACGTGATGAGGGGCAACAGGCGGTTCTTGAACAACCCGAAGCTCTCACCGAATCCGTTTGCGGCGATCACGAGCGAGGGCGTGGTGAGGCGGCCGCGCTCGGTTCGCAACGTGTGCGGAGGTCCGAGCTCGAAGTCGGTGACGGCTGAGTTCTCGAACACTCGCACGTTCTCTGGCAGCGTCTTCGCCAGTCCGATCACCAGTTGGGCCGGCTGCGCAATGACGCTGTGGGGACAGTGGATGCCGTACTGGTAGAACTCGGTTCCGAACTTGGCTGCGAGCTGCTCCGCGCCGAGCGTTTCGTAGTCCTCATCGATTGCATCGAGCGATTCGGCGAACCCCTGGAGAACCTTGGCACCCTTCTGACCGCCGGCAGCGTGGGTCTTGCCGACCCGTTGCCAGTCGCATTCGATGCTGTTGGCGGCGACGATCTCTTCGAGCCAGTCGATGCCGGCCCGGTTCAGTGCGATCTGCCGCTTGGCGTTCTCGGTGTCCTCCTTGAATCCCTTCGATCGAATGTTGTGGGCGTGATCGATGATGAAACCGGAGCAACGACCAGCCGCGTTGTTGCCGATGCGACCGGCTTCGACGAGGACGATCTCGGCCGCTGGGTCAAGTTCCGCAAGTCGTCGGGCGACCGCAAGGCCGCCGTACCCGGCGCCGATCACGACATGGTCGACGACGAGTTCACCGGTGAGCACGGTCGGTTCTGGCTGAGGCCCGAGGATCTCCAACCAGCCGTTCTGGTGGTCGTAGGCCGGGAGGGTCGAAACCGCAGGCATCAGCGATCCGACCCGAGGGCAGACGGGGAGGAGTCCGAACGAGCGACGTCGACGACCGTCATGACAGATCGAGCCAAACCGTCTTGGTTTCGGTGTACTGCTGGTGCGCCTGTCGACCCTTGTCTCGCCCGCCGAACCCGGAGAGACCA
>JBCCYT010000255.1:0-4018 GCA_039188975.1 Actinomycetota bacterium
CGCTCGTTCGTCGAGCTGGGGCTGGATGATCGAGAACTCCATCGCCGTGGCGAGATCGCGGCTCTCGAAGTGCTCCTGCAACTCGATGTGGGACTCGTCGTAGAAGGTCATGTTCGGGCTGACTCCGCGTTGCCGCGTAATTCCTCGACGCCTGCGGCTCGGTCCTCATAGCGAAACAGTGCCGAGCCGCTCACGAAAACGTTGGCGCCCGCGGCCGCGCATTCCTTGATCGTCTCGGCGTTGATGCCGCCGTCGATCTCGATGTCGATGTCGTTGCCGCTGGCGTCCACCATGGCCTTCACCTCGGCGATCTTGTCGACGAGCGGAATGTACGCCTGGCCCCCGAACCCAGGGTTGACCGTCATGATCAGCACATGGTCGGTCACGTCGAGCACGTGCTGGATCACCGAGGCGGGGGTGTGCGGGTTGAGCACGACACCAGAGCGAGCGCCAAGCTTGCGAATCGCGTCGAGCGAGCGATGGAGATGCGTGCTTGCTTCGGCGTGCACCATGACCAGCTCGCACCCCGCATCGACATAGAGCGGCGCCATCTCGTCGGGTTTGACCACCATCAGGTGGGCCTCGAAGGGAATCGTGGCGTGCGGCCGACAGCTCTTGATGATGTCGGGTCCGATCGTGAGGTTGGGAACGAAGACGCCGTCCATGACGTCCCAGTGGATGCGATCGCAGCCAGCTTTCTCGAGGTCGACGACTTCCTCGCCGAGGCGAGCGAAGTCGGCGGGAAGAACCGACGGGCTGATTTCGATGGGACGCTGCGTCGTCGTGCTCACAGCCATGACCCTAACCGCCGCACCGGTTCGGGCCGGTCGTCGGTAGCGTTTTGGTCGTGGAACTCCGTGTGACCGCGACGGCGCGGGATGGTGCCGGGGTCGCACGCGGTGAAGACGGTCGTGTCGTTTTCGTCGAAGGAGCGCTCCCGGGAGAATCGGTGACGGCAGAAATCGTCCGCACCGACAAGCGATGGTCGCGTGCTCGTGTCGTCACCGTGCTCGAACCGTCGCCTGATCGGGTCGCGATCCCGTGTGCCCATCAACTCGAAGGGTGCGGCGGTTGCGATCTGCTGCACGTCGCTCCGGATACCCAGCTCACCATGAAGACCGCGATGGTGATCGATCAGATGAGCCGAGCTGGCGTGGCCACCCCAGACCCGACGATGCGTGGGTTGGAGAACGACGAGGGCCGCACCACGATTCGGGCCGCGGTGCACGGTGGACGCGCCGGGTACCGGGCGCGTGGCTCCCACGATGTGGTGCTCCCCGACGACTGCGATGCGGTCGATCCGGCTGCGGAGCAGCTCCTGGTCGAGGGTCGCTACCCGGGGGCGAGCAAGGTGTTGATCCGGGTCGGGAACCGCACCGGCGAGCGCATGGTGGTCGTCGATCGTGGCGGGTCCGAGGTCGACGTGCCCGACGATGTCTTCGTCGTGTCGGACGCCCAGCTCCGAACCGGCAAACGGGCGTGGATCCACGAAGAGATCGCGGGACGCCGGCTTCGGGTGAGCGCAAACTCGTTCTTCCAGAACCGGCCAGCGGGCAGCGACGCGCTCGTCGATGAGGTGAGCCAGATGATCGAGGGGGCCGGCAAGGGGGAACTGGTCGACGCCTACGCCGGGGTGGGCCTGTTTTCGGCGACGGTGGGTCGCAACCGACCGGTCATCGCGATCGAGCGAGGTCGCGATTCGATCGCCGACGCTCGGGTCAACCTCCGGGATCGCAACGCGAAGATCATCAAGGCTGACGTCGAGCGATGGCGTCCGTCGCTCGCCCCGATCGTCGTGGCCGATCCGGCCCGCGAGGGGCTCGGCCGACGCGGCGTGCAGGCGCTCGTCCGGGCCGATCCCGAGGTTTTTGTGCTGATCAGCTGCGATCCGTCATCGGCGGCCCGCGATGCGGCGTTGCTTCTCGGGGCCGGGTTCACGCTCGACCGATGGACCGTCCTCGACCTGTTCCCTGGCACCAGCCATGTCGAGACGGTGGCGAAGTTCGTTCGCTGAGCCGACCGGCGGGTGATCAGTTCGCGATGACGAACGGGGTCGGTGCGGTGATCTCGCCGACCGGCACCATGCGACGCAGGCGCCAACCGCCGGTTGAATCTCGCGACATGGTGACGTCCAGTGCGTCTTCGCCGTGCGACACCATGAACGTCAGTGCTTCGCCAGGTGCGACCTGTTCAGCGGTCGTCATGAAATCGCTCGGCACGTTGCCGAGTTGGCTGACATCGGCCGAGAACCCGACGGTGTCGAGGCGGGCGTCGAGGATCGATGCGATCATGCCGTGGTCAGGGTCGATGACGGCGGCCAGCTGATCGGCGACCGCGTTCTGCGCCGTTGTGTCGAGCAGCAGGTACAGCGACACGAAATCTCCCTGGTCGACGACCGCGACGATCGTGTCCAGCAGCTCCTGCGGATCGGCATTCGGCAGGATCGACCGCCAGACGTCGGTGTCTTCAAGCCCCCGGTCCGGTGGTTCGGTCGTCGGTTGTCCGCTGAAGGGAACTTGGGACGGCACCCCGTTCACCAGCCGTACGCTGCGGATGCGCCACCGGCCGTCGCTTGCGGGTGCGAGCTCGAAGATGACGTCGTTGCCGTTGGTGGCCAGGACCCCGTCGACGACCGCAGTGAATTGATCAGAGGACCGAAGCGTCACCGCTTGCACGCCGGACGCGAGATCGACGTGAAAGCCGCCGTTGGCCATGGCCTCCTCCATGGCGACCTCGAACGCCCGACCGGCTTCGACGACGTGGTCGCCGTCGCGTTCGACGGTCAGGCGGGCCAGCAGGGACGCCTGGAGCTCGGTCGCCACAAGACCGGAGAGGTCTCCCGATTCGACGGCCGCACCCATCGACAGTTGGGTGTCTCGATGCAAGATGAGCGCTGCCGTCACATAGTCGCGGCGAACGAACGCCGACACGAACTCAGCCACCGCCCCCTCGGGCGTGGACAGGTCGAGATCCTCGTAGGCCCGAGGCAGCGTGAACGCAGGCTCGACCGATTCAGGAGCATCGTCGCCGCAGCTGGCGAGCACGCTGGCGCAAAGCGACACGGCAAACACGATCAGTGTCCAGCCGCGGCGTACCTCACCCATGAGACGACGGTACCGCGTGGGGCCCGGCCGGGCCTTGACCCACGTCAGCTGGCAAGCGCAGTGGGGTCGAGCAGACGCTCGATCAGCTCATCGGCAACCGGCCCATAGTCCTCGGCAATGTCGACCGTGCGGTTGGCCCGGTGACGGTACGGCTCGACGAACGTGTCATGCATCGGGGCGACCGTCTCGGCAAACTGGCGCCGTACATCGTCAGGCTCGCGGCCGCGTTCCGCGACATCTCGACGGATCCGCCGTTCGAGCCGAATCGCTTCGGGCACATCGATGAAGACGGCGAGATCGAGATGATCCGCGATCTCGGGGAACGACAACAACAAGATGCCTTCGACGATGACGATCGGACGCGCCTCGACCATCGTGACGTCGCCGGTGCGGGTGTGGGTCGCGAAGTCATAGACCGGAGCGGCGATCGACTGGCCGCTGCGCAACGACTCGACGTCGGCTGCGAAGCGCTCGTGATCAAGCGAGTCGGGATGGTCGTAGTTGACGAGCGAACGTTCCGCGGGGGTCAGGTGGCCCTGATCTCGGTAGTACGCATCGAAGGCGAGGACCGAGACCTGGTCGGGCCCGAGCCGTTCGAGGAGATGACGGGTCAGCGTTGTCTTGCCCGCTCCCGAACCACCGCAGATGCCGCACGTTCTCGTCACGGACGGTCAAGGTACCAAGCTCCGCCGCTGTGATCGACCCGTGGTTCGGTTCTCGCCCGAAGGTCACCGGAAGGGCCGGGTTCGGCGTGGGAAGCTGCAGTCATGCAGACCTCTCGCTCGGCATCGTCTCGTGGTCAGATCGCCCCGTTCTACGTGATGGAGGTGATGCGGGCCGCGGAGGAACGCGAGCGGGCCGGCGGTCATGTCTTGCACCTCGAAGTGGGGCAGCCATCGACCCCAGCGCCCCGC
>JBCCYT010000256.1:0-3990 GCA_039188975.1 Actinomycetota bacterium
GATCACCACCGGCGCAAGCAGTGACGAGTTCGCCTTCGACATGGGGTTCGGCGCTGACGAGAACCACATCATCATCGGCGCTCGCGACGGGGGCGTTGGCAACGGCGCGGTCTATGAGTCGACCTTTGGCGCCGACTGGTCGGCCCCGTCGATCATCGCCAGCGCAGCCGGTCAGGGCGAGAACTTCGGTTCCACCATCGCCACGGCGGTCGATGCGACCACCCTGTGGATCGCGGTTGGCGACAGCCGTGACCTCGAGTTCAGCAACTTCGTCCAAGGTGGCGCGTTCACCGTGCTGACCCGGCCCATCGCGGGTGGGGTCTACACCACCGTCGCCAAGATCGGCGGCGACTTCGGCCTCGGGTCCCGGGTCGAGGTCGCTCCCAACCTCGTCGTCACGTCGAGCTTCAACGAGTTCGGCGATGACACCGTCGAGGTCTTCGGCGGCCCGACGTGGTCGTCCACACCGATCGCCAGCCTCAGTGGCGACCAGTTCGGCTCGTTTGCGATCACCGATTCCTACTTTGCGGTGGCCAACAGCGACATCAGCCCGAGCGTCGACATCTACGAGCTGCCGGTGAGCGGGGCGCTCTCCACCCCCGATCATGAGTTTGCGCCGACCGCTGCGACCGACATCGGCGCTGTCATGCTCGACCCGGCCGCCAACGGCGTGGCGATGGGTCAGTCGTCGTTCGCCGGCTTCTCGGCCAACGAAGGCACGTTCTTCACCGGCATCATTCCTGTCCCCACCGTGTACGGCCAGCCGTCGGTTGCCATCGACGGCGACTGGGGTGTCGTGGGTGTGCCCGCCGACGACATCGCCTACGTGTACGAGAACACGATCGCCGGGTGGGAGTTGCGCCAGAGCATCGTCGGCGCCGGCGGCACCTCATTCGGCGCAGGCGTGGCGATCACCGATCGCGCCATCGTGATCGGCGCCCCCGGGTCCGACGCGGTCGGCACCGACAACGGTGAAGTCTTCCAGTACTACCGCTCGGGCTCCGACGACACGTTTGCCTTGGTCGGCTCGGTGACCCCCGGCGGTCTCCTGGGGGGCCCAACCGGCGTGCTGTTCGGTCTCGACCTCGACATCCTCTTGAACGGGCGGATGTTCGTCGGTGCGCCGGGCACCACCAATGGCACCGTCTACTACTTCACCGGTGCCCGCGGACCGTCGATCGCCACTGCTGATGGCAGCCAAGCCGGCGCAGCCGCCGGTGATGAGTTCGGCTACTCCGTTGCGGCCACCTCGAATGCTGGCTTGCAGGACCTCTATGTCGCCGGTGCGCCCGGTGCGGAGTCGGGCGAAGGTCGCTTCTTCATCTACGAACTCGACACCGGTTCGTTCCAGCTCCGGAGCGAGACCGCTGGCCTTCCCGCAACCCTCACTGCGGGCGACCGTCTCGGCGAGCACATCGCAGTTGCCCGCACCGGCTTCAACCGCCTTGTTGTCGTCGTCACGGTCCCCATCGATGGACTCGGGTTGGTCTACGACATCGACCTCAACGACGACACGCCGGACCTGTTCACCGAACTCGGTGGCAACGCGCTCGACGACATCAAGGACGTCTCGATCTCCGGCGACTCGATCCTGTTCACCGGCAACGATCAATTCAACCTCTACACCACCAACGCAGGTTCCGACGTCACCGACGTGGACGCCGAAGCGATCCGTTCGCTCGGCAACGCGCCCTCCGTCGGCATCATCGGCGGTGCGATCGAAGGCGGCCGCGGTCTCGGCGTGAAAGCCGACGGGACCCTGCTGCCGACCGAGCTGGGGGTGGTCGCCAACCTCATCGATCTCGAACCCTATGAATCATCCGACGCCTTCCAGAAGCTCGGCGTGCCGGGATCGGCGGACGAAGACAACGTCGGCCGACGGGTCGAGGTCGGCAGCGAGATGCTGGTGGTCAGCGCCCCCAACGCCCGAAACCGCAACAGCGACCTGAGCGGCGAACTGTACGTCTACCGCCTCGATGGCTCGGGCGACTGGCTGCTCGACCAGGTGCTCGAACAACCCGCCGGTCTGAATCAGACCGTGTGGGGCAAGGACATGGACCTGGTCACCGACAATCTGCTCGTCGTGATCGGCGGCAACGGCGGCGTCGCCTGGTACACCCGAAACTCGACAGCAGAGCCCTTCGCCGTCGGTGGAACCCGGATCACCTCGATCGCCAACGCAGTGGCGTCCGACGGTGAGATCCTGGCACTCGGCATCGCCAACCAGGGCGCCGAAGTGATCCCGAACGGACCCACCCAGTGGGCCACCGCCAGTGTGGCGACGATCAACCGAACCACCCCCGGTGCCGGTTCTGACGTGGCGGTCGATTCGCCGAACGTCTACCTCGGTATCGCCCCGCCCGTCGTCGAGGGAACGCCAGGCGACACCGACTATGGCTTGGTCGAGAACTGGGAGTTCGGCGGCGGCACCATGACCAACACCGGCCAGACCCTCCAGGGCGGGCGGACCGGTGCCGCCTGGTCCGATGCGTTTGGTGCTCGGCTCGATCTCGACGGTCCCGGCGAACTGGTCGTCGGTGCCCCGTTCGATCTCGATCGTGACGGTGCGGTTTATGTGTTCGATTGTTTCGGCGGCCTCTGCGATGGCGGCACCCAGCTGACCCGCAACGATCCGGCCGAGGTCTTCCTCGACGCCGAGTTCGGCACCGACGTCGCCATCAACGGTGACTCGATCATCGTTGGCGCCCGACTCTCGGGCAACGCGCCCGTCAGCTCCAACGCCTTCGTGTACACCCGCACGATCGACGGGTGGGAACCGACGACTCTCGTCGTCGATCCACCCGACTCCGAATCGGTCGACGCCTGGGTCGCGGTCGGTGTCTCCGACACCCACATCGTGCTCGGCGGACCGGACGAGGACTCGTTCGGTGCGCAGGCCGGCACGGCCGTGTCGTTCCGCCGCGATGACGGCGTCGTCAACCCAGCCGGCCGTGGCGTCACGGTGCAGGATCCGACCACCCCGGCCTTTGCTCGCAGCGTGGCCATCGACGGCGACACCATGGTCGTCGGCGACCCCCAGGCCAATGATGGCCGTGGCGGTGCCTACGTGTTCGGCCGATCCCCCGCGGGTGTCTGGACGTTCACGCAGGAGATCCTTCCCGCCTTCGGCGTCGACGCCGACGGCGGCCAGAGCGTCGCCATCGAGGGCGACACCCTCGTGATCGGTGCGCCATTCCACAACGGCGCCAGCGTTGGCGGCATCGCCGTCTACGAACGCTCCCTCGGCATGTGGGCCCCCGATGGCGGCGTGCTGACCAGTCCGGCGGGTGGCGGCTGGCTCGGCTGGGACGTTGCGATCGAAGGTTCCGTGATCGTTGCGGGTGCCCCGCAGCGCAACGCCGTGCTCGCCGGACCCGGTATCCCGATCGGGTCGCCCAACGCCGGTGGTCTGTCGATCTTCGAAGAGAACGCCGGAACCTGGGGCTTCGCCCGAGACCTCAACCGTGCGCCCGACGCCGTCGATGGGCGGGTCGGCTGGTCAGTCGACATCTTCGGTGGCCGCATCTGGTCGGTGGCGGACTTCGCCATCGACGAATGGACGGCGACGGCACATGTGGTGACGACCGTCTTCACCCCGCGTGGCTCGGGCGGTTACGACGACATCGCCGCCGCAACCGACTGGCTGGCCTTCGGCACCCGTGCCGGCAACGTCCACGCCTACGACATCGACGACGGGACGTTCCTCGAGCTGTTCGACTTCGTCGGAGCCGGTGACCAGAACGTCTCGGTCGACATCGACAACGACACCATCGTCGCCGCGACCGAACAAAACCGTCAGGTGCAGGTCTTGCGCAACGATGGCGGCGGATCGTTCTCGCAGGTGCAGTCCGGGAGCTACGACCAGAACGGTCAGATTGCGAACGTCGCCTACGACGGCGCCACCGTTGCGCTCGGTATCGAAGGCCGCGACAACGTCCGCGGCCAGGGGGCCGGCTCGGTGTTCACCGTCGACCTCGCGTCGACGCCAAC
>JBCCYT010000257.1:0-3946 GCA_039188975.1 Actinomycetota bacterium
TCAGATCCCGATCGGCGATCTCGCCGAACAGATCACGCGTACGATCGTCGACGGCTTCCACCCGCGCTCGCGGTGACGGTGCCGTTCACCACACTCGAACGCGACGGCTCCCACTTCGCCGGCAACAGCTGCACCACATTCCACTGACCGTCCTCGGTCTCACGAACGGCGCTCGGCCGGGGCAGATGACGGGCCATGACTCGCGCCTCCTGCTCGGTGGCGGCGGTGCCCAAGACGTGTTCTCGGTAGGTCAGATGCACGACTCAAACATCGGATGCATCAACCCAGATGTGACCGTCCTGGGACAAGCGACTCAGACAAAGCACACGAAAGACACCGCTGCGCCAGGTCAGATACCGGAACCGGTCCGCTCCAACCATCGCAGCGAGCCAGTCACGCCGACCTCACGGAACGCACCGGACTCCATCGCTCGGCAGTAGATCTCATAGGGCGGCCGGCCGCCGTCCGCCGGATCGGGAAAGACATCGTGGATCAGCAACGTGCCGCCGATCGCCACCTGCGGCACCCAGATCTCGTAATCACGATGGGCCGGCTCCTCACCATGGCCTCCATCGATGAAAAGCAACGCCAACGGGATCTGCCACACCGAACCGATCGCTGGCGAATCGCCGATCAACCCGACCACCGTGCCTTCGAGGCCAGCATCGTGCACCGTCCGTCGAAAAATCGGCAACGTGTCCATCTTGCCGATCTCCGGATCGATCAAATCGGGTTCGTGATGCTCCCACCCGGCCTGATTCTCCTCGCTGCCTCGATGATGATCGAGCGCAAACAAGAGTCGACCCTGGGCCTTCGCCGCCGCACCGAGGTACACCGCCGACTTGCCGCAATAGGACCCGACCTCGAGGAACGGCCCATCCACACCGACCGCAACGGCGGCGTCGTGCAGCGCCAAACCCTCGTCGAGAGGCATGAAGCCGCGAGCCGCGCGCGCGTGCGCAAGCAGGTCGGGATCCATCGCCATCAGCGCGCCGAGTCGACAGCGGGTTCGTCCGACGACGCCCACATCAGCCGGTCGAGGATCAGGTATTTCGCCACCCACACGACGCCATAGGCACCGAGGCTGGTCAACATGATCACGGGCGTGTTGTCGGTGAACTGCTCGACGACGGCAATCGACGACACGGCAAAGATCAGCCCTACCAGGGCGATGATCCAAAACGGCAGCACCTCGTTGCGGAACGAATCCTGCCCGGTCTGCTTCCAGACCCACCGCTTGCTCAAGATGTAGGCCGGGATGGCAGAAAGCATCGCCGCGATCACCTGAGACGGCACCCCACCGAGCCCCACAACCGCGAGACAGAACGCAAGAATCGCCTGCCCAACGATGACGTTGATGACCGACACCCCGCAGTAGCGAAGCAACTTCGCGCCGTGATCGGCGAGAAAGGCCCGAGGGCGAAGCGTCGAGGTCATGGGGGTCGAGGTTACTGTCACCACTCCCCTGTCGGCCCACCAGGCGCCGAAGTTGACGGCTCGACGCTGGGAACGCCCCGGCGGGGGCCATCATGGGGTGATGGAACAAGCCCAGGTCGACGCCCTCATCGATCTTCTCGATCTCGAACCCATCGAGGTCAACATCTTCCGGGGCGTGAATCCCGACGAGGACCGGCAACGAATCTTCGGCGGCCAGGTCGCCGGCCAGGCCCTCGTGGCCGCAGCTCGAACGGTCGATGACGACCGGTCGGTGCATTCGTTGCACGCCTATTTCCTTCGCCCCGGCGACCCGAGCGTTCCGGTGCTGTACGAGGTCGACCGCATTCGCGACGGACGCTCATTCACCACCCGCCGAGTCGTTGCCATCCAGCACGGGCGGGCGATCTTCCACATGTCGGCCTCGTTCCACGTCGCCGAACCCGGCGATGAACACGGCGACGAGATGCCCGACGTGCCGAGCCCCGACGGCCTCCTCACCCGTGCCGAACGTTTCGCCGCCGCCGGCATCGACGACGCCTACGGTCCCAGCGCGCTCGACGTCCGCTACGTCACCAAGGACCCGTTCAACCGAAACGAGCCGCTCCCTCCAACCCAGCAGGTCTGGTTCAAAGCCAACGGCGCACTTCCCGACGGCCAGGTCCTGCACACCTGCCTGCTCACCTACGCCTCCGACATGACCCTGCTCGACACCACACTGCTGCCCCATGGTTCGGGGGCTGCTGACCGCAAGGTGATGATGGCGAGCCTCGACCATGCCATGTGGTTCCACGGCCCGTTCCGAGCCGACGAATGGCTGCTGTACGACCAGCACACGCCCGCCGCCACCGGCGCCCGCGGGCTCGCAACCGGCCGGGTGTTCACCCACGACGGGCGACTCGTCGCCAACGTCGTCCAAGAGGGCCTGATTCGACGGGTGGACGCATGAAGCACCTTCTCCCCAACCTGGTGCTCGCCGCCCTCCTCGCCGCCGCCTGCGGATCCGACGACGCGGCCGACACCGAAGCACAGCCGCTGACCACGGTGCCGACCACCACCGCCGAAACGCCCACCACCACGACGACGGTCGCCGTCCCCGCCGACGACCAACCAGCCGCCGACCCCGACGACTCCACGCCGACAACCGCGCCACCCACCACGACAACCGCCGCGCCAACCCCCAATGGCGACATCACCCAGGCCGTGGTCGAGCTCGACGAACTCGGACGCTTCAACCAGCCCATCGACGCCGTGGTCGCCCCCAACGGCGAATGGTGGCTCGCCGAACGACCCGGCGAAGTCATCGTGGTCGATCCCGCCACCGGGGTCTCCGGCGAGACGATCCTCGACATCGCCGACGAGACCCGAGCCAGCGGTGAACGTGGCCTGCTCGGAGTGGCGGTCGATGCCGAAGCCCTCTACGTGAACTACACCGATCTCGGCGGCACCACCCAGGTCGACGCCTACCTGCTCGACGCCGACGGCCGCCCCGGCGAACGGGTTCCGCTGCTGACCATCGACCAACCATTCGCCAACCACAACGGTGGGTCGCTTGCGATCGGTCCTGACGGTCACCTGTATGTCGGCGTCGGCGACGGCGGCGCAGCCGACGATCCCCTCAACGCCGGTCAGGACCCGGACCAGATCCTCGGATCGATCGTGCGGATCGACCCGACCCCCACCCAGGCACAGCCCTATGCCATCCCCCCGGACAATCCCTATGCCGACGGCGGGGGCGTGCCCGAGATCTTCCTCATCGGGGTGCGCAACCCGTGGCGAATGGCGTTCGACCCGGCGACCGACGACCTCTGGATTGCCGATGTCGGGCAGAACGAATGGGAAGAGATCACCCTGCTCCTCGGCGCCAACGGCTGGGGTCTCGGCACCAACCTCGGCTGGAATCTCCGCGAAGGCATCGAGGAATTCCGCGGTGACCGGCCCGCCGACAATGTCGATCCCGTCTTCGTGTACCCCCACACCGACGCGCCCGCCTCTGGCTGTTCCATCACCGGCGGTGAGGTCTACCGAGGCGCCGCCATCCCCGAGCTCCACGGCGCCTACATCTTCGGCGACTTCTGCACCTCCCGACTGTGGGCGATCTCGGTCCACACCGGCGAGGTCGTCTTCCACGATCTCGACCTGACGATTCCCGGTCGCGATCTCGTCGACTTCGCGACCCTTCCCAACGGTGAAGTGGTCGCCATGTCGCTCAGCGGCAGCGTCGTCCAGCTGATCCCTGCATGAATCGACGTCGGTTCCGCGCCACGTTCGTTGCTCTGGCGCTCGTGGCGGGCGCCTGCCAACAGTCAGACGGTGCCGGCGACGCGACACCGGCATCGACCTCCACCACAACCACGAGCGCCGGCTCGTCGACCAGCACCACGACGACACCGTCGACGACGACCACGACGCCCGAACCAGCCGAGCATCCGGCTGCACCGAACGGGCGCCGCTACCCCGCCGTTCCCGACACCGGTGCGGCCGTCGCGGCCCGGCTCGTCGAGGTCGAACA
>JBCCYT010000258.1:0-3930 GCA_039188975.1 Actinomycetota bacterium
GTCGGGTTGTTGATGATGTCGGTGAGGTTCCGGAAGCGGTACTCGCTCGTGAGAATCGAACGGAACACGTAGGCGATACCGCCGTCCGAGGAGAACGCGGCCGACGCCTCGGCGCCGATCACGAGATCGCTCTCGGAAGCGAACGAGACCGCCGAGCCGAACCGGTGGGTGATCGCGCCACCCTGACCGGGCGCATCGCCACACGGCGGCGCGACGCTCTGGCACTCGTAGAGGGTGTCCTCGAGGCCCCAGGTCGCCGTGAGCGGGGCGTATTCGTAGACGTACACCGCACCCGAGTTCGTGCCGTTGTCGGCTTTGCCGGGCGCACCAACCGCGATGTGGCGACCCTCGACGGTCACCGACGCGCCGAAGCGATCATCGGCTTCTGGTGACGACGCCGGATCGGGCTGGAGCTGGGCCTCGATATTCCAGTTGCCGCCGCCATCGCGCCGCAGCACGGTGATCATCCCGAGCCCCGCACCGAAGAGATCGGAGCCGGGGGCGGCGATCACGGCGACCGGACCGTCCGGGGTCGTCATGTCGACGTCGATCGCGCTGCCGTGGCGGGCCTGCGCCGCATTCGGTTCGACGTTGTACTGCGCTTCGCCGATCACCACGGGATCGACCGTGACGGGGTAGGTCGCGCCCGCGACATCGACGGTGATCGCGATCCGATCGCCGACCACGGTCATGGCGGCAGGCAGATCGAGACCATTGGCATCCCACGCCACCAGGCCGGAGTAGACCGCAGCGCCGTTGCCAGCCTCGTCGACCAGCGACACCGCCGTGTCGCTGACCGGAACGGGGACGAGGGTGCCGCCGAGCGACACTTCGATGACGAGCTCGTCGGTGACACCGGCGGGGGCGGCGGCGATGGTCCAGCCCTGCTCGATGCCGAGTTCGGTTTCGACGAACCACTCCTCGATCGTGCCGCGGTCATAGATCACCCGGTCACCATCGACCTCCGGCGCGGCAGCAGCGATGGGACCGCCAACCGACACCGTGCCGAGCCGCACCAGCTGCTCGTTCAACGCAAACGAGGCACCAGCGGTGGCGAACGACGCCTCGTCGAGACGACCAAGCCGCAACGTCGGCGCGGCGATCGGCTCCACCGTGACCTGCGGCGCACGAGTCTGACTCTCCTGCAGGGCTGCGATCTGGGCCTGGATGTCGGCCCACTCTTCGGCGGTCAGCCCCTCGGGCACGGCCGACGACGCCTCGGCCGTCAACGCGTCGGTGATCCGCTCCTCGAGGTCGTTTGCCGCCTGCTGGAGCGCGGGCGTAGCGAGCGTGGCCGCCAACAAGATCACCGCAAGCAGCGCCACCGCCTGTTGCTCGAACCAGCTCCCGGACCACGGCCCTGTGCCAAACCAGCCGGTGCTGGTCGTCGTCCGAGCGGATCGCCCCCGCGCGTGCCCCATCTTTTTCTCCCATCGCCGAGGGAATCGCCGATCCCCCGTCTGCCAAGTGACATGTGTACCAGTGATGACCACACCACGTACAGTGCGAATTGCGCTGATTTGTGGACAGTGATCAGTTCCCTTTGTACTGGTTTTCGGTTCAGCGAACCGTCAGTGCGCTGACACGACGAATGGTCGCTCGACACATGCGGCGTGTCGACCGTCACCGTGCGTGGGTTCGGACCCGAGGTGTCGTCATCGACCCGCAGCCGCAAGAATGCACATATGCCGGTTTCCCCCACACCGGAGCTCTACCCGTCGCTTCCCGCGCAACCCGTCCGGCTCGAGGTCATGCGCATGTGGTGGCGCGACCTCACCTTCATCCATGTCGACTACCCGCCACCGGTCGTCCAAGCGCTCTTGCCCGACGATCTTGTCGTCGACACGTGGCCCGACGCCGACGGCAACGAGCGGGCGTGGGTCGGTCTCGTTCCGTTCGAGATGGTCGTCGGCACGCCCGGCGGCCTGCGCCTCCCGATCATCGGTACCTTCCCCGAGACCAACGTCCGCACGTATGTGCGCGACCGAAGCGGCCGACCCGGGGTCTGGTTCAGCTCACTCGAAGCCGGTGGGCTGGCCGCCACCGTCACCGCCCGCGTGTCCTACGGGCTGCCGTACTTCTGGGCCGACATGTCCATCGATCGCGGTCGACGCGAGCCCGGTGCCGTCTGGCGCTATGACTCGGTTCGCCGCTGGCCTCGCCGCACCACCCCGACCGGCGCAATGCCATCGCATCACAGCGTCGCCCGAATCGGCGAACGGATCGCCGACGACGACGTGTCGCCCTTCGAGCACTTCCTCACGGCACGGTGGGGCCTGTACTCGCGCTTCCCGTCGATGGACAGCGACCGAGGCCTCACGCTCTACGCGCCGGTCGATCACGGCCGCTGGCCACTGCACCGGGCCGAGCTGCTGCAGCTCGACGACCATCTCCTCACCGCGGCCGGGCTGCCCGAGCCGACCGGCGAACCGGTCGTGCACTGGACGGCGGGCACCGAGGTGCGCATCGGGCGACCTCGGCGAGCCGCCCGCTAGGAAACCCGGCTCCTGGGCTCGGTTCAGCCGAGCTCGGTGCCGTAGATCCCCACGAAGCTCACCATCTCGCCCGGATATCCGCCGAGGTTGTGCGTGAGGCCGAGGGTGCGCCCATGATCTGCGATCCGTCGCTCCGCCGGCGCTTGGCCGCGAAGCTGCAGCCACACCTCGTACAGCATGCGAAGGCCCGACGCGCCGACCGGATGGCCAAACGATTTCAAACCGCCGTCACTGTTGACCGGAAGCCGTCCATCGAGCGCGAACTCGCCATCGAGCACATTGCGCCACGCCTCACCCGGCTCCGAGAACCCGAGATCCTCCATCAAGACCAACTCGGTGGGCGTGAAACAGTCGTGCACTTCGGCGACGGCGATCTCATCGCGAGGTGACGTCACGCCTGCTTGGGCATACGCATCGTCGGCCGCCCACTTGCATTCCGGCAAGGTCGTGTAGTCGTAGTCGGGATCGAGTGACCCGGCTCCGGTTCCCGCAACGAACGACAGTGCTTTCACGTACAGCGCCTGGTCGGTGTACCGATGGGCATCCTCAGCTCGACACATGATCACCGCCGCAGCGCCGTCAGCAACGCCGGCACAATCGAACACCGAGAGCCGCCCGGCCACCGCGGCCATCTGGCAAATCTGCTCAGCGCTCGTTTCCCTCCGGAACTGGGCGAGCGGGTTACGGGCACCGTTGAAATGGTTCTTCTCTGCGATCTTGGCGACCGCGTAGCGAATCTCGTCCTCGTCGACGCCGTACTTGTCGGCATACGCCGGCAGGATCAGGCTGAACATGCCCGCCGCCGTCAAGGTGCGCTGGGTGCCGTCGGTCGGGACCGGGAACGCGTTGAGACCCTGGTACCCGCCGTCCTTGACCTTCTCGGCACCAAGCGCCATCACCACGTCGTACGCGCCTGACGCCACGGCATACGCCGCCTGACGCATTGCCTCGGATCCGGTAGCGCAGTAGTTCTCGACCCGGCTGATCGGCTTGCCGTGAATCTTGAGCGGTCCGCCCATGGCCAGGCCCGACGCGGCGGACTGCGACGTCCCGAACCAGAACGCATCGATGTCGGCTTGCGCGACACCCGCCGACGCATACGTCGCATGCGCCGCATCGATGATCAGATCATCGAGCGACTTGTCCCAATGCTCCGTGAACGGAGTGCAGCCCACGCCGATGATCGCAACCTGGTCCTTGATCCCGTGTGACCCCATCAGTGCGCGTCCCTCACTGGTTCGACCTTCCAGAAGTAATTGTGAATCTCATCGGCGGTGAAGAGACGTCGAAACGTCGGACGAACCCGCATGCCGATCTCGATCTCGTCCGGTCCGCAATCGGCCAGCTCGAGCGGCGCCCGGCCACCACCGTCGAAGTCGACGACGGCAAAGACCACCGGCGGACTCGGCGAGTACACCAGCTTGTCGATCGTGAA
>JBCCYT010000259.1:0-3920 GCA_039188975.1 Actinomycetota bacterium
CACTCGTGAGAATCATCCCGAACGAAAGCCGATCCGGCGGGGACGGCCGGCGCACACCTACCGACGGCGGTCAGGCGACGGCCGAGTATGCGCTCGTGATCCTGGGTGCTGCGGCGCTGGCCCTGCTGGTGATCGCCTGGGCCGCGAACACGTCGGCGGTCGGCGACTTGATGGACGCCGTGCTCGAGTCGGTGCGCGGTCGCGTCGGATGAGCGGGTTGGGCCGGGCCCCGAGTCGGGGCCCGGGCACCCGCGGGCAGGCGACCGTGGAGACGGCGCTGTTGTTGCCGATCATTGCGCTTGCGCTGTTGGCCGTGATTCAGATCGGGTTGGTGGTGCACGCTCGGGTGATGGTCACTCACGCCGCTCGTGAAGGTGCCCGGATCGCGGCTGTCGACGGCAGCGATCGGTCGGTGCGAGAGGCGGTGATCGCCTCAGGTGGCCTCGCTCCGGATCGGCTCGACGTTGCAATCAGTGGTCGCGGTGACCGGGTCACGATCGTGGTGCGATACCGCGCACCGACGACTGTGCCGCTCATCGGACCGCTCATCGGTGATGTCGAACTGACCGGGTCGGCGACGATGCGCCGCGAGTCCTGAGCAGCCCGCGCCGGCGCTGGTCGGTCAGTTGACGAGCAGTTGTGACGGAAACGCCGAGGAACCGAACTGGAGCCACACGTCGTGGGTCGAGGACGTTGCAACGGCGATGGTGATCAGGATGTGCTTGCCGGCCGGCACGGTCGTGTCGATCGAACCGAGGTCAACCTCGACGGCACCAAAGTCCGACCCGAACCCGACCTGGGCAAAGGCGCCCTGGCCGCTCAACAGTTCGGTACAGCTGGCTGCGGGCGAGTCACACGCCACCAGCCCGACGAGCAACACGGCGAAGCCGTCATCGAAGTTCTCGATGGCTGCATGCAACCGCAAGAAGACATTGCCTTGGATCTGGGTGTCGTTGGTTGTGCTGAACCGCCAGGCATGCACGTTGGGGTCGTCGATCTCGATCAATCCGTCGGAGGAGCGCGCGATCGTGAGCCCGGGATTCGGGTCGCCGTCGAGGTCAGCGACCGCTGCGCCGTCGACCGTGTCGACCAGATTGAGCACGTCGCCCAGTCCGCCGCCGAGATAGCTGTTGTCGATGGCGTCGACGGCGACGGTGGTGGTTGGCGGAGGCACGGTGGTGGTCGTTGGTGCCGTCGTGGTTGGCGGAGGCACGGTCGTGGCGGGCGGCGCGGTTGTGGTCGTCGGTGCGGCGGTCGTGGTGGGCGCGATTGTCGTTGGCGGGGTCGCAGTGATCACGGTCGTCGGCGGCGCGGTGGTGGGCGGCGCGGTCGTGGTCGTCGGCGCAGTCGTCGTCACGGGGACGGTCGGTGCGACCGAGATGGTCGTGGTGGTCGTCGATTCGATCGCCCGCTCGAGGGCGACTTCGATCGGTTCTGGATTGGGACTGTCGCCGCTCACGACCATGCTGCCCGCAGCCACGGTGGCGGCCACCATCCCGGTAGCGACCGACGCAGGCACGCTCGCCCCGCCCGATGTCACCGAAGTGATGATCGGCGAGTTCGCGAACCAGGACAGAACGCTCCACTGGGTGCGTCGCTTGGTCAGCGAAAGGGCAAGAAACGCCCGGACAACGTCGGGGTCGAAGTGGCTGCCACTGGCGGCCGCCAGTTCGGAACGGGCGGCATCGAACGAGATCGGTTCCTTGTACGACCGGGCCGAGGTCATGACATCGAACGCATCGACAACGGAGATGATGCGCCCGCCCCGCGAGATCTCTGATCCGGCGAGACCTTGGGGATACCCCGCGCCGTCCCAGCGCTCGTGATGATCGAGCGTTGCCTCGGCCCACTCGCCGAGCCACGCTCGAAGCGGCTGGACGAGTTCCCAGCCCGCTTCGGGATGACGGCGGACCTGCTCCCACTCGTGTTCGGTGAGCGGCCCCTTCTTGTTCAGCACCGCGGCGGGCACGGCGAGTTTGCCGATGTCGTGGAGGAGCCCAGCCCAGTGAAGCTTGTGGCGCTCGTCGTCGGAGTAGCCGAGCTGTTCGGCAACCAGGTCGGCATAGGCCCGAACCCGCTCGGTGTGGCCGCGAGTTGCGCGGTCGTGCGCACTCAACCGGGCGACCAGGGCGAGTAGCCGCTCGGCTGCTTCTTGAGGGGTGTCGTGTCGCAGCGCACCGGACTCCACATCGCGTTCGAGCTGTCGTGTGGTTCCGTAGCGCAGGGCAACCCGGAACCGGGAGGGGACGTCGTCGGGGAAGACGATCGTCATCCGCAAGAGCACGGTCAGGGGCAGGAGCTTCTTGGCGAATCGATCGAGCAGACGGATGGCGATCGTGCAGGTGGCCGACAGCGCAACCCAGCGGGCGACGCCGCTGATGAACGTGGATGGCGACCCGAGGGTCAGGTGGACCTGCCACGCAGCGGCGGTGACGGCGATGATCGGGCCCAGCGTGAGCGCGACGCGGAGCAGCAGCGCCCAGCCCGGCCGCGCGACCCACTGCGGAGTGGTGTTCGTTGTCTTGCCCGCCATACCCAAATCGTCGGTGCCGTTGGTCCCAGCGTGGATGGGCCAAAAGGCCCAATTTGGCCGGAGGCCTCGACGTTCAGCGCTCGATGCCCTTCAAAATGCTGTTCAGAAGGCCGATGGCTCCCGATTTGTCGAGCGGTTCGTTGCCGTTGCCGCACTTGGGCGATTGAACACACGAAGGACACCCGGAGCTGCAATCGCACGACTCCACGGCCTCGAGCGTGGCCGCCAGATGGTTGTCGCCTGCCTCGAATCCCAGTTCGGCGATACCGGCACCGCCGGGGTAGCCGTCGTAGACGAAGATCGTGGCTGCGCCGGTGTCGGCGTGATGTTCGGTGGAGACCCCGCCGACGTCCCAACGGTCGCAGATCGTGAAGAGGGGCAGCATCGCGATGCCGGCGTGTTCGGTGGCGTGGAGCGTGCCGGCGGGATCGCCGCCCTGCTCGACGAGCTCGTGCATGACATCTTCATCGATGACGTACCAGAACGCCCGGGTGACGAGGCGTTGCTCGGGGAGATCGAGCGTCTCGTTGGCCAGGATCTTGCGAGAGAAGGTGTCGCGCAGCTGATACCCGAGCACCGACCGGGCGACCTCGACCTCGCCCAGGTGGAGGGTGGCCCGCCCGACCCGGCGCGACCTGATCGACCGCACGACGCGCACGGTCGTGTCGGTGCGAGCTTGGGTGTAGGTCGTGTTGTCGCACTCGACGACCCGTGCGTGCTTGTCGTCGAGGTCGAGATCGATGACTTCGTAGCTCTGGCCGCGGTGCAGATAGATCGCGCCGGAATGCACCGATGTCAGGGCCCGAGATTCATCGACCGTGCCGATCAGCCGTTCCGTGGTGTGATCGATGATCTTGATTTCCGACGAGGTGCCTGACCGCAGCCCGATCTCTCGTGAGGGGTAGCCGGTGCCGCACCAGTGGGCGAACGGTTCTTCTCGGCCGTTGCGCCATCGGCGTCGGAGCCGGAGTCGGTCGTCGCGAACGAGATCGCGGATGCCGTCGTGGAGCTCTTCGTCGGTCCACCAGCGCAGGTCGTCGTAGGACAGCGGCAATTCGTAGGCCGCACATGCGAGGTGAGGTCCAAGGATGTACGGGTTGGCGGTGTTGACGACGGATGGCTCGGGTTCACGTTCGAACACCTCATGGGGGTGACGCATGAGATAGCGATCGAGTTGGTCGTCGCCGCCGACGAGCACCGTGACGCTCGGTGCGGAGCGTCGGCCGGCCCGTCCGGCCTGCTGCCACATCGATGCGATCGTGCCCGGGAACCCGTTCATCACGCATGCGTCGAGATCGCCGATGTCGACGCCGAGCTCGAGCGCTGAGGTGGCGACGATGCCCCGCAGGGAGCCGTCGGCCATCTGGTCTTCGATTGCCCGCCGCTC
>JBCCYT010000260.1:0-3894 GCA_039188975.1 Actinomycetota bacterium
GACGACCGCGCCGGTGAGCAGCGACCCGATCACCACGCCGACGGATCCGAACCCCGCATCGAGGAGGTACGCCACAATCTCATAGGGCAGATTCCCCGGCGGCCGCGACAGTTGATAGTCGCCGTCGAAGAACGACTCGCCCGCCCGTAAGACGTTGGCCACGTCGATATCGGTTCCGTACCCGAGCCAGGTCGCCGACCCGCCGGCGAGGGTTGCCCCTGCGATGATCGTGCTCGAGTGGTCGGCGATGCCGGTCGATTCGGCGGCCCTCGCCGGTTGGCCTTGGCTCAACGCCGGTTGGTCACTCGTTGCCATCGCGGCCGCGCAGGTTACCAGGCTGTGCCATGATGCCGTCTGACCGGTGATGGAGGTACCGATGACGACGGGTGCGCTGCCCTCGGTCGATGGACGGGTCTTCGCCGATGTCACTGCGGACCATGCTGGCGATGTAGGCGCCGATACGCGGTTCGAGTATCACGAAGAAGCCGATGGTGTGGTGTGGGCCCGTTACCACGGCGGTTCGGTGCGGCTCGGCTATCTGGTCGGCGCCCGCAGCGGAGATCGGCTCGATTTCCGCTATTCGCACGTGACGGTCGAGGGCGGCACGGCAAGCGGGCGGTGTCGTAGCGAGATCGTGATGCTCGACGACGGCCGGCTCGAGTTCCACGAGTCGTGGAACTGGGAGAGTCAGCCCGGGGCTGGAACCAGCGTTGTGCGGGAAGTCACTCGCTCGTAGGGCCGCCTTCGAAGTCTGCGGCCCGCTTCTCGCGCACCGCGGCGATCCCCTCGAGTGCATCGGGTCCCTGAAAGCCGAGGAACTCATAGGCGAGGGAGGCCTCGAAGGCGGGGGCGAGCTGGCGGTAGGCGAAGTTCAGCGTGTGCTTCGTCCACCGGATTGCCTGCTGTGCGCCGTCGGCGAGCTCGGTCGCGACGCTGAGCGCCTCGCTGAGCACGGCGTCGCTCCCGCCGGCATCGTCGACACACAGCGACACCAACCCGATGCGCTCTGCCTCTTCGCCCGAGAGATCACGACAGGTGAGCAGGTAGTACTTCGCCTTGGCCATGCCGCAGAGCAACGGCCAGCAGATCGCCGCATGGTCACCGGCGGCGACCCCGAGGCGGGTGTGGCCGTCGATGATTCGCGCATGCCGGCCGACCACGGACACGTCGGCGAGGAGGCCTGCCACCAGTCCCGCCCCGACCGCCGGACCCCACATGGCAGAGACGATTGGCTTCGAACAGTTGATGACGTTGTTGACGAGATCACGGGCTTCGCGAAGGACCTGCAGCGAGGTGCCGTAGTCCTCGGTCATGGCGTCGAGCAGCTCGAAGCTGCCACCGGACGAGAAGCCCTTTCCCGCCCCGGCGAGGAGCGCAACGCGCACATCAGGGTCTCGGTCGACGGCGAGCCACACGTCGGCGAGCTGACGATGCTTGGTCGGGTCGACGGCGTTGAGCCCTGGCCCTTCCATCGTGATTTGCAGCACACCGTCGGCCGGGCTGGTGAACGTCAGGGTTTCGAATCGGTCGGCGAAACGTTCGATCATGGTGTGGCCTCCGTAACCGCGCGGGCGACCTCGCCCCACTTGGCGAGATGGGTTGGATCCGTCCGCATTTCGTGCTCGCCGAGGTAGAGCACGACGCGAGATGCCGTCTCTGCGTAGCGGCTGATCAGGGCGTCGGCCATGTCGTCCCACGAGGTGATGAGCGCGTAGTGCTCGAGCATCTCGTCGGTGATGACGTCGCCGATCGTGTCGAGTTCGCCCGCTTTGAACTTCGCTCGGATGCGGTTGGTTGTCCCCTCGAACCCGAGGTCGTCGAATTGGAACGCATAGTTCGGGGTCGAGCCGTAGAACGCGATTTGGCGGCGAGCGGCCGCCACCGAGCGCGCCCGCTGTTCATGGCTGTCGCCTGGGCAGGCGAAGACCGGCACGATGAGGTCGATGTCACCTGGATCACGCCCGACCTCTGCTGCTCCGGCGGCAACATCGGGCAGCAGCCGATTCTCGAGGTACGTCATCGAGTGCAGCGGATGGACGTGAATGCCGTCCGCCACCTGGGCGGCGACCTTGGTCATGAGCGGCCCGACCGCAGAGATGTCGACTTTCATCGGATGGTCGTGTCGACGCGGTGCCCAGTCCGAGGGCAACAGTGACAGCGTGTAGAACTCGCCGTCGTGCGCAAGGCGCTCCTCTCGGTCGAACGCTCGCCAGCACGCTTTCACCGCTTCGACATAGTCGCGGAGGCGCGCCGCGGGTCGGTCGAACTCGCTGCTGTATCGGCGTTCGACATGGGCTTTGACCTGTGATCCCAAACCAAGCCGAAACCGCCCGCCGGTGTTGGCGGCGATCTCGTAGGCCATCGCGGCCGAAAGCATCGGGCTGCGAGGAAAGGCAACGGCGATGCCGGTCGTGAAAAACAGGCTCGGGGCCGCCATCGACGCGGCCGCAATCTGCATCCACGGCACCTGGGTTGTCTCGGTGTAAAGCATGCCGCTGAACCCGGCCGCTTCGAGGAGGCGGGCGAGTTCTGCGGCGTCTTCCCACGAACTGGCCCCGGTCATCAGGTCGAGGTGCACGGCGGCGACCCTAGTCCGGTCGGTACGCCGGCAGGAGGGTCAGCGCCGTCCGTCTACACTCGCCGCGAGTACGCCTGAGAACCCGACCGTCGAACCCGAGGAGGAACAATGTCGATGATCGGCACCCGCGTCATTCGCAAGGAAGACCCCGCGCTCCTCACCGATGGCGGCATGTATGTCGCCGACAGCGGTCCATCGACCGCACTCCACGCCGTGTTCGTCCGGTCGATGCTCGCGCACGGCACGATCGAGTCGATCGAAACAGACGACGCGAGCGCGATGCCAGGTGTGGCTGCGGTCTACACCGCCCGCGATCTCGGGTTGGTCGCGGCCCCGCCGAGCAACCCGATGCTCAACCAGGGCATGGCGCGTTCGTGGCTCGCGACCGATCGGGTTCGCTACGTCGGCGAGCCCTATGCGGTGGTCCTTGCCGAGAGCGTGGCCGAAGCGGTTGATGCAGCCGAGCTGGTGTACGCCGACATCGAACCACTCGATCCGGTGATCACGCTCGATGAGTCGGTCGCCGAGGACGTGCTGCTCTTCCCCGAGGTCGGCTCCAACCGTTCGTTCGAGTTGCCGTCACGCGCCGACACCGATGTGTTCAACGGTTGCGAGGTGGTGGTCGAGCTCGAGTTCACCAACCCTCGGCTGTCGGTTGCGCCGATCGAACCGCGCGCGACGGTGTGCGAGTGGGTCGACGACCGGTTGACCGTTTGGGCGTGTACCCAGTTCCCGCACCGTACGCAGGAGGGCTTCGTCGCGGCGATGGGGATCGATCCGTCAGCGTGCCGGGTGATCACGCCAGATGTCGGAGGTGGCTTCGGTGGCAAGAACGCGAACTATGTCGAAGACTTCGTGATCGGGGCGGCCTCTCGCGCCGTGGGCCGAGCGGTGCGGTGGGTCGAGACCCGGTCCGAATCGATGCTCAACCTCGCTCATGCGCGCAGCTTGGCATACCGGGTGCAGCTGGGCGGATCGAGTGAGGGCGACCTAGAGGCCTACCGCCTTCACATCGTCCAAGACGCCGGTGCGTATCCCGCGATCGGTTCGATCTTGCCGATGTTTGGTCGCATCATGGCGAGCGGAAACTACGACATCGCACGCGTCGATGTTTCGGCTGAATCGGTCGTGACCAACACGACCCCGATCGGCGCCTATCGGGGCGCCGGCCGTCCGGAAGCGACCCTCGCGATCGAGCGGATCATGGATGTCTTCGCCGCCGAGATCGGTATGGATCCCGCCGAACTTCGGCGCCGGAACTTCCTGCCGGCCGACGCCTTCCCGGTCAAGACGCCAACCGGCGCCGACATGGACAC
>JBCCYT010000261.1:0-3821 GCA_039188975.1 Actinomycetota bacterium
CCGGCCAAAGGCCCAGGTCCGATGGGAATGACGGGCGACGGTCGGCGTTTGGCGTTCGCACCGGTGGGCAGCGGCCCGTGTGGCCGCGCTGTCGGGCGGGGTGGGCAGGTGGATCGGCGTCCGTGATCGTCGACCTCCGATGAGCAACAAGCGGTCGACCGTGGTCGCCGCCAATGCTCGATACGCGGCACGGCGGAGGGTTCGTTGCTGCGCCGGGTCGAGGGAGCCGTTGCTGCGTTCGAGCCACTCGATGCCCCCGAGCCGGGTTGGGTCCGGTGCTGCCATGGCGCTGAGTGTGGTGGAATATTCAGCCCGTTCCAAAGTTGAGTCATATGCACTCAACTTTCCTGCCTGTAGCCTGACCGAACGGAGGTCCCCCACCCATGGCCATGGATCCGAATCGTTGGACGCTCAAGACCACAGAGGCCTTCTCGGCCGCGACAGAGCTGGGTCGAGCGGCATCACACCCTGAAATCGTTCCCGAGCACCTGTTCTGTGCGCTGCTCGGCCAAGAAGAGGGCATCGTCTTGCCGCTCTTGCATCGGGTTGGTGTCGACATCGTCGCGGCTCGCAACGACGCCGAGCAGGTGCTCGCGAAGCTGCCCAACGCCTATGGCTCGGAGCCCCAGCTCAGCCGCGCGATCCGCAATGTCTTCGACAAAGCCGACGAGGTGCGCGAGACGCTCACCGACGAGTACCTCTCGACCGAGCATCTGCTGTTGGCCCTCAACGGTCAGACGCCAGCGCTCGGCAGCATCGACCATGAAACCCTGCTCGGCGCGGTGCGCGAGATCCGAGGCAGTCATCGCGTCACCAGCCAAAACCCGGAGAACCAATACCAAGCGCTCGAGCGGTTCGGCCTCGACCTCACCGAGCGAGCCCGCAAGGGCGACCTCGATCCCGTGATCGGGCGCGATGAGGAGATCCGCCGAGTCATTCGTGTGCTCAGTCGGCGAACCAAGAACAATCCAGTCCTCATCGGCGAGCCGGGTGTCGGCAAAACGGCCATTGTCGAGGGACTCGCGCAGCGCATCGTGGAGGGCGACGTACCCACAAGCTTGCAAAACAAGCGTCTGATCAGCCTCGACCTGACCTCGATGGTCGCGGGCGCCAAATATCGCGGTGAATTCGAAGAGCGCCTCCAGGCAGTACTCAAAGAAATCGAGGACGCCGACGGCGAAATCGTCACCTTCATCGACGAGATGCACACCGTCGTGGGCGCCGGAGGCGGCGCCGACGGGGCGATGGACGCCGGCAACATGCTCAAGCCGATGCTCGCTCGAGGCCGCCTCCGCATGGTGGGCGCGACCACCCTCGACGAGTATCGCAAGTACATCGAGAAAGACCCGGCGCTCGAGCGCCGGTTCCAACAGGTGCTCGTCGAGCCCCCATCGGTCGAGGACGCAGTGGCGATTCTTCGGGGCCTGAAAGAGCGCTACGAGGTGCACCACGGGGTGCGGATTCAGGACTCGGCGCTGGTTGCGGCTGCGGTGCTCAGCGATCGGTACCTCACCGGCCGCCATCTTCCGGACAAAGCCATCGACCTGGTCGACGAAGCCGGCTCGTCGCTGCGCATCGAGATCGACTCGGTCCCTACGGAGATCGATGTGGTCGAACGTCGGATCCGACAGATCGAGATCGAACGGCTGGCGTTGGCCAAAGAAACGGACGCAGTCAGCCAGGAACGGCTTGCGGACCTCGATCGGGAGATCGCCGACAAGCAAGAAGACCTTGCCGCGCTGACCGCCAGGTGGCAGGCCGAGAAGGACGCGATCGAGTCGCTCCAGGCGATCAACGAAGAGCTCGATCAGCTGCGAGGCGAGGTCGACCGCCAAACCGATCTCGAGAAGGCGGCCCAGCTCCGCTATGGCCGAATCCCCGACCTCGAACGAGCGTTCGACGAGGCCCGCGAGAAGCTCGACAAGATCCAAGCCCAGGACTCCATGCTGAAAGAGGAGGTGACCGAGGAAGACATTGCCGAGGTCGTCTCTCGCTGGACGGGCGTTCCCGTCAGCCGGCTGATGGAAGGTGAAGTACAAAAGCTCGTGCGGCTCGAGGATCACCTCCACGAGCGGGTGATCGGCCAAGACGACGCCGTCAACGTGGTGGCCAATGCCATCCGTCGCAGCCGTGCCGGGCTGGCAGACCCGAACCGGCCGATCGGCAGCTTCTTGTTCCTCGGTCCGACCGGTGTCGGCAAGACTGAGCTGGCCCGCTCCCTGGCTGCCTTTCTCTTCGATGACGAACGGTCGATGGTGCGAATCGACATGTCGGAGTACCAGGAGAAAATCAGCGTCAGTCGTCTCATCGGGGCGCCCCCTGGCTATGTGGGCTACGACGAGGGGGGCCAGCTCACCGAGACCGTGCGCCGCCGGCCGTACTCGGTCGTCTTGCTCGACGAGGTCGAAAAGGCGCACCCCGACGTCTTCAACACACTGCTGCAGCTGCTCGACGATGGACGCCTCACCGACGGGCAGGGCCGCACGGTCGACTTCAGCAATGTCGTGCTGATCATGACCTCGAATTTGCCGGGCGACCCCGGCAGCTTCTTCCGGCCCGAGTTCATCAACCGCATCGATGACATCGTGCGATTCCGCCCGCTCACCGAAACCGACCTCGTGTCGATCGTGGACATCCAGCTCGGTGGCCTCGCCCAACGCTTGGCCGATCGCCGCCTCGCGCTCGATGTCACGCACGACGCCAAGCAGGCGCTGGCGGCCAAGGGGTTCGACCCTGCCTTCGGGGCTCGCCCACTCAAGCGGCTGATCCAGCGAGAGATCGGCGACAAACTGGCGCTTGCCGTGCTCGAAGGACGCTATCTCGAAGGCAACACGGTGGTCGTCGATGTTGCGCCCGCCGTGGTGCCAGCCCCCGGGACCGACCTGACTGGGGATGAACCTGTGGACAACGTTGGTTTCGTGCTGCGCTAAGGCCAACGTTCCTGGACGGCAATGAACCCGCCCAGTTATCCACAGGGACTACAGTCCTGTCGTTGGGAGCTTTGGTGATTCGACGGTTGTGCGCACGGCTGTCATTCGTTGCCCTCGTTGCTCCGTTGGCTCTGCTCGGTCTTCCGAATGGGGCTGCGGCCTCCGGTGGTGGCGGATGCGTTGGCGACCATGTGGTCGTCCTCGATCAACGCGTCGACAGTCGAGCGGGCCGGCGTTGGGCGCCCAACACGATTTCCGCGACGTTCACCGCGCCGATTCCCGCTGGGAGCTACCAGATCTCGGTCGTCACCTTCGATGGGTACGAGGGGCGCAGCGAGAATCCCCAACTACATGAACAGGTTGTCGTGGGAATCGGTGGTGCAGTCTTTGGGCCGACGCCGGACCTCGCCGACGGTGAGGACTGGGTGACGGCCACGACCTCCGGTGAGATCGAGTTGCTCGAAGGTGCCAGCACGGTCACGATCAGCCATCTGCTCTCGGGCACGGAGACCAACAACAGTGTCGGGGTCGGATGTGTTGCCCTCAGCGCCATCACCTCGCCACCCCCACCCCCCAGCGTCGAGATCGGTCATGACTGTGACGCCGAGCCTGCGATCGTCGTCACGGTCAGCAACCCAGGCCCCGCCGCAGATGGCTCGGTTCGTGTGGACGACGCCGTGACGCCGGTCGATGTTGCGCCAGGAGAGCCGACGGTCGTCGTGATTGCGTCGACCCCCGGCGTTCATCGGGTCGTGGTCGAGATCGGTGGGGTGGTGCTCGTCGACGCCATGCACGACGTCGCCTGCGTGAGCGAACCTCCATCCGATGGGCTTCCCGACGATGCCGACCCACCCGCCGATACCGACCCACCCGACGATGCCGACCCACCCG
>JBCCYT010000262.1:0-3819 GCA_039188975.1 Actinomycetota bacterium
ACGCCGAACACCTCACGGAGGAGATCGACGGTCAGCACCGTCCACGGGTCACCCGAGGCGACGACCCGGCCGCTCTCGAGCACGACCATGTGATCCGAGAACGAGGCGGCGTGGTTGAGATCGTGCAGCACCATCAACACCGTCGTGCTGCGTTCGGCGTTGAGCTGGCGGACCAACTCGAGCACCTCCCACTGGTGGCCGATGTCGAGGAACGTCGTAGGTTCATCGAGCGCCAACAGCGGCGTCTCTTGAGCCAGCGCAAGGGCCAACCACGCCCGCTGACGCTCACCGCCCGACAGTGCGTCGACGTCGCGGTTGACGAAGTCGGTGAGGTTCACAAGGTGGATCGCATCGCGCACCGCATCGTGGTCTTGCCGCTTCAGCATGCCCATCGGGCCGACCCGAGCGAACCGGCCCTGCTCGACGAGATCGCGCACCGTCATGAACGGCGGGGTCGACGGGCCCTGCGGCAGCAGCGCCAGCCGGGTGGCGACCTCCCGGGTCTTCATCGTGGTGATGTCGTTCCCGCACACGAGGACGGAGCCGGCTTGATGGCCGAGCAATCCGCTGGCCACCTTGAGCAGGGTCGACTTGCCCGAGCCGTTCGGCCCGACGAGCGCGGTGATCTTGCCTTCCATCGCCGTGCAGTCGACATCGTGGAGCACCTGCCGCTTCTCGTAGCCGGCATCGATCGACGTGGCGTGGAGATCAGCGATGACGGTTTCAGTGGTCGTGGCGGTCACGGAAGCCTCCGCAGCAGATGAATGAAGAAGGGAGCGCCGAACAGGGCGAGATACACCCCGGTCGGCAAGGTGACCCGAGCGATTTCCTCGGGGACACCGAAGTGGGTGGCGATGTCGTTGGGTCGGAAGTTGCGTGACGCAAAGTCGGCGACCGCAACCAGCGACGCGCCCGCCATCGCCGCAGCGGGGACGAGACGTCGGAGATCAGATCCGGTCACTCGGCGAACCAGGTGTGGGGCGACGAGCCCGACGAAGCCGATCCCACCGACGAGCGAGACGGCCGAGGCGGTGAGCACGGCGGCCGAGAGCAACACCAGACCTCGGGCGAGGCCCACATTGAGCCCGACCCCTTGCCCAATGTCATCACCGAGCCCGAGCGCGTTGGCATACGGGATGGACACGATCCCGATCGGCGTTGCCACGAGCACACCGAGATACAAGATCCCGACCCGTTCCCAGGTCGCGGTGCCGATCGCACCCACAGTCCACTGCACGAGATCTTGGCTGAGCGCCGTCCGAGAGATGATGGCGATGGCGACGATCGATCCCAGAAGACCGGCGAGCAAAACGCCGGTCAGGATCAGCCGGAGCGGATCGATCTTTCCACCCAGCCGGGTGACCGCCCACGTCAACAGACCGGCGAGGAGACCGCCGATGCTGCCGACCATCGGCAAGACCCACACCGGCTGGTTGACGGCGTCGGGGGCGAAAACGAGATAGCAGACGACGGCCACGATCGATCCCTGACTGACGCCGGTGATTTCCGGGCTGGCCAGGGGGTTGCGGTAGAGGGTTTGCAGCAGGGCTCCGGCGGTGGCCAGCGCAACGCCGACGCCAAACGACATCAGCACTCGCGAGAGACGGTTGTCGACCGAAACCTGGGCGAGTTCTGATGCCCCGTCCGGGTTCAGCAGTGTGTCGATCGCCTTCACCGGGCTGATCTTCAGCTGGCCGGTGCCCCACCACACCGACAGGATCATCATCACGACACAGAGAACCGCGAGAACGACCAGCAGCTTGCGGGTCGCAGCAACTCGGGGATCGACGGGAAGCGGCGGTGCCGCAGCGATCGGCGCCGGTGTCGTCATGTAGCCCGCTTTCCAAGCCGTCCGACGAGCACGAGCGCAATCGGACCGACGATCGTCCACGTGAAGAGGCCGGCTGGCGTTTCGATCGGAAAGAACGCCAGCCGCCCGGCGGTGTCAGCGATGATGAGCAGCGTCGCGCCGATCATGCCGGCGACGGGCAGCAACCGCCGGGCGTCGTTGGTGGCCAGCAGGCTTCGGCTCATGTGGGGGGCGAAGAGGGCAACGAAACCGATCGGGCCGATCACTGCGACGTAGGGTGCAACGAGGATGAGCGAAACGAACATCAGCCAGAGACGGGCTCGACCCGGGTTGATCCCAAGCCCGGCCGCAGCCTCGTCACCCAGCTGCAAGAGGTTCAGGATGCGGGCACTCCCGAGCACGAGGATGACGCCGGGCACGAACCACCAGATGACGGTGCCGACCGAATCCCACTGCACGCCGGCGAACGAACCGATGACAAACCGGAAGTAGCCGAGAATGCCGGAGGCTCGGTTGGTCGGTGCGAGCAGGACGACGACAGTCGACATCGTGCCCAGCAGCAGCGAGATCATCGCGCCGGACAGCACGACCCGTACCGGGTTGCGGGCCTGCTTGGACAGTGCGAGTACGAGACCGCCGGACAGTGCGCCACCGATGAGGCACAGGATCGTCACCGGCACGCCCGGCGAGAGCTCTGGATAGATCGAGGCCACGGCGACGACGAATCCTGCGCCCTGCGCGATGCCGAGCAGGTACGGGTCGGCCAGCGGGTTTCGGAGCGAATCCTGCAGTGTCACCCCGGACATGCCGAGCGAGAGACCGGCCATGATGGCGATGATCACGCGTGGGTAGCGGAGCTCTCGGACGAGGACTTCGATGAAGACGCCTGGCGTCGGCTCGGTTCCCCACACCGATTGCCACACCTCGGCCAGGCTGGCGTTCGGCTCACCTCGACTGAGGCTGAACGTCGCGACCGCGAGCATCACCACGAGGCTGCCGACCATCACGAGGATGGTCCGCAGCCACGAGGTCGTCTCGAGATCGACGGGCCCGTCGGACGTTTCGTCGCCCGCAGGAAGCTCGTCGCCCGGCGCGTCGGGAGACCCGACGGCGGTCATCCGGTGACGAGCGGGCTCTGGCTCGGGTCGAAGTTGTCGAGATCAGGGCGCTCGATACCTGCATCCGGGAAGACGAGGCCGACGTACTCCTGAGCCATCATGATCTGGGCGCTGGTGGAGCAGCAGTAGAAGCGAGACGAGTCGGTCTCGTACACCTCGCCGCTCTGCACGGCGCTGAGCTGGTTCCAGATGGGGTCGTTGGCCTCACGATTCGCCACCGTATTCTCACCGGCGAACGTCGTGTGCAGGATCAGATCCGGGTCGAAGCCGAAGAACGCTTCGGCGTTGAGCAGCGCACCGACGCCTTCGCCGACGCACGTGCCGTGGCCGGTGTCGTTGAGCAACTGGCAGAACGCCGAGTCGGGACCGAGACCGGCGTAGCCGTCCATGGCGAACAGCACGGCGAGCGACTGCGCTTCCGTCTCGGGCGTTGCGAGCGACTCGAGCGTCGCCACCATCGCCTCGTACTCCCCGATCGCCTTCTCGGCGGCCGCCGGCTTGTTGCCGAGCTGGGCGATGACATCAAGGTTGCGGATGTAGGACTCCTGCCCGCCGACCTCGAACGGCTCGCCGAGGAAGTTGTCGTAGTACAGGTAGAAGACCGGGGCAGCTTGTTCCATCGCTTCGGTCGCCGGCGCGCCTGCGCCGGCCACGCTGGCCATGATCACATCGACGCCGGCAGCGGCCCACTCTTCGGGGTTGGTCGAGTCGGAGATGAAGACCTCGGTGTTGCCACTGCCGTAGAAGGGCTGTGCGTTCTCGTCAGGCGTGACGACGGACGCGAACAGATCGACACCGAGCACGGCGGCGGACTCGATACAGCCGTACCAGGCACAGCCGAGCACCGGCGGTTCGTCAAAGGTGAATTCTGCGCCGGTGGCGTCGACGATG
>JBCCYT010000263.1:0-3794 GCA_039188975.1 Actinomycetota bacterium
CAGGTGCGTACGCCGACGACTTGCTCGGTGGCCGGTGACGTTTCGAAGGCGGGGAGGGTGAAGTTGATGCTGGCTGCGGCGTATTCGGCAACGTCGTACTCGTTCACAACGGTGCCACCCGGCAGGCCTGGGTCGCAGCAGGGGACGAGGAGTGGGTAGCCCGCAATGGCGCTGGCCCATGGAGAGCCGTCGGGTTCCCAACAGTGAAAGGTGAATGGGATCGGCCGGTCGTATGGGGTGATCGGCGTGATCTGGTCAACGTTGTAGAGGTCGTCGTAGGTGACGATTTCGAACCACGCACACTTCGCTTGCTCGCCTGAGGTGCCGGACTGTGTGCTCACGATCTGCAGGTCATCACGGTACGAGACAGTGATGACAGCGCTGTTGTCCGTGATCACCGGACCGCTCGGACCACTGTCGCCTCCGTCGTCTTCGACCTCACCACCGCCAGCATCAATCGCTGCGGCGTCAACGGGCGACGCCCAGAAGAGCGTCAAAATTGTTGCTAGGGCAGCGATTCGACGCATCTCTCCTCCCCGTTTTGCTCAAAAGTCTCCAGCAGTTCAACCTTTTGGATGCGCCATCCATCGTCGGTGAGGAGTGCTTCTATGCGGGTAGAGGACACCTCATCGAAACTGGACCGAACTTCATCCGTTGCCAGGTCATAGATCTCTGCCGCATCTCGCACGCATGTGAAGGCGATTGCAAACTCCCCGGTCGAGGTCAATGTTGAGCTGAGCACGAAGGGGTTACCGGGTTCGAGCCCACGGACGCCTTGTCCCTGATCGAGGTTTCGCTGCACGTTTGCGACTAGGTCGTCGATGATGCTCGGCGCGCCGATACCCGCCCAGATGGCTGGATCTGGCTCGGGTGGGTCGTTGGCAAGAACGAAGAACGTTCGCCAGTAGCGCTCGATGAGGTCGAGGATCTGTTCTTCGTCGGTGCCTTCGGCCGGATCAGCCGTGACAGTCGTCGTTGTGGTTGTCGTAGTGCTGGTCGTCGTCGACGTAGTGGTACTCGTCGTCGATGTGGTGGTGGTGCTTGTGCTGGTTGTTTCGGTGGCTTCGGTGGTGGGGGCGACCGAGACGACGGGCGCGGCGTCGTCGTCGCTGCTGGAGCATGCCGTGGCGAGGAGTGCGGTGAGTGCGAGGACGGCCGCCGTCCGAATCACGTTCATCCTCACAGACCGTAGCGGCTGGACCGGGGCCGTGACAGGGCGCTTCGGCCTGGACGGCCGCTCTTCGTGCATGAAAATGCACGATAACCACAAAAAGTGCTTGAAGTCGACGTCTTCGTGTACTTTCATGCATCTTCATGACGGATCAGCTGCTGCTCGATGTCGACGCAGCCACCGAACTCCACCAGGCCATGACCGGCGTTGCCGACCAGATCGACCGAGACCGCTCCACGATCCGGACCCGCATCGCCGACGCTGAGCGTGTCGCCGGTCCTGCGGTCGCTGATGCCGACGAGCCGCTGCGCAGCCTGGCCGAAACACTCCGTAGCGAAGCCGACGACCTGGCCCGACGGCTGCGGATGGTCATCTTTGGCGGTCCCGAGATCAACGCTGGTCTGCTCGCGCTGGATCACATCGCCGCCAACTTCGACATCATCGACAACCAAGGCGGCGACGCCGACGACCGCGACGGCATCATCTCCCGCAACGACCTCCAGTGGGCGGTCGATCATCTCGACGCCGAAACCGCAGCCGCCGCGCGATGGCTGCTCGATCACGACGACGTCTTCGCCAGCGTCGACACCGCCCGAGACAACGACAACTACCTCGCCGCCGGCGGTTCGCACTTCAGCGCCGATGACGACAGCGGCGACGGCAAGTTCTCCCTCGACGACGTCAACAGCTACGTCACCAAGCTCGACACGTGGGCGACGTTGCTGCCGTACATGGCGACCGTCGATGTCGCTGCGAAAGGCGGCGAGCACGACGGTGTCATGTCGAAGGACGACTTCGAAGCGTTCCTGAACGACTACGACCTGCCGCCCGATGTTCGCCAAGCCGCCCAGCAGGTCATCGACGATCACGCCTTCCACGACACCGGCGGAGGACTGGTCTCGTGGGGCACCCTCATCGATGTCGCATCGTTCATTCCTGTCGTCGGCGACGTCCTCGACGGAGCGATGGCCCTCTACTACCTCTCCCAAGGCCGCTGGGCCGACGCCGCCATGTCCGGCATTGGCCTCATCCCCATCCCCGGCGTCAGCGGCGGATCGGTGCGCGCTACCAGGGAGCTTGCGGAGGAAGCCGCTGAGAGTGCTGCATCGAAAGCGCTCCGAGAGACGGCCGAAGGCTCGCCGCGTGGTTTGAGCAACCTCGGCGGTGTCATCGAGCAGACAGCAACGAACTCTGCTGGCGGTCGGGTGTTTACATCCACGGGGCCGATCAGCCGTGCGGACTTCCGGGGCATCGTGCAGGGCGGCATGATGCGCGGCGACGACGTCCACATCGTTACCGGTGCCCATGGGCTGCCCGATGGGTCGATCATCCCAGACGCCGAGATGTTCGCGGACGATGTCGCAGCGTTCGGTCGGATGCCCGATGTGTACGTGCACGATCTGCCAGCGATGTCGCCGGCACAAGTGCACACTGTGATGGAAAGCCCTGGTGTGGTTGTGGGCGGATTCTGCAACAGTGGCGTATGTCTCGAAGCGCTCCGAGGAGGTGCATAGCGATGACTCAATCTGAGGCTCCATTGAAGGAGTACATCGGCTTCATTTGGATCGGGGACGACCCTGGAATTCGGCTCCGCTTGATGGCGCGCGACGCCAAGCATGCTGAGGAGCTGGTGATCGCCGAGTATGGCGACGGTCATCCGTTCTCGGTGTGGAACGACGTCGACGAGCACAAGCCTCGATAGTGGTGCTTGACGCAATCGGCAGTGATGCGCTGGAGCGGTTCGCGGCAAGGCCGAGCCGCTGAAGGCAGGATGGGCGGCGTATGACCGAACGGCTGATGCTGAGCGCCGACGCGTGGCGCGACAACGACCCGTGTGTCGTTGGCGATTTCATTCGGCTCGCGCTTGATGCGGGTCTCCCTGCTGACGGTTACATGATCGGATCAAATGGCGAAGGTACGCCGAGGGGGCATCAGCTCACCGCGCTGCGAGACTTGGGTGAAGCCGACCCGAAGTCTCACCTCGTGTCTCTCGAGACGGTCCTCGAGCTTCACGACCAGGGCGAACGGCTTCTGGACACGCATCTGCAGCGAGGCCACGTCGCCTTCGGGATCTTCGACGCATCAACCGCTTACCTGATCGGGCCTCCGGACCTCGTCCGCGTGGTTGCTGCCCAGTTTCCAGACGCAGTGGTGGGGGAGCCGGACTGGTACCTCGTCGAGCCGTGGAGCGAGAGCGACTGAGTCATGACTGGCGAAGGACAGCGATCTCTTCCGCGTTGGGAGCTTCTTGGCGGCGAGACCGGCGATGCAGGTGAAGTCGTGCAGGTGGCGCACGCTGCGGATGCATTTGTTCGCCTTCTCGACGGACGATTCCTTGATACCGAAGCAGCGATCTTTGGGCACCTTGCTGCCGCCTTTCAGTTCCCGTGGTACTTCGGCGACAACTGGCACGCATTCGACGAGTGCTTTGGCGAGATTGGCGAACAGGTTGCTAACGGTTCGGTGGTCGTCGTGATCAAGGATGGTGGGGCGGTGCGGGGCGGAGATCCCAAAGCGCTCGCGGACCTTGTGACGTCGTTGGGCTACGCCGGAGCTCACTGGGCGCAAGGCGAAGCTGTCTCAGACTTCACGATCGTGGTGCAGGTTGATGAGGTCACCGATG
>JBCCYT010000264.1:0-3681 GCA_039188975.1 Actinomycetota bacterium
ACCGAATCGGTACCGGGTCGTCACCGAACTGCTCGGCGCCGACGGCGACGTCATCGAAGCACACACGACCATGACCGGGTTTCGTCGGGTGGAAATCGGAGATCGGCGCCTGCGCATCAACGGGACACCGGTGAAGATCATCGGGATCAATCGCCACGACCACCATCCCGAGACGGGCAAGACGGTCACGGTCGACGAGATGCGCGAAGAGCTCGTGTTGATGAAGCAACACAACGTCAACTCGATCCGCACCGCCCACTACCCCAACGACCATCGCATCCTCGACCTGTGCGATGAGCTCGGGCTCTACGTCATCGACGAAGCGAACATGGAATGCCACGGACGCGAGATCTCGTTGGCGCACGACGTCCGCTACGAGAAAGCGATCCTCGAACGCACGCAGCGGCTGGTGCGTCGCGATCGCAACTACGCGTGCGTCATTGGCTGGTCGCTCGGCAACGAATCTGGGCATGCGCCGGTGCACGACTCGGCCGCCGCATGGGCGAAGCGCATCGACCCGACCCGCTTCGTGCACCACGAAGGCGCCGAACGGTGGCGCCTCTCCTATGGCGGGGTGAAAGATGACGAACTCCTGCGAGCCCCGACCCGGTCAGAGCGGCTCAGCAACGATGTCCTCACCACGATGTACCCGTCGATCCGCCACGTCGAGATGTGGGCGCAATGGGCGGAACGGACCGGCCTCGACGATCGTCCGGCATTGATTTGTGAGTTCTCCCATGCCATGGGCAACTCCAACGGGTCACTTGACGAGTACCTCGAACTGTTCTGGCGAGAGCCGGCCATCTGTGGTGGCTATCTCTGGGACTGGCGTGACCAGGGACTCGCCGAACACGACGAACACGGCCGCTTCTATTGGGCCTATGGCGGTCACTTCGGTGACGAGCCCAACGACGCCAACTTCTGCATCAATGGCCTCGTCGGCCCCGACCTCACCCCGCATCCGGTCATGCGGCAGCTGGCCTGGAGTGCGCAGCCGGTCACGGTCGAACATGTCGGCGGTCGCAAGGTCCGGGTCCGCAGCCGGTATGCGTTCGTCCGTACGAGTCACCTGCAGCTGCGCTGGACGCTCGAAGCGAACGGCAAACGGGTCGGTCGAGGCCAGCTCGATGTGGACGTGGCCGCGGGCCAGGAACGCACCGTTTCGATCCCGCTTCCCGGCAAGACCCAGCCGGAAGGCGAACAGCATCTGTTGATCGAGTGGTTCACCCGCAAGGCCACGGCGTGGGCCCCGAAGGGCCATGTGGTGGCGTGGGACCAACTCGCCCTCAACGACGAACGCATGGCGCCACCTCGTCCTCGCCGGGCCAAGCCGATCGAGATCGACCTCACCGATACCGGCATCGAGGCCGTTGCGGTCGCTGGTGACGTTGTCATCGAGGGCGACATCACCGCCTCGCTGTGGCGGGCACCGACCGACAACGATGGCGTGAGTCAAGGTTGGATGTCCGAAGCCAAGGGTGTGCGACTCGATTGGCTGCGCTGGGGGCTCGACCGGCTCACGATCGAAACCGACTCGATCAGCCGCCGTACCCGCAACGGCGCGGAGCTCATCACGCTGAAGCGACGACTGGTCGGCCCCGACGCCGAAGCCACTCACCAGACGAAGATCCGTGTCGCGGACGGTGTCGCCACATTCGACGAAACGATCGTCGTCCCCACCGAGTGGAACGACCTGCCCCGAGTCGGCGTGCGCTTCGCCGTACCGGGCGAACTCGACCAGCTCACCTGGTTCGGCCTCGGTCCCGATGAGACATATCCGGACCGTTGCTCGGCGGCGGTCGTCGGGAAGTGGTCGACCCCGGTCGCCGAGCAGTTCCACCCCTATGTCGTCCCGCAGGAGCACGCCGCTCACGTCGACACCCGATGGATGATGCTCACCGACGCGCAACGCGACGGCGTCCTGCTCGCCGGCGAGCAGCCCTTGATCATGACGGCCCGAGCCGACCACGACGTCACCCTCACGGCAGCGTCGACCCTCGCTGGGCTCGACCCGTCGACCACGACGGAGGTTCACATCGACACCGCCGTGCGCGGGCTCGGGACGGCGGCCTGTGGCCCTGACGTGCTCGACCGTTTCGTCGTGCGCCCCGGTCGACACCGGTTCTCGTGGACGCTGGGGGCCAGCCGCTGATGGCTCGGTCGTTGCGGTTGGGTATCGACATGGACGGCGTGCTCGCCGACTTCAACGCAGGCTGGACCCGGCGCTACAACCGTGACTTCCCCGGTCGGGTCGGGCGAGAACTGACCGGAGCGGATGTCGTCGAGTGGGATGCGCCCGTCGGACTCACGCACTTCACCACGATGGATGGGTTCTGGGTTTGGGCCGAAACGTGCGCAGAGGGTCGCAGCCTGTTCCACGGTCTCGAACCGTACGAGACCGCGCTCGACAGCCTTCAGGCGCTTGCCGACGACGGGCACGAGATCGTGATCGTCACCACCAAACCCGCCTTCGCGATCGACGACACCTACGACTGGCTCGACCGGTTCGAGGTGCCGACGACGGAGATTCACATCCTCGACGACAAGACCCTCGTTGACTGCGACGTGTATCTCGACGATGCGGTGCACAATCTGGAAGCGCTCTCGGCTGCTCGCCCCGAGGCGATGGTGTGCCGCTTCGTTCGGCCCTGGAACGAACCGGTCGCAGGGACCGTCGACGTGGACGACTGGCGCGGTTTTGTGAACGCTGTGAGAACACGAAACCGCGAATCGCGTTCGGCCAGGTAATCCACAGGCAACCCTCGGTAAGGTGCGCGACACGTGCGGAAATGATCCTTGGAGGGACCATGACGAAGAACCTATGGCGGCTGCTGGCCGCCCTCCTGACGTTGTCGTTGATCGCAGCCGCGTGCGGCGACGATGACGATGATGCCGGAGCCAGCGACAGTGCGTCGGCGAGCGCAAGCGCTTCGGCGAGCGACAGCGCCTCGGCCAGCGCCAGTGAGATGGCCGAAGAGGACGACATGTCCGACAGCGCCTCCGCCAGTGAGATGGCCGAGGAAGACGAGATGGCCGAAGAAGAAGCGGCCTCTGATGTTCCCGCCGACTGGCCCGAGTCGATCACGTTCGGGTTCGTGCCCAGCCAGGACCAAGCTGAACTGCAAGATGACATCCAGCCGTTCATCGACGTGCTCGAAGGTGCCCTCGGCATCGAGGTCGAAGGCGTTGTCACCACCGACTACACCGGTCTCGTCACCTCGATGGGCACCGACCAGACCGACCTCGGCGCCTTCGGTCCCTTCGGCTACACGCTCGGCAAGGACCAGTTCGGCAACATCGAGCCGCTGATCCAGTCGATCCGGTTCGGATCCGCCACCTACCACGGCCAGTGGTACACCAACGATCCGTCGGTCTGTGAAGAGGGCACGTTGCAGCCCGGCACCGCCCTCATCAACGACGGTGGTGAGATTCGTCAGGTCGGCGCCCTCGAGGCGGTTGCGTTGCAGGTCGGCGTGTTCTTCGGTGACGACGGTAAGCAGTTCGGCGAGACCAACGACGCCGGCGAGGAGATCAGCCAGGGCAGCTCCTGCATCGGCGATCTGTCGTCGGTTGCCGGCAGCACCATCGCGTTCACCTCGGAGTCCTCGACCTCGGGCTACCTCTTCCCGGCGCTGCAGCTCACCGAGATGGGCATCGACCCGACCAGTGACATCACCCCGG
>JBCCYT010000265.1:0-3594 GCA_039188975.1 Actinomycetota bacterium
AACCTCAGGTTTCGGCCGAATCGTTCGATAGGACGAGGTGGAAATGGAGGACATCGGGCCTGACGGCGCCTCGATCCGCTGGCTGCTGCCCGCCGTGTTCGTGATCGGGGTTGCGCTGGCGATCGCCGCATCACTCGCGCCCTCGCCCTACCGGTGGAGCGCAATGGTCTTCCTTCCCGCCGCGATCATGGGCGGAGTCATCCCGCTCGCGATCCGCCGACTGGCGGTCCAACCCGTTCAGACCCAAGTCCTGGCGATGAACGAAGCCACCCGGTTCGCTCGACGCGAGCTGCACGCCGAACGAACCCTGCGAGCAAACCTGCGTGAACTCGACCGAGGCCTCGATCAGGCAAGCACCGAGGAAACCGCGGTCGAACTCATCCGCCACGCGCTCCTCCGACACCAAGGCGACCGGGCGTGCGAAGTCCATCTCGTCGACGCCGTCGAACCAATCATGGAACTCCGGGTCGCCACCAGCGATCGACCTCTGCCCGGCGAACGCGTCTCGCCGTGGGATGCGCTCGCATCTCGAACCGACGGCGCGCTCAGCTGGGAATCGACTGAACAGCTCGACATCTGCCCCCACGTCGCATCTCGAGTGGCCCAACCGCACGCCGCCGCCGCCGTTCCGCTCCAGGCAACCGGCCGCTTACTCGGCGTGCTGTATCTCTTCGATCGGGAGGGCACGATCTTCTCGAGCGAAGAGATCATCGAACTCGAAGATCTCGCGGCGGTGATCGCCGCCCGACTCGCGATCTTGCGCGCCGCGGCGCCAGGCAAACACACCGACGTGGTCGATCGCCTCACCGGCCTGCCCGACCGAGCCGCGATGCAAGAACGCGTGATCCGCCTCCTCGAGCGACGCCAACCATTCACGCTCGCCGTCGCCGACATCGACGGCTACACCGCGCTCAACGTTGCCCATGGCCGCGAGACCGGCGATCGAGTGCTTCAGGTCGCGGCCCGGGTCGCTCGTCAGGTCCTCCGACCCGACGACCTCGTGGGTCGCATCGGCGGCGACGAGTTGCTCTTCGTGCTACCCCAAACCGGGGTCGACAACGCGACTCGGGCCCTCGAACGGCTTCGGGAAGAACTCGTGCTCGCCCAAGCGGTCTCCGACGACCCCGCGATCACGTTCTCGATCGGCGTGATCGGTTCATCGACCGGCGGCACGATCGAGGCGCTCTTGCAGCGGGCAGCTGGCGCACTCAACCACGCGAAGAGCCAGGGCGGCAATCGGGTTGTCGTTGCGCAGCCGGCACCGCGCAGCAACTGACCCGTCAGGCGATCCAGCCGAAGATCAACCGCACCGCTCCCGCAGTCACCGCGATCCTGAACAGCCGCGTCAGGGTGGCCGGGTCGAAGCGTCGCAACCACTGCGACCCCATCCGGGTTCCAGCAACGACGCCAACCGCCCCGACCGCAATCATCCCCAGGTTGTCGGCCCACGCGTAACCAGCGACGGCAAAGACGGCGACCTTCACGATGTGGCTCAGCAGCTGCGCCACCGAGAACGTGCCGACGAACGCAACATGGTCTCGGGCCGCGGTGCGAAATGCTGGCGCCAGCAGCGGACCGGCCGCTCCAACCGTCGGATTGACGAAACCCGAGAGTGCGCCGACGAGCGCGAACCGCGACCCGCGCCCGGGCTTCGGCGCCAACCACGCCGTCGCCGCCGGCCACCACACGGCGAGCAGGGCAAAGCAACCGATCACCGCACGACCCGATGTGCGAGGGATGGCGTCAGCCACGAAGTACCCCGCGATCGTGAACGGGATCAGCGGCACGACGAACGGGGCGAGCAGGGACCGATCGACATCGCGGCGCAACGTCATCGCTCGCGTGCCGTTGCTGAAGAGCTGGATGACGCCGTGCGCCGGGATGGCGACGAGCGGATCCACGAATTGGAGGATGACGATCAACAAGATCATTCCGCCGCCCGCACCTGCGACAGCCGTGAGCGCCGCAGTCATCAGTGCGGCGACGAACAAGACGACGAGCTCGATCTCAGACACGACTTGTATTGTACTTGTATCTAAGTGATCCTGTCGAACCCCGGCGTCAGCTCGAGAATCCACCCGGAGGCCCGCACCACCACCGGTATCCTCGGCGGCTATGAACGCGTCCAGCATCCCCGACAAGCCCGACCTCGCCGGCCTCGAGGACAAGTGGGACGCGGTATGGGACGAGGCGGGCATCTACCACTTCGACACCAACACCACGCGTGATCAGGTCTTCTCGATCGACACTCCGCCCCCTACCGTCTCGGGCTCACTGCACGTCGGTCACGTCTTCAGCTACACCCACACCGACACGGTTGCCCGCTACCAGCGCATGGCCGGCAAGAACGTCTTCTATCCGATGGGGTGGGACGACAACGGTTTGCCGACGGAACGGCGCGTCCAGAACTACTTCGGCGTCCGCTGCGACCCGTCGCTCCCCTACGACCCCGACTTCACTGCGCCCGACGACGCCGGCGATCCCAAAGCCGTCGGCAAGCGCCAGACCATTTCGGTCAGCCGTCCGAACTTCATCGAGCTGTGCGTTCAGCTCACCGTCGAGGACGAGAAGGCCTTCGAGGGCCTGTTCCGTCGGCTCGGTCTGTCGGTCGACTGGACTCGCACCTACGAGACGATCAACGACCACTGCCGCCGCATCAGCCAGCTCGCGTTCCTCGACAACCTGAGCGCCGGGCAGGCATATCAGATCGAGGCGCCGTCGCTGTGGGACGTCACCTTCCAGACGGCGGTCGCCCAGGCCGAACTCGAAGACAAAGAGATGCCGGGCGCCTATCACAAGCTGCGGTTCCGCATTGTCCGAGATGCAAACGGCTCGCTCGTCGAATCTGCCTCGGGCAGCGACGATCCAGCCATCTGGATCGACACGACTCGGCCCGAGCTGGTTCCTGCCTGCGTTGCCCTCGTCGCCCACCCCGACGACGAGCGCTACCAGCCCCACTTCGGTGGAACTGTCTCGTCGCCGCTGTTCGGCGTCGAGGTTCCGATCGTCGCTCACGAACTGGCGCAGCCCGACAAGGGCACCGGCATCGCCATGATCTGCACGTTCGGCGACACCACCGACGTCACCTGGTGGCGCGAACTCGATCTGCCCGTCCGCACTGTCATCCAGCGCGACGGCAAGTTCATGGCCGAGACGCCCGAGTGGATCCGCGAAGGTGCGGCCACCGAGGCGTACCAACGCCTCGCCGGTCTGCGATCCAAGAACGCCCAGGCCGAGATCGCCACCATGCTCGCCGAGGCCGGCGAGATGGACGGCGATCCTCGCCCGATCACCCACCCGGTCAAGTTCTTCGAGAAGGGCGACAAGCCGCTCGAGATCGTCAGCTCCCGCCAGTGGTACATCCGCAACGGCGGCCGCGACACCGATCTCAACCAGGCGTTGATCGCCCGCGGCGACGAGATGAACTGGGTCCCGAGCTACATGCAGACCCGCTTCACGTCGTGGATCGACGGCCTCAACGGCGACTGGCTGATCAGCCGGCAGCGCTTCTTCGGTGTCCCGATCCCGCTGTGGTACCCCCTCGATCCGGCCGGCGAACCGATGTGGGATCAGCCCCTCGTTCCGTCCGAGGAT
>JBCCYT010000266.1:0-3590 GCA_039188975.1 Actinomycetota bacterium
CGGGGCGCCTTGACATCACGCCACTGCGGGGCGCCCTGGTACCACAACCGTGCGGGCGTCAGTCGGCCGAGCCCGCCGTCTCCGGGTAGAGGTGACTCATCGATCCGGGCTCTACTCGACAAGACTCGATGTATGCATCGACATCATCTTGCTTCAGACGGATGACGCGCCCGAACTTGTAGGCCGCCAACTGTCCCTCGTCGATGAACCGGTACAGGGTTCTCGGCGTGATGCCGAGTCGATCCGCCGCAGCGGCCGTCGAGAGCCACGCAATTTCATCAGATGCCATGGCGTTTACTCTAGCACGAAGATTTAACAGTGCACGTAGCATGATTTCGTTATTTCTAGTATGTTTCGACGCTGGACAGTCGCTATCGGTCACGAACAAACTCCGTTCGCAAGCAAAGAGTGTGGGGCAAACATGGAAACCGCGACGGCGGAGTCGACGGACAACCCAACAGCGGTACGCGCCATCACGCCCCGACGTTCCCTGCCGAGCGGCCGTGCGCTCATCGGTGCGTTCCTCGTGACCGTGGCCGCACTCGGCGCCTTCGTGGTCGCCACCGGTGGCGACGACGGACCGACGACCAGCTTTCTGGTGACCACTCGCGACCTCGCCGCGGGCGACACCATCACCATCGCCGACGTCCGCTTCGAGCCGATGACGTTGAGCTCCGATCTTGCCGGCCGCTCGCTCAACAGCACCGATGGCCTCGACGGCGCCACGGTCTTGCGCGACTTCCGAGCGGGGGAACTCATCGACGTCGCCGACGTGATCGGCGCCATCGGCGACCAGACCGACGGGCCCGATGCAACGCTGCACGAGGTCACCATCGGTGTGCCGCTGGAGCGCACGCCCGCATCGCTGCGTGAAGGCGACCGCATCACGCTGCTCGGCACGGCCGGTGCCACGACCCGGGTCGCGGTCGAGGACGCGCTCGTGCTCGACATCGATCGCGAGCCCGACCAGATCGGACTCAGCGGCACCGGCATCTTGACGATCGCCATCGACGAGCCAGACGTCGTGCTCACCGTGGCCCACATCTCGCAAACGACCGACATCACCATCGTGTTGTCGACCCGGGCACTCACCGACGTGTTCCCCACCACCTTCACCTCGGGAGACGACTCGTGAGCGACGACCGCTGGGTCGTTCTCGGCCTCGCCCACCCGAGAGCTGGCTGGTTCAGCGAACTCGCTCGGTGGTCGACCGCCGCCGCGATCCCCGTCGATTTCGTCAAGTGCGTATCCCCCGACGAAGTGCGCGCTCGCCTGACGGGCGGACGCGCCTACTCCGCACTGCTCATCGGCGGCGACGTCGCCGGCCTCGACCGCGACCTCGTCGACACGACCCGCACGACCGGCGCGGCCGTGATCGTCATCGACCCGCCTGCCAATCGGGCATGGGGCGACCTCGGTGTCGACGGTCTACTCCCCGGCAGTTTCCAACGCAGCGATCTGATGGCGGTGCTCAACGAACACGCGCCTCCCATCAACCGGGTCACACCGCTGCTCGACGACGATCAAACGGAACCGGCCTTTGCGTTTCGCGGTCACCTCCTCGCGGTCACCGGGAGCGGCGGCGTCGGCACCTCCACCGTCGCGATGGCGACCGGCCAGGCACTCGCCTCCGATGCGTCCAACGCCGCAATGGTCGTGCTGGCCGATCTCGCCCGCAACGGGGAACTCGCCATGCTCCACGACGCTCGAGAAGTCGTGCCCGGTGTTCAGGAGCTGGTCGAAGCCCATCGGTCCGGCCGGCTTGGGTCCGATGACGTCCGATCCATGGTCTTCGATGCACCCGGCCGCGGCTACCACCTGCTGTTGGGACTGCGCCGCCCGCGCGACTGGACCGCCATCCGGCCTCGATCATTCGAAGCTGCACTCGAAGGACTGCGACGCAGCTACCGATACGTCGTGGCCGATGTCGACAACGACCTCGAAGGCGAATCCGAGACCGGATCCATCGATGTCGAGGATCGCAACCTCATCGCCCGGTCGACGATTGCGCAAGCCGATCTCGTCTTCGTTGTCGGGACCGCCTCGACGAAGGGAGTGCATGCGCTCAGCCGAGACCTCCGGGCGATCCGCAACTACGGCGTCCCAACCGACCGGCTCGTGCCCGTCATCAACCGGGCGCCTCGAAACCCGCGCCGACGAGCCGAGGTCGGCATGGCGCTCGATGCGTTGCTCAATCGCACCGATGGGCCCGACAACCTCTCGGCGCCGATCTACCTCCCGGAGCGGCGAGATCTCGACGATGCCATCCGCGACGCCGTGCGGTTACCGAACGCGCTCACCCAACCGATGCACCGTCTGACCACATCGCTCGTCGACACCCTCGGCGCCCGCACGATCACTCACGATCCCGAACCGGTCGCGATCACGCCCGGCAGCCTCGGCGCATGGACGGACAACGACGAATGACCGATTTCGCCGCCCCGACGCCCCTCGCAGAGATCGAGCAACGAGTCCAGCAACGAGCGAAGGACGAGGCTCTCGATCTTGATGATGCCGCGACGCAAGCAACGCTGCGCGCGCTCGTCGATCAAGAGATCGGGCGCTGGAACGACGATTTTCGGCGCGGCGTCCGGGCCTTTCCCTTGAGCGATGCTGATCTCGTCGGCGAACGAGCGATGCGGAACCTCACCGGGTACGGCCCGCTCGGTCCGCTCCTGGCCGACGATGACGTGTGGGAAGTGATGATCAACGCGCCCGACGCCATCTTCGTCAAGCGCCACCAGGGGCCGAGCGGCTACCACCACGAGGTGTTTCATGACGACGAGCACGTCGTTCGCACGCTGACCAAGATCCTCGATGACGCATCGACAGCCCACCGCAAGCTCGACCCGAGCGAAGGTCTCCAAGACGCACAACTCGACAACGGTGCCCGGCTCCACATCGTGCACGGCGACGTGGCTCGAGGCGGCCACATCATGGTCAACATCCGAAAGTTCACCGGCGTTGCCTTTCGCAGCCTGGACGAACTCGTCGATCGCGGGATGCTCACCACGACTGCGGCGGATTTCCTTCGCGGCTGTGTGAAAGCTCGACAAACCATCGTCTTCGCCGGGGCGCCCGGCGCAGGCAAGACCACGATGTTGAACTGCTGCGCGGCGGAACTCGACCCCTCGCTTCGGGTGGTCGTCGCCGAGGAGGTCTTCGAAGCCGACATCCCGTTGCCAAACGTCGCAAGCATGCAAACCCGAGCGCCACGAGCCGACCGTCCCGAGGTCGATCTTCGTCGTCTCGTCGCCGGGTTCCTTCGCATGGCGCCCGACGTCGCCATCGTCGGCGAGGTGCGCGACCGCGAAGCCTTGCCCTTGCTGTTGACGCTGTCGTCAGGGGTGAAAGGATTCACCACGATTCATGCCGGGTCAGCCCGACAAGCGCTGACGCGCTTGCGCTTCATCTGCCAGCTCTCCGATACCTCGAACGAATTGCCGATGACAGCGCTCAACAGCCTCGTCAGCGAGGCGATCGACATCGTTGTGCACTGTGTCCGGACCCCGGACGGTCCGCGCGTGGGTTCGATCATCTGTGTCGAAGACAGCGTCGCCGGGGCTGATGCAACCGCATTCACGGCGACG
>JBCCYT010000267.1:0-3570 GCA_039188975.1 Actinomycetota bacterium
GACGGCGCGAGCCATCGCCGGGTTGCATCGCAACGGGATGCGTACCGTGCTGCTCACCGGCGACAACGCCACGACCGCTCGAGCGGTGGCCGACGAGGTCGGCATCGAAGAGGTCATCGCCGAGGTGCTTCCCGACGAAAAGGCGGCCGTCATCGAACAGCTTCGCGCTGACGGGCACCGGGTTGCGATGGTGGGCGACGGCATCAACGACGCCCCCGCGCTCGCGGCTGCCGACCTCGGCATCGCGCTCGGGACGGGCACCGACGTGGCCATCGAAGCATCCGACCTCACGATCGTCAGCGGCGACCTGCGAGCGGTGCGAGACGCCATCTCGCTGAGCCGCCGCACCCTCGCCACGATCAAGGGAAACCTGTTCTGGGCGTTTGCCTACAACACGGCGGCGATCCCGCTGGCTGCGGCCGGCGTGCTGAACCCGATGGTTGCCGCCGGCGCCATGGGGCTGTCGTCGATCTTCGTGGTCACCAACAGCCTGCGGCTGCGGTCGTTCGAAGGAACCCGTTCAGCTGACTGAGGCAGGTGCCAGGTTGCGCCAGGTGTCGAATCGGCGAAGGAACGCGGAGAGCTGGCCTCTCGTCGCCGCCCCGCCGGGCGAGAACTCGGTGTCTGAGGTCCCACTCGTGATTCCCGCCTCGACCGCCCACGAAATCGCGTCGTTGGCGAACGAACCGGGCGACACATCGATGAAGGTGTGGGGCGTGGCCGCCATCGGCTTCCCGGCCGCTCGCCACAGGAAGGTGACGAACTGCTCGCGGGTCAAGACGTCGTAGGGCGAGAAGGTCGTGGCTGTCGTTCCGGTCGTGATCTCGTTCTCGACCATCCACCGAACCGCGGTCGAGTAGAAGCGGCCGTCGCCGACATCGTCGAAATCGATGGCGAAGGACGACGCTTGCTGGCCGAAGAGCCGCCACAGGAAGGTGCCGGCCTCGCCCCGCGTGACGTTGTCGTTCGGGCAGAACCAGATCTCGTTGCACCCGGCCGTGATACCCGACTCGGCCAACCACGCGATGTCGGCGACGAACGACGACCCGGTCAGGTCGCAGAACGGCACCTCGGTGGTTGCGACGAAGCTGATGCAGATGATGTTGGTCGGACCAACCCAGACGAACTCCCACACCTCCGGGTTGGGACCGAGATTCTCGACGCCATCGGGGTAGCTCGGTAGCCAGCCGTGAGCTTTGGCGTTGGCAAAATTGTCGGCGCTCAGCCACGCATAGGCCGGCGTGTTGCCGAACGCGTCGAGCACGGCGCTGCCTGACCGGACGTCGATCGCATAGCCGGTGTGATGCTTGGAGTAGCCCGGCGCAGCGACGGTTTGGAGCAACGTGTCGATCGCCGCGTCCGACGTGCCCGTCGAGCGGCTGTTCCAGATCGACGCCTGGCTGGTGGCGCTGCGATAGCCGGACGTCAACGAGATGCTGTGCCCGGCTGCCGCCGCTGACGCCTGCAGTGCCTCCCACGCACCCGCCGCCTCGGGTTGCAGCGACCGTCCGTCGACGACCACCAGCGGACCCGACGGTTCGGATCGGCGCTGATAGCCGCGCATGACCGCAAGCGCCCGAATGCGTTCGTCGAGCGCCGCGTTGCCGGTGATCGGCGGCGGGTCGGCGACCTCGGCCAGGTTGTCGAGAATCGCGTTGTCGAAGCCGGCCACCATCTCGGTCGGGGTGAGTTGCTTGTCGCGGGCGGCGTCGGCGACGGGATCCGCAGCGGTGGCGGGAGCGACGCCCGAGAGCAGGACGGCCGCAGCGCAGACAACAGCGAGAAAGAAGCGAGACGTCCGCATGTCGGCGCTGAACTTATCCCGCTTCGGCCCGTGCAGCTTCGATCCTGGCCGTTGTCAGCCGAGGCGCAGCGAACACGAACAGCACGACGTGGAGCGCGCCCGCAACGAGCCATGGCAAGCGGAGCGACACGTCGCGTGAGAACGGCCCGTCTGCGATCGTGACCATGAGGCCACCGATGATCGACCCGATCGGCATCATGCCCCAGGCGAAGAACCGGTAGACGCTGTTGACCCGGCCGAGCAGATGGTCGGGGATGATCGTCTGTCGGAGACTGACGGTGATGACGTTCCAGAGCACACCGCCAAACGAGTAGAAGGCAAACATCGCCCACACGACCGGCCACCAGCTCGTCAGACCGGTGATGATCATCGACACCGCACCACCGAGCAAGGTCAGCCACAGGCACGGACCGGGACCGATTCGGCGCGACACCGACGACGCAGTCCAGCCGCCGATGATGCCGCCGACCGCACCGCCGGTCATGAGCAGCGCGAACACGGTGGCGGAGGTCTCGAGAATCTCCTGGGCAAACAGCACGGTGATCGCCCCCGTCACCATGCCGAGCGCATTCAGCAGACCGAGAATGATGGCCAACGGGCGGAGAAAGTCGTGGTTCCACAGCCAGCGGAACCCCTCGGCCAACTCGGTTTTCCAGGGTCGGCGTTCATCGACCGTCGGCACCGCCGTTCGGCTCGGCACCCGGATCAGCCAGATCAGCAAGGCCGAGATCGCAAACGTGACCGCATCGACGAAGAACGGCAACGAAAACGCCACGGCGATCAACAGGCCGCCGATGAACGGCCCCGCAAACGTGTTGGCGATCTGTTCGGTGCTCCACAACCGCCCGTTGGCCCGCTCGAGATGGTCGGCGTGGACCAGATTCGGCATGAACGTCTGTGCCGCGTTGTCGTACAGGACCTCGGCAAAGCCGAAGGCCAAGGTGACGAGCAACAGCACCGTGTACAGCCCGAGATTGGTCTCGATGGCCGCTTCGGCGTCGTTGAGGATCTCGATGTCGGGGAGGGTGTCTTCTGCGGCGAGGACCACGAAGGCGATCACCACGCCGATGAGGGTGCGGGCCATGTTCGACCAGAACATCAACGTTCGCCGGTCGTAACGGTCGGTGATGACGCCGGCGGGAAGGCTGAAGACCAGCCATGGAAGGCGCTGCGCGACGGTGACCAGCGCGATCAGGAACGGGTCACGGGTGATGGCGGTGGCCAGCCACGGATAGGCGACGACGCCGATGCCGTCGCCCAGGTTCGAGATGGTGGAGCCGGTGAAGAGCTTCCAGTAGTTGCCGCCGAGTGGCGCCGGTTTGTCGGCCATCGGGGCCTGACGCTACCGCTCGGCCCGTGGCCCAGCGGCGCGGTTTCGCCGATCAGGCGCCGCGGGTGTAGCCGAAGTCGTCGGTCGCTCCGTCGGACAGCGCCCCCAGTTGCGCTTCGTCCATCTCGGTGTGCATCGCCAGCCCGGCGTCGGAGAAGTCCGACTCGGGCCGAGTGACCTTGATGAGGCGATTGTGGCGATCGGCGCCGCGCACGAGCATGGCGTAATCAGACGATCCGCCGGCTTTGCCCATCTCCGGCGTGATGTAGCGGATGGCGAGCGCGACCCGAGGGCCATCGGTGGTGTTCGGGCCGGAGCCGTGGAAGGTCAGGCCGTGGTGCAGGCTCAGCTGCCCCGCCGACAACTCGACCGCGACCTCGTCGACCGGGTCGTAGTCGACGCTGATCTCTTGACCTCGAGTGAGGAGATTGTTCTC
>JBCCYT010000268.1:0-3548 GCA_039188975.1 Actinomycetota bacterium
CAGCTCAGCGACCAGCGCAGCGGCCTGATCGCGAGGCCGCGTCACCACGACCCGCAGACCCGCCAGCGGGCCGGCCTGGCTCATCGAGTGTCCGCCAGCAGGTCGGTGCCGCCTCGCTCGTCGAGGAGGAAGCGGGCCACCCCACGACCGAGTGCGTCAGGATCGGCACCCGAGCGCCGTTCGCGGATCATCACCCGTCCGTCGAGCGACGAGAGCATCCCGACGAGTTCGATCTCGTCGGCACCGGCCAGCACCCCGTGGGCACCCGCAGGGAGATCACAGTCGCCTCCCAGCTCATCGAGAAACGCCCGCTCCGCATCGAACACTCGGCGAGTCTGGTGGTGTTGGATCGCCGCCAACGCTTCGATGGTCGGCGTGTCATCGGCCCGGCACTCGATGGCAAGGGCACCCTGGGCGACCTGGGGCACCATGATCGACGGGTCGAGGCGGTCGACCGGGGTGTCGAGGGCAAGGTCGAGTCGATCGAGCGCGGCGGCCGCCATCACGATGGCGTCGAACCCGCCGGACTCGAGCCGTTCGAGACGGGTCGAGATGTTGCCTCGCAGCTCCGAAAACAACAGATCGGGTCGGTGCCAGGCCAGCTGGGCTCGCCGCCGCACCGAACCGGTTGCAACCTTCGCGCCAATCGGCAAGGTTTCCCAGGTCGAGCCGACGAGGGCATCACGTGCGTCGGCCCGGGCCGGCACGGCGACCACCATCAGCTCGGGTGGGGTGATCGCCGGCAGGTCTTTGCCCGAATGCACGGCGATGTCGGCCCGTCCATCGAGCAGCGCCGCCTGCACCTCTTTCACAAAGACGCCTTTGCCGCCCATCGTGTGGATCGGAACATCGGTGTTTCGATCGCCCACGGTCGACACCACCACCTCATCGACCTCGCGGCCAAGCAGGGCGGCGACGTGGCGGGTCTGCCAGAGCGCCAGGGCACTCCCGCGGGTTGCCGCCCGCAACCGCTCGCTCACGAGAGGTCGAACAGATCGCGCAACGAATCAGCCAGCCGATCGCCGCGGGCGTGGCCAGCCGCATCTTTGAGCCGGACCGTAGGTTCGTGCAGCAACTTGTTGACGATGCCTCGGGCCATCGCCTCGACGGCCTCGCGTTGTCCCGGTTCGAGATCGGCGAGCTTGGCGCCGAAGCGCGAGAGCTCGGCCTCCGCAATCTCGCTCCCGCGCGTGCGCAGCTGGGCGACGAGCGGTGCCACTTCGCGCGCTGAGGTGACCTGCTGGTAGCGGGAGACCTCTTCGCCGACGATGGTCTCGACATTGCCGACGACACGAGTGCGGGTGGTCATCTGTTGCTCGACGAACGCACCGATGTCGTCCATGTCGAGCAGGGTTACGCCGGCCAGATCGCCCGCCCCGGGATCAACATCGCGCGGCACGGCAACGTCTGCGATCAACAGATCGCGGCCATTGCGCTTGCCGACGAAGTCAGCAATGTCGCCTCGTTCGAGGATCAACTGTTGGGCGCCGGTCGTGGTGACGAGCACGTCGACCGCAACCAGAGCATCACCCACCGCGTCGAGCGGCACGGCGGTGCCTCCGCAGGCTTCGGCGAGCGAAACGGCGTTGTCCCACGTGCGGTTGGCCACGAAGATGTCCGACGTTCCAGCGGCGGCGAGCGACTTGACGGTGCCCTCCGCCATTTCCCCAGCGCCGAGCACCAACACGGTGCGGCCTTCGAGCCCGCCCAACGTTTGGGTGGCGAGGGCGACCGCCGCCTGACTGACCGAAGCGATACCACGACCGATCGCAGTGTCGGTTCGAGCACGTTTGCCGGTCTCGATGGCGTGCCGGAACAGTGGGCCGAGGGTCGTACCGACCGTGCCGTGTCCGCTCGAACGCTCCCATGCGGTGCGAACCTGGCCGAGAATCTCGTGCTCACCGACGACCGCAGAGTCGAGACCGGCGGTCACCGAGAACAGGTGACGTACCGCTTCTGCATCGTGAAGGGCGTAGAGATGATCGGCCACATCCTCCGGCGCGAGGCCAGCATGACGGCCGATGAACTCCCGAATGTCCTGGTAGCCACCGTGGAACTTCTCGGCGTAGGCGTAGATCTCGATGCGGTTGCACGTCGAGAGCACGACGACCTCGGAGAGATGGTCGGCCGATCCGAGGTCGGCATGGGCCTTCGCCATGTCGTCGGGCGCGATCGTCATCCGCTCGAGGATCGAGAGCGGGGTCGATCGGTGATTACAGCCGATGGCGACGATCGACACGGACGAGAACTCCTGAGGGCAAGAACGATGGGTGACGGCGGGGGCCGTCACATCCAAGTGGAAACGGTACCGGAACTCTGGACCAGAACCCGGATCGGGCAGTGAAGGTCACAGCAAGAATCAGCGAAGAATCCACGGGTCACACCGACTGATCGGTCTCCACTCCGTCGGCCGGGGCGGTGCGATGAAGATGAAAACCGAGGATCTGCAGTTCGGCGGCGAGATCGACCGATCGGACTTCGACGATGTCAGGCACCGACAGCACGGTCGGGGCGAAGCTCATGATCGAGGTGACGCCGGCCGCAACCAGCGCGTCGGTGGCACCCTGCGCCGCTTCGGCAGGGGTGGCGATCACCCCGACGGCGACACCGTGTTCGACCACGAGATCGCCGAGCGAGCTGGGTGCGTGAACCGGTACGCCGTCGATTTCGGTCCCGATCTTGTCCGGGTCGCTATCGGTGGCCGCTACGACGGGAAAGCCGCGATCCTTGAAGCCGGTGTGGTTGGCGAGCGCCCGACCGAGGTTGCCCATGCCGCACACGACGACGGGCCAGACATTCGTGACGCCCAACGCCCGGCTGATCTGGAACCGCAAGAAATCGGCGTCGTAGCCAACCCCGCGAGTTCCGTAGGTGCCGAGATAGGAGAGGTCCTTGCGTACTTTTGCCGCGTTGACGCCGGCGAGGTCGGCGAGCTCATCAGAGGACACGGTCGCCCCCATACCAATGGACGATGCTTCGAGCCCCCGCAGATACAGCGGAAGCCGCGCCACGGTGGCGTCGGGGATCCGTGCGGGAGAGGCCATGCACCTACCGTACGACGCTTGTGCGCTGTTTCACAAGCGGAATCGGGCTGGGGGTCAGACGAGCTCGGCGACAGCGATTCCCGACTCGCCAGCCACGGCATAGAAGAGGTAGCAACGGCCGCCGTCGTCGAACAGACAGGGGTCGCGAAGCTGGTTCACCGGCGTGTTGACCGCACCCCGAAGCGACGGGATGCACGGCGCTTCGGCGCCTTCCCATGGCCGTTCCGGCCGGAGGAGCTCGTCGGGCTCACCCACCTCGGACCACGACTCCCAGTCACCACGCAGGTCCACCCGACTCCGCAGTACCCGTTCCGGCGCATCACCAACCCGGGTCCAGAACACGTCCAGGACCGGCGCACCGGTGGATGCGTCATCGACGAGTCGCACGGCGCTGTGGCGCATGTCGGGTTCGAAGAGGAGCGGACCCGGCTCGAAACCGGTCCGACCATCGCGTGAACGGAGAAACCGACCGGGCATCGCAAGGGCGTACCACCAGCCATCGAA
>JBCCYT010000269.1:0-3546 GCA_039188975.1 Actinomycetota bacterium
CCATGGAACTTGAACCGCCACGAACGCGGATCCTTTGCGCCGAGCCGTTCCCGGGTGATGCGGGCCCAGATGCGACGCCCGGCTCGGAACTTCGCGACTTCCTCGAACAGCGAGATCGACACGTCGAAGAAGAAGGTGAAGCGAGGCAAGATCTCGTCGGGGTCCATCCCGCGGGCCATACAGTCCTCGGCGTACTGGATTGCGGTCGAGAGCGTGAACCCCATCGTCTCCGCGGGCGTCGCGCCGGCCTGCTGCATGTGCTGGCCAACCACGGAGACCGGGTTCCAGTTCGGCACGACCTCGCGGCAGTATTCGACATGGTCGACCAGCAACCGGCGAGAGCCAGGCTGAGACAGTCGATAGAACATGTGGTTGGCGACGAAGTGGGAGATGTAGTCGGACTGGTTCGACGTGCCGGTGATCTTCTCGAACGGCACGTTGCGTCGCTTCGCCACGCCGAGCACGTAGGCCAGCAAGGTGAAGGGGGTGGGGTCGTTCATCGCCGTGGAGATCGACGTGAGGTCGACACCGGCCAGCGCTTGGTCCATGTGGTCGATGCTGTTGACGACCGTGCCGCATGTGCCGAGCAGCGGGAACGGGACCTCGTCGCAGTCGAGGCCACGGAAGCCCGAGTTGCAGGGCAGGAGTGAGATGGCATCGGAGCCGTTGTCGATGAGGAATCGGATGCGCTCGTTGTAGTCCTGGGGGGTGCCAAGGCCGATCAGCTGGCGTTGGGTCCAGGTTCGGCCGCGGTACATCGTCGGGTAGATGCCGCGGGTGTAGGGCGGCTCGCCGGGGAAGCCGAGCGAGTCGAGATAGTTCGACCCGTCCCAGTCGTCGGGGCCGTACATCGGTTTGATCTCGATGCCGGACCGGTTGCGCTTGACGCCGGCGCCGGCGGGCAGTTGCCGGTCATAGGCCTCTGCCCATCGCTCCTTGGCCGCGTCGAAACCAGGAAGCGTCATCTGGTGCGCGTCGATTGCGGTCATCAGCTGAAGCCTCCGAGTGCGAGCTTGGCCGTGCGGGCGTCGTCGCCCCATTTCTCAACTGCGTCGACGATGTCTTCGCGAGACGAACCCGGGCCGAAGATCTCTTTCACGCCGGCTTCGAAGAGTGGCGGCGTTTCCTGTTCAGGCACGATGCCACCGACGACGACGGCGACATGACTGAGCCCGGCCTCGGCGAGCGCGGCCATCAGATCTGGGACGATGAGGTGATCGGTCGCGAGCGAGGAGATGCCGATCACATCAACGTCTTCTTGCAGGGCAAGGGTGACGACATCGGGGACCTGCTGCCACGGCGGGGTGTAGACCACCTCGTGGCCGGCATCGCGGAGAAACGCGGCAACGAGGCGAGACCCACGATCGTGCCCATCGAACCCGATCTTGGTGACGAGCACTCGCAGAGGCGTTTCGAGTGTCATGACGAGACCTCCATGGGACGTCGAAGCAGCCCGGCGATGAAGCGGGCGATCTCGGCGGGCGACTCGCCCCCGTCGCGGAACCAACCTTGTGTGCTGTTGGCCGCGCCGAGCAGAAACACGCGAAACAGGTGTCGGTCGACAGGAAGATCGAGGTCGGCGACCAACGTGCGCCAGCGCGCCTCGTAGGCATCGCGGCGCACCGTGATCTCGGCGCTGACATCCGGAACATCGGATGGAAGAACCGCAACGATCGTGCGGGCGTACGCACTCGGATCGAGCACCGCTGCAATGTGACCGGAGAGTGCCGCTTCGAGCCTATCCCAACCCGACGCACCTCCTGCCTCAGCGAGCGCCTGATCGACCGAGGCTTCGACCCGACAGATGCCCTCCTCGTAGACGGCGAGGAGGATCTCGGCTTTGGACGAGAAGTGGTAGTAGCTCGATCCGGGCCCCATCCCGATCGATGAGGTGATGTCGCGGATCGTGGTGCGGGCATACCCCTGCGAGGCGAACAGTACGGCCGCGGCATCGAGCAGTGCGCTGACTCGATTGTTGCTTCGGGTCTTCGGAATCGTGGGATCGGCAGTGAGCGCCATTCCTCAACCTTACTAAGCAAACATTTGCTTGGCTAATTTCGGTAGCGCCTCGGCACGGCCTGCTCGGTTTCTCGCAGGTCGCGCTTCTCTTCGATCACATTGTTTGCTTTACTTACGCTGTAAGCCAACCGATGGGAACGACGTGACCGACCTTCAGGAATCCCCCACCGAGCACGCCCACGGCCGGCCGCCGATCGCTGACTGGCAAACCGACTTCGATCACCAACACCCGGACTACGCCGCCGCAGCACCCGAGATCTGGGAAGAGATCCGAACGAGTGGTTGCCCGATCGCACACTCCGACCGTTACGGCGGCACCTGGCTACCGACCCGCCACGGAGACATCGCGGCCATCAGCAAAGACCCGGAGCACTTCTCGAGCCAGGGTGTGATCGTCACCGAGTTCCGGCCCGACATCCCCGCGCCCATGGGCTATGCGCCACCGATCACCAGCGACCCGCCCTTCCACCAGATCGCACGCGGCATCCTGCTGAAGTTCTTCTCTCCCAAAGCGATGGCCTCGTGGGAGCCGGTCGCACGCGAGACCTGTCGTTCGCTCATCGCCGACATCAAGCAGCGCATCGCCGCTGGCGAGTCGATCGTCGACTGCGCCCAGAACTACAGCCAGCACATCCCGGTGATGGTCATGGCCGACATGCTCGACCTTCCCCGGGAAGACGGCGACCACTTCCGCCGCTTCATCCACAACATCATGGAGCAGGGCGCCGTCGGGGAAGAGGAACGCCCCCACGAAGACACTCTCGACTACTACCTCGACACCAAGGTCGCCGAGCGCCGCCAGAACCTCGGCGACGACCTGATGTCGTACCTCTGCCAGGCCGACATCGAAGGCATGCCGCTGCTCGATGAGCACGTCCGCGGCACGATCGGCCTGCTCATCATCGCCGGCATCGACACGACCTGGTCCGCGATCGGCGCGTCGATGTGGCACATGGCGCAGCACCCCGAACATCGCCAGCGCTGGATCAACGAGCCCGACATCCAGCCGTTCGCCATCGAAGAGTTCCTCCGGTTCTACGCGCCGGTCACCATGGCCCGACTGATCGCCAAAGACACCGAGATGGCCGGCTGCCCGATGAAGGCCGGCGAATGGTCGCTGCTGCCGTTCCCGGCCGCCAACCGCGATCCTGAAGTGTTCGACCAGGCCGACGAGTTCGTGATGGACCGTCAGCGCAACCGCCATGCCGCGTTCGGTCTCGGCATCCATCGCTGCATCGGTTCGAACCTCGCTCGCATGGAACTGCGGGTCGCCCTCGAGGAATGGATGGACGCCTTCCCGGACTTCGAGCTCGCCGATCCCGACACCGTCACGTGGTCGACCGGCCAGGTCCGCGGGCCTCGCCAGCTTCCCCTCCGCTTCCCGTCCTGAGTCGGGTCGGCTACCGCTCCGCTCCGCCTCCTGACCTAAGGTCTGCGCCGTGAAGATCATCTATGACCGAGACGCATGCCAGGGTCACAACCGGTGCTACATGTTGGCGCCAGAGCTCTTCGACACCGACGATGAGG
>JBCCYT010000270.1:0-3522 GCA_039188975.1 Actinomycetota bacterium
CCGGCGAGCGCAGGATTGGGCGATCGTCGGCGCGGCGGTGATGCTCGGCACCGATCCCAAGGTGGCGTTGGTCAACATGGGTTCGGCGCCGATCCGTCATGGCGGCGTCGAAACGGCCCTCGCTGGCGGCGGCGGTGCTGACGCGGCGTCGGTTGCTGGCGACGACGTCGACCCGCCGGAGGATCTCAACGCCGACGCCGAGTACCGCAGGCATCTCGCCCGTGTGCTCGTCGGTCGGGGCATAGCCGAGGCATCGGCCTGACGAGGTTGCCGAGGCATCGGCCTGACAGACACCCACACTGGCCCAGAGTGTGAGTTGGTGGGGCGGCCTCGGCCGCCCCACCGTCGCGTGCGGGAAGTGGATACCCTGCCGCGTCATGGGGATTCCGGCCGCGGGCGCACATGGTGGCGATGGCCCAGCTGTCGCGCAGGCGCTCGGCATCGACGTGCTCGATCTCTCACAGACGCTGAATCCGTTCGCTCCTGATGCGGCGGTACTGGTTGCCGCCCACGCCTCGGTCGTCAGCGTCTATCCCGACCCTCACGATGCAACCGTGCAACTGGCCGAAACCATCGGCGTCGAACCCGGTCGGTTGTTGCTCACGAATGGTGGGAGTGAGGCGATCGCGCTCGTTGCCGCCGAGCTTGGCGGAGGGGTTGCGAGCGAACCTGAGTTCGCTCTGCATCCGCGCGGTGACGGCGCCGTGTGGCGCAGCGATCCGCACAATCCGTCGGGGCGGCTTGCGGAGCCGGACGCGAGGGTCGATGTGTGGGACGAGGCGTTCTATCCGTTGGCGACGGGCCGTTGGCATGGTGGTCGGCCGGGCGTGACCGTCGGTTCGCTCACCAAGCTGTTTGCCTGCCCGGGGCTGCGGCTCGGATACCTCATCGCCGACGACGTGGAGCGGTACGCCAAGCGTCAATCGCACTGGGCGGTGAGTTCGCTTGCGCTGGCGTCGATCCCTGACCTGTTGGCCGCCGCCGATCTCGTCGGGTGGGCTGCCGCCGTGGGAAGGCAACGGGCTCAGCTCGTCGAGATGTTCGAGAACCGAGGAATGGAGGTCGACGCGGCCGAGGCGCCGTGGGTGCTCGTGCGGTCCGTCGGGCTCCGTGACCGGCTGGCCCCACATGGTGTCGTCGTTCGAGATTGCGCATCCTTTGCCATGCCTGACTGGTGCCGGGTGGCGGTCGCCGACAACGATGGCTTGGACCGGCTGGCAGCTGCGCTCGACGCGGCCGGACTCCGCGGATGAACCGACCATTTGGGGTTGCCGTCGGTCTGGTGGCCGACCGGGTGACCGGCGAGCCGCCGAATGAACTTCACCCGGTCGCCTGGTTTGGCACTGCGATGATCCGGCTCGAGGACCTCGTGTGGGCTGACCGGCGCCTGGCGGGCGTTGTGTACACCGCGGCAGGCGTCGGCCTGGGAGCGTTGGCGGGGTGGCGGGCCCGATCGTTGTCGACCGTCGTTTCGGTTGCGGTTGCGGGCTCCCAGCTTCGGCGAACCGCAACCCACATTGCGGAGGCCCTCGACACCGGCGACCTCGATCTTGCTCGTGAACGGTTGCCGGCTCTGGTTGGACGGGACCCCAGCGATCTCGACGAGTCGGCGATCAGCGCTGCGGTCATTGAGAGCGTTGCCGAGAACTCGGTCGATGCCGTCTTCGCCCCCGTCTTTTGGGGGCTCATCGCTGGTGCGCCGGGAGCTGCGGCGTACCGGGCGATCAACACCATGGATGCCATGGTCGGCCACCGCTCGGAGCGCTACGAACGCTTCGGTTGGGCGTCGGCGCGCCTCGACGATGTCGCGAACTGGGTTCCCGCGCGCCTCTTTGCACTTGCGGTCGCGGTTCAGCGACCGGATCGGATCTCCCGGGTCGTTTGGCTGATTCGACGAGACGCAGGTGCTCACCCTTCCCCGAATGCCGGTGTGGCCGAGACCGCGATGGCTGCTGCGATCGAGCGAGAACTCGGAGGCACGCTGCAGTACGGCGAACGAGTAGAGCATCGGCCGAGACTCGGCGATGGTCCTCGACCGAGCGCATCGGACGTGAGCCGTGCGGTCCGGATAGCGGATCGGGCCGAATGGATGCTCACCATCGGACTCGGCGTGGTCGGGCTCTTGCGGTTCGCCCGGCGCCGCTAACGGTCAGGCCGCGAGCGGGCGACCGAACGGCAATTCGTCTTGCCAGCTCGAGAGGAATGCTTCGGCGTGGTAGCAGGCGCCGAGGAACAGGCCGTCTTCGTGACCGGCTACCTCATTGCAGAGCCCGCCAACGCTGCGGCGAAGATCGGCGAGCACCTCATCGTCGGTTCGTTCAGCGTCACCCCACGCAACGATGGTGCGGCCGGCGAGCGCCACGAAATCGGCGGGCGTCTCGACCCCCGCCTTGCGCAGTTCGGCCAGGGCTCGAGCGGTGAGCGGGAGCCGACCATTGGGAACCACGGCCGCACACTCGGCGAGGCGGCGAGCCACGACATGGTCGATCACCCCGACTCTCGAACCGGCGAAGACGACATCGGCGCCGGCGTCGAAGACGCCGGCGGCTGCACCGTGCGTCCCGATCGCAGTGACGACGTCGTCGCCGTGCTCGGCGTGCGCGTCCCGGAGTTCGCTGAGTGCGAAGCCGTCGCGGTCACGGGTTGATCCAGCCGTGGTCGAGAGCGCAATCACCCGTCCGCCGCGCCCAGCGACTGCGTCCGCGATCCACATGCCGGTTTCGTCGAACCCTTCGATGGCGACGGTCTTGCCTTCGAGCCCGACCGCCTGGTGGGCGGCAACGGCGATGGACTGGCCGTCACAGCGACGAAGAAGCGACTCGTCGCGTGTGAGGTCGCGAGGATCGTCGCGGCGAAGCGCGGCGAGCTCGGCCGCGCCGATGCCCTTGGCCGCGTCAGGCAGGTAGGTGCGCTCGGCGACGAGCGCGCTGCCTTCCTCGATGAAGGCAGCGATGGCATCGCCACGGTTCTCTGGCGGTGCGGAGATCCCGCCCGATGCACCGCTGTGGCGCATTCCAAGGGCGGCGTAGGTGTAGGTCTGGGTGCGGGCGAGGTCTTTCGCGCCGCCTTGCAGGATCTTCTTGGCCCATCGGATCGGGCCCGACGCAGCCTCAGCGCCGGCGAGGTCGATGGCGACGAACGCGTCGGTGGTCTGGAGTTTGTGGATCCGCATCGTCGCGGCTCCTACTCTTCGATCTCGACCGCGAACTCCGGGCAGTTGTCAGCGACGAGTCGGGCCTTCTCCTCGAGTTCGGGAGGGACCTCACCGTCGACGAGGAGCACCGCGTAGCCCTCATCGTCGGTGTCGAAGAGCTCTGGCGCCAACATGTAGCACCGGTTGTGACCCTGGCATGCGTCTCGGTCATAGATGATCTTCACGGCGCAGACCTTAGGTCAGGAGGCGGAGCGGAGCGGTAGCCGACCCGACTGAGGAGGCGGAGCGGAGCGGTAGCCGACCCGACTGAGGAGGCGGAGCGGAGCGGTAGCCGACCCGACTGAGGAGGCGGAGCGGAGCGGTAGCCG
>JBCCYT010000271.1:0-3509 GCA_039188975.1 Actinomycetota bacterium
CTGCGAGCTCGATGTCGTCGGTCGAGATCGAGTCAGCACCGGCATCGATCGCCCGCATGATCTGGGCGCGACCAGCGGCGTCGTTCGCGTGCACCCGGTACCCCATGCTGTGAAGGGTCCGGGTGATCCGCTCCGTGATCGATGACGCCCGCACGATCGACTGCGGCGACCACGGCATCGAGCGTCTCGGTTCCTGACGCCTTGATCTCGAGCTCGAAGATCTCCGCCGGGAGCTGGAGTACATCGGCCAGACCCGGGAGTCGCTCACCTTGGAACTCCGGCCCGAACCACGTGCCGGCATCGAGGGATCGCAGGTCGGCCATCGTTGCGTCCATCACGGCACCGGAGCCGCTGGTCGTGCGATCGAGGGTCGGGTCGTGGATCACGATCGGTTCGCCGTCGCCGGTCAGGTGAACGTCGAACTCGAAGCCGCTGGCTCCGAGATTTAGAGCCCGGCGAAACGAGGCCATGGTGTTCTCCGGGGCGTGGCGGGCTGCGCCCCGGTGCCCGATGATCGCCAGCGGTCGACTCGCCATGCTCCAGCGTGGCACGCGCGAGAACCTGAAGATATCCGCCCGAGCGCCTTGCATGCGAACATATGTTCGTGTACCGTGGGGTCATGTTGGCGGGACGCATGCAGCACATCGAGCAGGCCGATCTCGGTTCGATGACGCGCCCCCGGCTCGAAGCGTTCGTGGAGTCGATCGCCGCACTGGAGTCGTTTCTCGCGTCACGCCGACTGTCGGCGATGGCGGCGATCGATTCGCTCAACGACGGAGGGGCGTCGTCGGACTCGGTGTTTCGCGCCAAGGGAAAGGCTGCTTCGAAGGACGCAAGAACGGCCGCCAAGACCGCGAACGCGCTCACCGGGATGCCGACGACTGCGGAGCGGCTCGCAAACGGAGAGATCACCGAAGCTCACGCAAACGCCAACGCGGCGGCCGCCGAGCAAACCCAGGATCCAGCCGGAGCCGACGACGCGCTGAACAACAGCCGGGTGGTGCCACCAGCGGATCTGCACCAGAAGCGGGCGATGACGTGGGGCCGCACGCACGAGGCTCGAGACAACAGGGAGAACCGGCGTTTGCGTCAGCACCACAACCGGAAGGTCATCGTGGGACGCTGCAAAGAAGACGGCTCATGGTCGCTCTACGCCACCACGACCACCGACATCGGCAGAGAACTGCAGGGCTTGATCGAGGCAGAGGCTGACCGACTGTTCCGAACCGAGGACGGTGGCCGGGGGTCCGACACTGATCGCACCCGAGCTCAACGGCTCGTGGACGCGCTCGGCAACTTGCTCCGGCGAGGGTCTGGGCAGCAGGCCACGAGCCGGGGCGGCCCGACACATCCGAGGTTCCAACCGGTCGTGCGCGTCACCATGGGCGACTCCCTCGACGAGATTGCTGGCGAACTCATCGGCGACGGGCCGCTTCCTGACTCAACCGTGCAGCGCATCTTGTGCGAGTCGGGGCTCGATGTGATCATCACCGCCGATGACGGTCAGCCACTCTGGCTGGGCCGCACCACCCGCAACGTGTCCGCCGCCCAATGGCGAGCCTTGATCGAACGAGATGAAGGCTGTGTTGTCTGCGGCGCCGAACCATCCATGTGCGAAGCCCATCACGTCGTGTGGTGGAGCCGTCACGGATCAACCGACATCACCAACCTCGTGTTGTTGTGCACGGCATGCCACCACAACCTCCACGACCGGGGCCATGAACTCGTCAAACGCGACGGGACATGGCTCCTCGAACCACCCGAACCCCGCCGGGCCAGCAACTCGACGAGCCGCCGACGAAGACAGCACGAGCAACAACCGCGTGCTGCATGACCGGCCGGGCCCGACGCCGTCTACGCGGTCCTAGCCTGAGGCCGTCATGTTGACCGCCTCCAACATCGCCCGCTCGTACGGACCTCGCGACCTGTTCGCCGACGTCACCCTGCAGTTGTCGGCAGGGCGACGGATCGCGCTCGTTGGCGGCAACGGCACCGGGAAGACATCGCTCATCGAGATTCTTGTCGGCGATGCCGATCCCGACGCCGGCTCGATCACCCGACCCAAGGACATGACCCTGGGGTATCTGCCTCAAGATCTCGTCGACACCGCAACGGGAACCGTGCTCGAAGAGGTGCTCGCCGGTGCCGGCGAAATGGCCGAACTCACCGACAAGCTGCACCAGCTCGAAGCGGCGATCTCCGATCCCAATGCGATCAACGACGCCGATGGTTACAACAAGCTCCTCGCCGAGTACGGCGACGTCCAAGGCCAGTACGAAGCGATGGGCGGCTACGCCCTCGAGGCCGACGCCCGCAAGGTTCTGTCCGGGCTCGGATTCCGCGACGCCGACGCTGATCGACCGGTTCGGGAACTCTCGGGTGGGTGGCGTATGCGCGTCGCTCTCGCCCGCCTCTTGCTCGCCAAGCCCGACGTGCTGATCCTCGATGAACCAACCAACCACCTCGATGTCGACTCCGTCGCCTGGCTCGAGCAACAACTCGCAGCCTGGCCCGGGGCGCTGCTGTTCGTCAGCCACGACCGAGATTTCATCGACACCGTCGCTGACCGGGTCGTCGAGCTCGCCGAAGGCACCGCACTCGAATACGTCGGCGGCTTCGCCGAGTTCGTCGTGCAACGAGAAGAGCGCCTGCAGCGCATCGAAGCAGCCGCCGCCCGTCAGGCCCGAGAAATCGCCAAAGTCGAGCAATTCATCGACCGCTTCCGATACAAGGCGACCAAAGCCCGCCAAGTCCAGAGCCGCATCAAGACGATCGAGAAGCTCGAACAGATCAAGGTGCCGGAGCGAAAAGAACTGGTCGCCAAATTTGCGTTCCCAGAACCACCTCGATCGTCGCGGGTCATCGCCGAGTTCAACGACGCAACGGTCGGCTACGGAGACATCCCGGTGGTCTCCGATGTCTCGCTTGCCGTCGAGCGGGGCCAAACGGTCGCCCTCGTCGGCCCCAACGGCGCCGGCAAGACCACCCTGCTCAAGCTGATCCTCGGCGAGCTCGACGCCAGCGAAGGCACTGCCGAGCTCGGCAACAACGTCTCGATCGCCACGTTCCACCAGCACCAGGCCGACGAGCTCGACCTCGACAAGACCGTCATTGCCGCGTTTTCCGGAGGGATCGATCCCGGCAAGCGCAACCTGCGGACCGTCCTCGGGAGTTTCGGCTTCCCGGGCGATGCCGCCGATCGCATGATTCGGGACTTGTCCGGCGGCGAACGGACCCGTCTCGCCCTGGCCCGAACGATGATCGAACCGGTCAACCTGCTCGTCCTCGACGAACCCACCAACCACCTCGACCTGCCGAGCTGCGACGTGCTCGAAGACGCACTCACCGCCTATCCCGGCACGGTGCTGCTCGTCACCCACGACCGCCACCTGATTCGCAACGTGTCCGACGCACTCATCGACGTGCGCAACGGATCTGCGACCTGGTACGACGGCGTGCCCGAAGAGGTGCTGATCCCCGCCGACCCGTCGAAGGTCGCCGGGCTCGGC
>JBCCYT010000272.1:0-3500 GCA_039188975.1 Actinomycetota bacterium
GGCTTCACCGGTGAGCCGTTCGAGGCCGCGGTGGCATCGATGAGCCGCATCGATGCCGAGGGCCTGCGCACCGCCGTACACCTGCTGCCCGACCACGACGTGCAGGGCCGTGGGAGCGAGATCACGGCACCGACCCTCGTCATCGTCGGCGAACTCGACGAGGAAACACCGCCGGCGTATGCCCGGGCACTCGCCGAGGAGATCCCCGGATCGACCTATGTCGAAATCCCTGACGTCGGCCACTTGACGCCCATCGAAGCACCTGCGACGTTCAACGGTCACCTGCGATCGTTCATCTCCGAAGGAACGCCATGACCGACTCGATTCTCACGGCCGAGCGAGCCGCCCTCGTCGAACGGATGGCGCTGCTCGGCCCCACCTTCGCGAAGCGAGCCGAGGCCTACGATCGCGAGGCGCGATTCCCGTATGAGAACTGGGCTGACCTCACCGACGCCAACCTGCTCGGCATCTGTATCCCGATCGACGACGGCGGGTTGGGGGCTGACTTCGTGGGCTATGCGCTGGTCGCCGAAGAGCTCGGGCGGCACTGTCTCTCGACCGCACTCACGTTCAACATGCATGTGGCGACCACACTGCTCACCGGACAGATCGCCGACGACATGGAGCTCAGCGACGACGAACGAACGATGCTGCACCGGAACCGGTCGATCCTTCGGCGCGGCGTCATCGATGACCAGATGATCCACGCCCAACCCTTCTCCGAGGGCCAGGCCGCCGGCGCCACCGCCGGTTTCATGACCCGTGCCGTTCCCGTCGAAGGCGGCTACCGCGTCACCGGCCGCAAGATCTTCGCGTCGCTCTCGGGCGCCGCGCAGATCCACAATGTGGTGTGCTCCGTCGAGGGCGATCCTCGCTTGCGGTTGCTCGGTATCCCCGCAGATGCCGAGGGTGTCGAGATCCAGGGTGAGTGGGATCCGCTGGGCGCCCGCGGCACCGACTCGCGCAATCTCGTCATGAACGACGTGTTCGTGCCCGCCAGCAACGAGTGGATCCCGCCCGGCCTGTTCGATCAAGCCGCTCAGCGATGGCCGTACTTCTACATGACGCTCTCGTTCGCCTACCTCGGCCTGATGCGAGCGATCATCGATGACACCGCCGCCTACCTGATCGGTGACGGCTCCCCCGGCAGCCGCCGTGAGCATCCGATCAAGCAGCAGGGCTGGGCCGAGATGAACCTCGTCTACGAACGGGCGCAGGCCATGTGTTATCGGGTGCTCGGTGAGGCCCAGGTCGACCCGAACGCCGACGCCATTCGACGAGCGTGGACGTCGATGGTCACCACCATGGACGGTGCGCCCGAGATCGCTTCGCTCGCCATGCGGGTGTGCGGAGGTCGATCGTTGCTCCGCCCCAACCCGCTCGAGCGGTACTACCGCGATGCCCGCTGTGGCGCCACGATGCTGCCGTGGTCGGTCGAGGTGTGCCTCGAACGGCTCGGCACGACCCGACTGTTCGACAACGCCGAAGAGGCGCCCGCGTGACCGAATGGCGTTGGGTGCAACGCTTCGCCCAACAGTTCGAGGCCTGCGCAGTTCGGCCCGACGAGACCGTCGTCGTCTTGTCCGAGACCACGAGTCGGCCGTCGATCGTCGCGACCGCCCGTCTCGCCCTCGAATCGCTCGGCTGCCGGGTGAGCGATCTGATCGCAACCACGCCCGCGAACCCCGGCCCGCTCCCGATCCGGTCGACCGGGGCGAGCCAGGCGATTGCCGGCGACGCGGCGATCATCGCCGCGCTCCAGGCTGCGGACTTCGTCGCGGACTGCACGGTCGAGGGCTTGCTGCATGCGCCAGAGCTGGGCACGATCCTCGGCGCCCACACCCGGATCCTGATGATCTCCAACGAGCATCCCGAGAACGTCGAGCGATGGCCCCATGATCCTGGGCTCGCCGACCGTGTCTCCGCCGGACTCGACGAACTGCGAGCCGCATCGAGCATGCATGTCGCCTCGGCGGCGGGTACCGATCTCACCGTGTCGCTGGCCGGCGCCGTCTCGGCCGGGTCGAAGGGCTGGGTCACCGACCCCGGTGACATCGCCCACTGGCCCGGCGGCCTCGTGCTCGCCTTCCCCGCGGCTGCGACCGTCAACGGCACGATCGTCCTCGCCCCGGGCGACGTCAACCTCTCCTTCAAGGAGTACGTCCGCGACCCCGTCACCTTGACGGTGGTCGACGACCATGTCGTCGGGATCGACGGCGACGGCCACGACGCCGAACTCATGCGCTCCTATCTCGCCGCCTTCGACGAACCCGAGGCCTATGCGGTGAGCCATGTCGGCTGGGGCATGAACCCAGCGGCGCGATGGGAGGCGTTGGCGATGTGGGACAAGGCCGACATGAACGGCACCGAACTTCGCGCCTTTGCCGGCAACTTCTTGTTCTCGACCGGCGCCAACGAGGTCGCCGGACGGTTCTGCCGCGGCCACTTCGACCTTCCGATGCGCAACTGCACCGTCACGCTCGACGGCACTGCGGTTGTGACCGACGGCGAACTTCGCCACGACCTCGCCCACTGATTCGGGCACGACAAGGGGGACCCCCGATGACCGACTTCGATCGCTACCGCGTGTTGTGGCCCGACTATCTCGGCATCGCCCGCGGCAAGTACCTACCCGCCCGCAAGGCCCACGACGGCACTGGCCACTGTGTGACGGCCTTCGGGCTCGCCTATGACCGTTCGATGATCCCCGCGCCCGGCTCGTACCTGCTGGAGGGACTCAAGGACGTGTGGGCGACCCTCGACCCGGCATCGATCCATCCGAGCTGGGAAGACGACCGCACAGGCGTGGCCGTCGCCCATCTCGACTTCGAAGGTGAGGCATTCCCATACGCACCCCGTTTCGCATTGCAGAAGGCGATTGCTGATTGGGCTGATCTCGGCTACTCGGTGAAGGTCGGGCTCGAACTCGAGGCCTACGTGCTCCAACCTGACGACGATGGCGGATGGGGGCCCTACACCACCCCGCGAGCGTTCGTGTACGGCACCGGTCCCGGTTCGGATCCCGCCGGCGTCATCGACGACATCATGTGGACCGCCGAGGACTGTGGGTTCAAAACCGAATCGATCAATGCCGAGTTCGACGAAGGCCAGTTCGAACTCACCCTCGAATACGACGATGCGTTGAAAGCGGTCGACGATGTCTTCTTGTTCCGGGTGCTGGCCCGCGAGGTTGCCCTCAAGCACGGCCTCGACCTGACCTTCCTCGGCAAACCATTCCCCGGCGTGGCCGGTTCGGGGGTGCACGTGAACTTCTCGCTCGTCGATGAACACGGCACCAACGCCTTCATCGACGAGTCGACCGACGACGGACTGTCCGCGCTCGCGAAGCAGTGCCTGGGCGGCCTCATCGAACATCACCAGGGCATGACCGCCCTGTGTGTGCCGACGGTCAACGGCTATCGACGTCTCCAACCCGGCGAGCTCAACGCGTACTGGGCCAACTGGGGTTTCGAACACCGCTGCGCCGGCAACCGCATCCC
>JBCCYT010000273.1:0-3490 GCA_039188975.1 Actinomycetota bacterium
CGAGTCGCCCCACCCGTTGAACAAGATGGTGGCCGGGCCGGTCTCGGCCAACGTGCACCGACCCCCCTCATAGACATAGTCCGCCACGATCGAACCGATCGGCACGAGATCCGCGATGCGGGCCTCTGACGGAACCGAAACGGATCGAAGGTAGCCCTCCTCACCCGCGAGGAAGGGCGCGACGAACCGGGCCCACAACGCGTCACGCGGGTAGGGCTCGGGCGCCAGGGCCACGGGAGTCGGAGTGATGGACATAAGCGGAAGATCCTGTCAGCAGCACCACGCTGCGGCGAGTGAATTTCCTTGCTGAGCCGATGTTCATCGGCAGGCCCCGACACGCGTGACTCTGGTCTCGGCGCGTGAACCGCAACGTACGAAGGGCCGTTGTCCTAACGGCACCTCGCCCCTACGGTCCAACCATGGCCGAACCCTCCGGTTTCTCGTGGACAGAACGCAAGGACGGATCGATCGTGATCAGCCACCGAGGGCGTCGTGCGACCGTGCTCCGCGGTGCAAAGGCCGCTCGTTTCGCCATCGATGTTTCCTCAACGGACGAACAGCAGCTGATGGCTCGGCTCACCGGCAAGTACAAACGCGGCAACGAGCGCTCCGCGGCGCGGCGCCGAACGTGCTAGACAGCGTCATCTCCTCGACCGACCCTTCAGTAGCGAGGGGCGGCCAGATCGGTGACGCCGATCATCTCCCACGCTTCGTGTTCGCGATACGCATCGACATTGCGGGTGAGCATCCGTTCGAACAGTTCTTCGCCTCGCTGGGTTGTCTCGCCCTTCGTGGCCGCGGTGTTGCACCAGTTCGCAAGCCAGAAGTTCAGCGACAAGCGGTAGCTCGTGATCAGGTCATCGAAGTCGACATAGCCGGCCCCGGCCTCGCTCATGAGCCGGTGATACAAACCGAACAGGTCGGCCTCGTGCTCGCGCCGGAGATCGACATCGAGATTGCACGACAGGAACGGAGCGATGTCGCCCATGCCGTCACCCCGACCAACGACCTGCCAATCGATCAACAGCAGCTCATCCCCGTCGAAGAACATGTTGTCGAGGCGAAAGTCGTTGTGCACCAAGGTGTTGCTCACCGGGCCATAGGCGACGAGCATCTCGCTCATCGTCGGAATGAAGTTCTCGAGATGGGCGATGACATCCGCGCCGAGAATCTCGCCGTACCTGTCGACCACCATCGGCCACGATGCTTCCACCATGCCTTGCAAGCCCATGTTGAGGGGGCTGTCGATCGGCGGCACCCACTCCAGCGCGTCGACCTTGTTCCACCAGCGGCTGTGGACCCCGGCTGCCGCGGTCACCGCCGCCCGTGCCTGTGCGAGCGTGCCGCCAGCGTGATGATCACCTGCGGCGAGATGGCCGACGTCTTCGAGCACGAGACAGTACGCGCCGGTCTCGGCGTTGCCGAGGTTCAACCACGCCCTCGGGGTCCGGACCTTGAGCTGGGGGATGATCTCGGCGTACGCCCGATGCTCCCGGTTGTAGACGTCGAGCAGATCACCGATCGGTTTCAGCCCAGAGTCGGTGGTCGGGATCTTGCCGATGGCGGTCGCCGGGCCTGCGCCGGTTCCATAGGTCAGATGCAACCGGGCGAGTTCGCCGAGGAACCCCTCGCCCACGGCGATGCGCTCGACCTCGATCGACGCGACGTCTGCGTCGGCGAATCCGTTCGCTCGTAAGCCGTCAGTCATCATCGCTGGTGTGATGTCGGCGAGGGTCGTCGGGATGGTGGAGCTGGGCATCCCTCCACCCTATGACAGGCGTCACATCCGGCGCCTCCCGTGCACGTTCGCCGGGGGGCGAAGGACGCGCTGCGCAAACCTGTGCCATGATCGTCGAGGCAATGGCGGTTGGTATGGGAGAGATGAGAACGACGGCGCTCCGTGCAGGGAACGCCGTTCACACACGGGCCGGTCACGATGAGTGACTTCTTGGACGCGATCGTTGCGTGGCCCACCGTGGTCTTCACGGTGCTCGTCGGCGTCAGCTTCGGTTTCTGGCTGATCTCCACGCTCATCGGTTTCGGGTTCGACACCCTCGACCTCGACGCCGACGGCGATCTCGATGCCGATTCCGGATCGTTTGGGTCGTTCCTCGACGTCTTCGGCCTGGCCGGCGTGCCCATCGTCTTCACCCTGTCGATCGCATCGCTCTTCGCATGGATCACCAGCCTGGTGTTCATGGAGATCATCGGCAGTCGCACCACGTGGGTGCTGGTGGCGCTCGGTGCCATCGTGTTCGTCGGCTCACTCCTCGTCGGTCTGCTGCTCGCCGGCCTCGTGGCCAAACCTCTCGCTCCCCTGTTCGTCACCGAGCCGGCCCAGAAGCGAGCTGACTTCGTCGGCCGCACCTGTGTGGTGCGCACCGAAAAGGTGACCAGCTCCTTCGGCCAGGCCGAGGTGACCGACACCGAAGGGGCGACCTTGCTCGTGCAGGTCCGCTGCGACGAGCCCAACGACTTCGGTTCCGGTGACGAGGCGATCATCTTCGCCCTCGACGACGAGGCCGAGACCTTCCAGATCACTCGAGAACCGGACCTCGTGTGACCGGACCGCAATCCCCCCAGGTTCCAGAAAGGACCAAACCCTGATGTCATCCGCCCTCATCGCCATCGGCGTCGTCATCCTCATCGCCATCGGCGCATTGCTCCTCGTGGCGCTCCTCGTCACCTCGCTGTATCGAAAGGTCGAGCAGGGCAAGGCGCTCGTCATCAGCAAGGTGAGCAAGGTCGTGGTGACCTTCACCGGTGGCTTGGTCATCCCGGTGCTGCACAAAGCCGAGACGATGGACATCTCGGTGAAGACGATCGAGATCGACCGCCGCGGCCAGGAAGGGCTGATCTGTCAGGACAACATCCGGGCCGACATCAAGGTCAACTTCTTCGTCCGGGTCAACAAGAGCGAAGAGGATGTGATCAAGGTCGCCCAGGCGATCGGTGTCGAGCGGGCCAGCACCCAAAGCACGCTCGAAGAGCTGTTCGTCGCCAAGTTCTCCGAAGCGTTGAAAACGGTCGGCAAGCGCCTCGACTTCATCGATCTCTACACCGAGCGACGCCGATTCCGTGACGAGATCATCGAAGTGATCGGCACCGACCTGAACGGCTACGTGCTCGAAGATGCCGCCATCGACTATCTCGAACAGACCCCGCTGCCGAATCTCGACGAGGACAACATTCTCGACGCCCAGGGCATCCGCAAGATCACCGAGCTGACCGCGCTCGAGAAGGTCGCCACCAACAACGCCGCTCGTGAAGAAGAGAAGCAGATCACGGCGAAGAACGTCGAGACCCGTGAAGCGGTGCTCGAGCTCGAACGCCAGCAGGCCGACGCCGAGGCTCGCCAGCAGCGAGAGGTCCTCACCACCATCGCTCGCGAAGAAGCCCAGACCTCGGTGGTGCAATCCGAGGAAGAACTGCGAGCCCGCACCGCCGAACTCAACACCGAGCAGAAGGTCGGCATCGAAGCTGAAAACAC
>JBCCYT010000274.1:0-3443 GCA_039188975.1 Actinomycetota bacterium
GCGTTCACCGTCACCGTCCACGTCGACGGCCCCCGCTCCGTCGCAGCCCAGATGTACGAAGCCGAATATCCCGGGCTTGAGCTGTACAACCCGGACACCGGGTGGCGGTTCGCCGGTGAAGTCACCAGAGCCGAGTGGCGAAGGTCGAGCACCGGTGACGACATCACCTTCGTCGGCAGAGACTTCCAAGGCTTCCTCAACGACCGGGTCCTGTACCCCAACACCGGTGACGTCACGTCCGCCTGGTCGACCCGCTCCTACAACACAGCGCGAGCGTCGACCATGGCCCTCGCCGAGATGCGATCCAACGCAGGCGACACATCACTAGGCGGACGCGGCCTGTTCGGCCTCACAATCGGAACCGACCCCGTGGCCGGCCCGATCCTCTCCTACACCATCAAGAACCAGGTGATGCTGGAAGCATTCCAAACCTGGTTCGCTGACTCCGACTACACCTTCCGCCTCGGACTCATCCGCCCCGGCAACATCGGCAACGTCGCGAACCTCCACTTCGAAGTGTTCAAGCGACCCACGTCGCAGCTGTTCATGTCGCCCCGCCTGGGAAACATGGAAGCGTTCGTCATCACCGACGAACCGGGGCGTCCAACCCACTACATCGGCGTAGGGCGGGTCATCGACGACGAGAACCCTGACGCAGTGCAGCGGTACGTCATCGAAGCCGGCACTCCCCAAACTGACTGGAAGACCCGCCGCCGAGAAGTGCTCTACTCCAGGCCCTCCTCGATCGACGTTGACCTGTTCTCAGAGGCCGACCAAGCCCGGCTCAACACCGGCGCCACCCGATCGATCCAGATCGAAGGGGCGGAAGTGACGGGGTATGGGCACAAGGTCGGGCTCGGCTGGTACATCCCCGTCCAGGTCGGACTCTTCGGCGACGGAGCCAAGGAGTATCTGCCCGTCAAAGCGTCGACGGTCACCCTCGCCGACTCCGGCGCGTTTCAGCGGACCGTCGACATTGGCGGCCTTTCCGAGTCGACCGAGCAGCGGCTCTACAACGCCATCGGAGCCACCACACGGCGCCTCAACCGCCTCGAACAGGAACTCTAGGACCGCACACGCATGACCTCGGTTGACACAGCGCTACCGCGCAGCATCGTCCCGGCCCGCCTCCAAGAAGCAAACCGCCGAGACCAGGTCGCCGCCTACGACAACGAATGGGTCCAGTTCCAAACCTGGGAGTTCAAAGACCTCCCCACCGACCAGCAGTTCTGGTATGTGTGCGCCAACGTGTGGGCCGACGTCGACGACGGCGTCACCGGCACCATCCGCATACGCATCGGGCAGCGAGTCAACGGCCAGGTCGTCACCTCCGAAGAGGCCGTCATCGACGCCCCCTGCAACGGGGCACTCCTGGGGTTCGTCGAGTTCTCAACACCCACCACACCGCTACCCAGCACCCTCGTGTTCGTCGAGGGCCGCCGCACCGCCTACACCGGCACTGGGGGCGGCCTTCACCTTCACAGGGCTGCGGTGTCCGCCATGTCGCAGCCGCCCGTCTCACTGCGCGGAGGCCCCACCTACCCCGCCGGATACACCGTTCCCGGCAGCGACGTCATCCCACCCGACATTCCCGCCTCGCAGGTCCTGTACTTCCCGGAAGGGATCTCGACCAACGGCGGCTCGCTCGGCCAGTTCACTGCCACCGACGACGTCGCCGTCACCTCGTTCACCATCACCGCAGGCAACACCGGCGGAGCCGTCGCGATGGACAGCAGCGGCAACGTGACCGTTGCTGACTTCACCGCCCTCAACGCCAACCATCCGCTGCAGCTCACGTTGCGGGCTGAGGACGCCGCCGGGAACTTCACCACCCAGACAGCCACGATCGCCGAAACCGACGACACGACCCCGCCCGACATCCCCTCAGGGCAGACCTACACCGTTGACCCGGCGGCGGCCAACGGTTCCCAGGTCGCCACGATCATCGCCACCGACAACGCCGGTGTCGTGTTCATGGACATCGTCAACGGCACCAACACCAACGGTGCGTTCTGGCTGGAGCCATCAACCGGGATCCTCTACGTCAACTCCCAGACAGCGGTAGCCGGCGAATCACAGTTCCTCCTCGACGTGCTCGCCCGCGACGGCGTCGGCAACGAAACGACAGAGGTGGTGACGGTCAACGTGCAGGGCGCATCGCCGACTTCCGGCACGTTCCGAAGCGTGTCGACTCCACGGACGTCGTACAGCGCTTCCCTGCCGTGGCAGCCCCCCACCGGGGTTGCTCCGCTGCCAGCTGCTGTTGCCCCGTCCGGGAGCGGCATCGAGCGGCAGGTCACGTCCGAGTCCGAGTGGAACACAGCTGTGGCTGCTGCTCAGCCCGGTGACGTGATCCGCATCATGAACACGATCAACACCACCGCCGGCCTGAACTACCGCGGCTCCAAGTACGGCATCACTGGTGGCGTAGCCAACGACGGCACGGCCACCAACCCGATCATCTTGACCGCCGAACCCGGCGCGTGGATCGACGGTGGAGCAACCTCGAACGTCGAGTCCATGCTCGACGTGCAGAACGCAGACCACATCTGGGCCGTCGGTATCAACGTTCGCAACAGCCGATTCGGGATGCGATTCCAAAACATGGAAGGTACTGCGACCGCCCCGATTCGCATCGCTCACTGCAACTTCGAAGACCTCGGTCATTCGGCCGTCAGCGTCGCTGGTTGGTTCCAAGATGTCGCATCGTCGGGCGGCACGCCACCGGCAGGCAGCGGCAACGAACGCGGTTACAGCCGCTACGTGATCCTCGAAGGCAACACCGCCACCCGCATGGGCCGCACTGACACCAACTTCGGAGAGGGCATCGCCTACCTGGGTACTGGCTCCGCTCCTGGCTGGTTCTCTTACGCCGAGTTCGTTTGCATCCGCTACAACGAGATCAACGAGCACACCGCGGACGGCGTCGACGTCAAGCCCGGCTGCAAAACCGTCTACATCCACGACAACCAATACCACTCCGGGTCTGGCCACGACGGCGCGACACTCGGCATCCACTACTCCGCAGCGTCCTACCCTCGCCCCGCATGGGCGGTCGGCCGGGACCCCGAGATCTGGGTCGAGTCGAACCGGCTCTACGACCACAACATCACCAACCCGGTTGGCAGCTCAGGGCCGTGGATCGCGTACTATGGCACCAGCGGGATCCGAATGGCGTTCAACCTCGCCTGGGCCTGGAGCACCGCGGCCGGCCACGAGATGACCCGGCTACGGATCGAGACGAGCGAAGCGGACTACGGCACCGACACAAGCCACTTCGTCAACAACACCGCCTGGTCCAACACTGCGTTCAACAACGCTGGCGCCGGGACCGGCGGGTCGTTCACCGGCCCAGTCGCCAACCCACCAATCCAGCGGAACAACCTGGTCGAGACAGGCGACTCCGGGGAGTTCACGACCGGCGACTCCGCGTTCTCCGGGAC
>JBCCYT010000275.1:0-3341 GCA_039188975.1 Actinomycetota bacterium
AAGTATTGCGGCTTCGAATTCGACGACGCGGCGCCAAAGAAAACCGCCCGCACCGAGTACGAGAACATTCTCTATCTGGAACGGCCAGGCTGCAATCTGTGCATGGGCAATCAGGAGAAGGCTGAGCCCGGCGACACCGTCATGGCGACGTCGACCCGTCTCTTCCAGGGCCGTGTCGTGCGCGACTCCGCGGAGAAGCGAGGTGAGTCGCTGTTGGCGTCGACGCCGGTCGTCGTCCTGTCATCAGTGCTGGGCCGCACGCCCACCATCGAGGAGTACCGTGCCGCAGTCGCCGGCATCGATCTGACCCATTTCGAGCCGCCGAAGCAGGAGCTCACGGCTAAGTCGATCCCGGTGACGATCAACCGCTGATCTCGCGCACGTCTCTGGAGACTGGTTGGGCGCGCGCTGAGCCTTTAGTTCAGCCGCGCATCGTACGACTGGTACAGCATGATCAGTGGAGGCACGAGCGCATGGCCGGCGTGGGGGGTCTGGCTCGTCGTCGCCATCGCGTTCACCGTCGTCCTCATCGTTGTTCTCGCGTCGGTCGCGCTCGGCTCCGGCTTTCGCCAACCATCTCGAGGACGTGTGCTCGCTGTCGTCATCCTGGCGGCGACGCTGGTTTCCTGGGTGGGCTACCGCGTTGTGAGCAACAATCGATGGGCCGCTCGCGCCGTCGTGGCCGAGATGCTCGAACCACTTGCCGATGCTGGCTACAACCAGGGCGGTTCGATCAGCGTCGAGACCGCCGATGACTCCTGCGCCAACGGCGCGACGGCCTGGTCGAGAGCGACCCGTACCGATCCGGCGACATCGTACGGCGAGGCCAGCCGAGACGAGCTCATCTCAGAACTCGAACGGTTGGAAGCACTGGCGCAGGCGATCGAAGCTGACGGCTACGAGGTCACTCGGGGCACCCTCGACCCCTTCGAGATCGGTGGCCACGGTCTGCACCTTTTGGCAACCTCGGGAGGGCGGGCTGCGCTCATCACATTCTCAGAGACCGGGGCACGCGTTTCGGCAACCGCTCACGCCTGCACGGCCGCCGGCACGACCGACAGCTTCCTTGTGCGCAACGCCGCCATCGTCGATCGCTTCGACCTCGATCGGGTCTGTGCCGTCGAGACCGCGGAGCCCCTCTTTCCTGGCGCGTGTCCTGTCTCCTGATCGCGTCGTCGCTCACCGACCCAGCGATACGTAGCGGATGGCGTCGTTGCCTGAATCGCGCATGTACAACCGATCACCAGCAACTGTCATGGCGTGGCCGCCACCGCACATCCGACCGAATGGATCGTTGAACGTACTGTCGGAGAAGCCCGTCCGGTTCCCGGCGACTCGTTGGGCGACGCCGACCGTTCCGTCCGCACCGACCGGCAGGCCGAACACCTGGGATGTGTTTCGCTGGTCGCATCCGCTGAACGGCCCACCGGCGAAGGCGTAGTAGATGGTGCCGTCGTCCACGACGTAGCGACCGCCCTGGGCGACGTTTCCGTACGTCGTTTGTACGCCGTCCTTCCATGAGCGGAGCAGCTGACGACCACGCACCCACAGCCGGTCATCGCTGTCGATCGTCAGGTCGGTGTCGTTTGCGCTCGTGTTCAACCACCCGAACAGAATCGTATGGCTGGTGCCATCGACCTGGGTGACCCGAGCGTTCCACGGCGAGCCGAAATAGTCGTATCCCCGTTGCAGCGAATACACCGTTCCGTCGGAGGCGACCGCAATGCCTGCCGGCGAGCGAAGCTCACTCGCCACAATGGTTTGCGCTCCGGTCTCGAGGTCGATCCGAGTGATCGTTCCCGTACCGATGTTGCGGCCCAGGATTTCACCTGGGCTCGTGACGTACAGATCCCCGTCGGGTCCGGTCGTCAGATAGGTGGGTTCGTCGATCACTGCGACATCGGCAACCGTGCCTTCGATGGGATCGATCGCGACGATCTTGTTCTCAGCCGTGACGGACGCGTAGAGCAGATCCCCCGTTGACGCAGCGGTGAGGTCCGCGATCCCGTCGACGATGATCGGCGCCCCGCTGACATCACGTACCGTCTCCATCGGGCCGTACCCGGAGGGCAGCACGACCCCGAGGAAGGCGGAGAGGAACGATGCGTCCTGGGTGATGATGAGGTCGAGGGCGCACGAGTCGCGCACCGTCGTGTGCGTCACCCCAGCCCGCTCACATTGCAGCCGGGCCGCGGCGACGACCGCAGGATCGAAGTCGGCAAGGCTCACGAGACCGGTCGGCCTGGTCAGGTCGGTGAAGTCTGCGGTTCCGAGCCCATCGGGGTAGGTGAACAACGACTGGGTGTCGTCGATCCGCCACGACCCAGCAAAGCGTGCGTAGAGATCATCGAAGGTGAGCGGCTGGGCAATCTCGACACCGGCTCGTGTCACGAAGTCATTGGACCGGTCGCCGTCACCGTCGCCGAGGAGGCCGGCGAACTGGCCGGTCATGGAGGCGGGAATCGCGAAGCCGACATTCAGGGCTCGAAATCCCCGGCCGACGCTGAGCACGGGGCGATCGTCAGTGCCTGGCCACGCGATCCGGTACCCGGACCCCGATTGGGCGACGAACGCTCCATCACCAAGATCAAGGAATCCATCGACGAGGTCGGCCGGCTCACCATCGATGATGAGTCCCTCAACCACATCCACCTCGACTCGGGTCGACCCGACCAATGCCGCGACCCGGCTATTCACCGATGCCACCGGCCAGATGCCTGACGTTCGGGTCTGGACCACGATTCTGCCGTCGTTGGACTGCGCGAGCACGAACTCACCGATCGCCTGCATGTCGTACGCCACGCCATCGAACGTCACCAGATGTGGATCCCCGACGGATTGCCCACTGACACACGACGCATCGTCGCCCGTGCACGGATCCGAAGGCACCGGCGGCGCCATCGGCGGACGAACGACGATGATCGTCGGGTCGCCGTCTCCGGGTCGCAGCACGATCGTGCCGATCGGGCTTGACGGGTCGTAGTTGGCCGGCACATCGAAGAACACCGTCAGCTCGAACGACGCATCCACCTCGATCGTCCCGATCTCGCACTGGAACCGATGCGGCGACGAGGCGGTGCGCAGGCAATTCGGCGGTGCCTCCACATTCCGGAATACCGACGCCAGCTCGATGTCGAGTGTGGCGTCGACGACCGCCGCACCCAGTGTGTTGGTGGCGATGTAGGTGACCGCCGCGGGCGCACCCGGTACGAGCGGGTCAGGGTTGATGATCGTTCGGACGTCGAGCTGGCGAGATGCAACACACACGTCGCCTCGCCCATCGTCGTTCGTGTCTGTCTGGTCGGGGTTGGCGATGGCCGGGCAGTTGTCGAGACCGTTGA
>JBCCYT010000276.1:0-3326 GCA_039188975.1 Actinomycetota bacterium
CGATGCACGAACGCCGAGATGATGCTCATGAGGTCACCTTTCGGAAGCGGCGAGCACCGAGTGCGAGGAACACGATGGTCAGGCCGATCGACCAGGCGAGCGCCCGAGTGACGGTCGGGGCGATGTCGCCGTCGCCCGACAGTGCCCGGAGTGCGTCGATGGTGGCGGTGATCGGCTGGTTCTCGATGAATGGCCGCAGCCAGCCCGGAAAGTCTTCCGCCGGAGCGAAGCCGGTCGACAGCATCAGCAGTGGCAGGTAGGGAATCGTGGCGATCGAGACCGCCGCCTCCGGCGACGATGCGCCGTACCCGATGAGGCCCATGACGAGCGAGGCCGAGAGGGCGAACAGCACGCCGACACCGATGTACGCGGGAATCCACACCAGCCCGGCGTCGAAGCGCATGCCGAACAGCATCCCGAAGATGACGACCACGATCAGCGAGAAGAACGCCCGCACGACGTCACCGACCGCTCGCCCGACGAGCGGGGCCGCAGGATGGATCGGCATCGACCGGAAGCGGCCGACGATGCCGGACCCGACATCGTCGGCGATGTAGTAGGCCGATGACATCGCCGAGAACAACATGGCCTGCACGACCACCGTCGACGGCAGCAGCTGGGCGTAGTCGAACCCGCGCGCATCCATGATGCGCCGCATGACCAGGTTGAAGAGTCCGAAGAACAGCAGCGGCATCACGACCGCGGAGATGACGGTGGCGGGGTTGCGGGCGGCACGGGTGACCGCCCGTTCCCCGAGCGTTCGTCCGTCGACGAGCAGCGAACTCATGACGCCTCCGTCGTCGCGTCGTCGGTCGAGGCCGGCGAGGCCGTGAGCTGGAGGAACACGTCGTCGAGGGTCGGGCGGCGGCGGGCGACATCGGCGAGGCCAATGTCGGCATTCGCTGCGGCCTGGACGATGTCGATCAGGGGCAGGTCGTCGGCGTCGGCAACCGCCACGGAACCAACGGCGGCATCTTCGATCTCAGCAACACCGAGGGGCTGCAACGCAGCGGCCAGCGCATCGGCGTCACGGGCGTCGATCGGGGTGACGACGCATGCGCCACCACCAGCCGAGGCTTTGAGCTCATCGGCGGTACCGGTGGCGATCGCTTTGCCGGCGTCGATGACGACGATGTGGTCAGCCAATCGGTCGGCTTCTTCGAGGTACTGGGTGGTCAACACGATGGTGAGGCCGTCGCTGCGGAGTTCTCGCACGACGTCCCACAGCTCGCTGCGGCTGCGCGGGTCGAGACCAGTCGTCGGTTCGTCGAGGAACAGCACCGGCGTGGGTACGACCATGCTGGCGGCGAGGTCGAGGCGCCGACGCATACCACCGGAGTAGTCACCGACGCGCTTGTCGGCCGCATCCGCCAGCGAGAAACGTTCGAGCAGTTCCTCGCCTCGCTTCTTGGCGTCAGCCTTCCCCAATCCCCGGAGTCGACCGAAGAGCGTGAGGTTCTCCTGCCCCGTCAACACTTCGTCGACCGCTGCGAACTGTCCGGTGAGCGAGATGTTGCGACGGACGGCATCCGGGTCGGTGACGACGTCGTGACCACACACGCGGGCGCTGCCACCATCGGGTGCGAGCAGCGTCGACAAGACATTGATCGCCGTGGTCTTCCCGGCTCCGTTCGGGCCGAGAACGCCGAGCACTTCCCCAGCGCCGGCCGTGAAGGACAACCCGTCGAGGGCGCGATTCTCGCCGAACACCTTCACCAGCGACTCGACCTCGATGGTTGTCATACCGCTCCTTAACTTCACTAAATCCCGTGGATTGCGGGTGTGCAGTGAACTTGCCACACTGTTTCAGCACCCGTCAACGATCGTTAGGTCGACCTAACTATGCCCTCGTCTTCTTCAACCGAAACGACCCCAACCGACGAGAGCGAGGGCACATCGCTCGGTCAGCTCATTGCACCGGTTCGCGGCAAGATCATTCTGGCATGCATCTTGCAAGCGATCGGTGCCGCCGTCGGTCTCGTCCCGTTCATCGCCATCGTAGAGCTCGCCCGCGAGCTGTTCGAGCCCGACCCGGACAGCGGTCGACTGTGGACCATCGCCATCATCGCTGCCGTCTCGCTCATCGTCCGGATCGGCCTCATGATGGGCGCCCTGTCGGTCACCCACTTCGCCGACAACGACTTCCAGCTGCATGTCCGGCGTCGGCTCGCTGATCAGCTCGGCGCCCTCCCGCTCGGCTGGTTCGACGATCACGACGCTGGTGAGGTGAAGAAGCTCGTCGTCGACGATGTGACCGCCATGCACCATGTCGTCGGCCATGTCTTCACCGACATCACCGCCTCGATCGTCACACCGGTGGTGGCGATGATCTACCTGTTCACGATCGATTGGCAGATGGCGCTGATCGTGCTCGTGCCGTTCCTCATCGGCGTCGCCCTCTTCAGCCGGATGTTCGCTGGCTATGGCGAGAAGATGGAGGAGTACAACGCCCGCATGACCGACGTCAACGACGGTGCCGTCGAGTTCGTGCAGGGCATCGCCGTCGTGAAGACGTTCGGACAGAGCGGACGGGCCCATCGCCGCTTCCTCGACAGCGCAAACGGCTTCGTGGACGCGTTCTGGAACTGGGTGTCGGGCATGCTGCGCTCTTCCGCAATCGCCGAGATCGTGCTCTCGCCGCTCATGACGTTGATGGTCATCGCCGCAGCCGGCGCCTGGTTTGTTGATCAGGGGTGGATCTCCGCCGTCGATCTCGTTGCCTTCTTCGTGGTCGGGCTCGCGATGTCGCAGCCGATCAGCACCCTCGGATTCGCCATGAACTTCGTGCAGAGCAGCCAGGACGCCGCCGCCCGGATCGGCACCCTGCTCGACGAGCCGACGTTGCCCGAACCCACCGCGCCACAGTCGCCCGACGGCCACGCCGTACGTCTCGACGACGTGGCCTTCTCCTACGACGGCGAACACACCGTGTTGTCCGGCGTCGACCTCGACTTCGCTCCGGGCACGATGACCGCGCTGGTCGGTCCGTCCGGCTCCGGCAAATCGACCCTGGCCAAGCTGCTGTGTCGGTTCTGGGACCCGACCGCAGGGTCGGTGCAGCTCGGCGGGGTCGACCTTCGCCAGATCTCTCGCGACGAGCTGTATCGCAACGTCGGCTTTGTCTTCCAGGACGTGCAGCTCCTCCGGATGAGCGTCGCCGAGAACATCGCGCTGGCGCGACCGGACGCCACTCGCGACGAGGTCGAGGCCGCCGCCCGCACCGCCCAGATCCACGACCGAATCATGGAATTGCCGAACGGCTACGACGCGATCGTTCACGACGATGCTCGTTTCTCGGGCGGGGAAGCGCAGCGCCTGTCGATCGC
>JBCCYT010000277.1:0-3308 GCA_039188975.1 Actinomycetota bacterium
CTGGAACGCCATGCCGTAGGCGAGGCCGAACTCGGTGAGCGACTCGACCATGGGCCGGGGAAGCTCACCGACGATCGCCCCGATTCGACAGGCGGTCGCCAACAACGACGCGGTCTTGCCGGTAATCGATCGTTCGTACCGCTCGACGCTGCGTGCCGGGTCGTAGGCGGATTCGAGTTCGAGAATCTGGCCTTCACACAGCTGGGTGATGGTCGTGGCGAGCAGCCCGGCCACTTCCGTACCGAGCGCGGCGGCGAGCTCGGACGCTCGCCCGAGCAGATAATCACCGGCCAGGATCGCCCGCAGGTTGCCCCACTCGGCGTTGACGCTCTTGACCGACCGGCGCGTCGTCGCGTCGTCCATCACGTCGTCGTGGTAGAGCGACCCGATGTGGACGAGTTCGACCGCACAGCCGCCGCGGATGACATCGATCGTTGCCGGCGCACCGGCCGGGTCGAGGACCGCCGCGGCCGCCATCGCAAACCCGGGCCGAACCCGTTTGCCGCCCGCCTTGATCAGGTGACTGGCGATCTCGGTCAGGAAATCGCCCTCGGCCGTCACGACGCGGAGCAGCTCATCCTCGGTGCGGACGAGATCGTTCTCCATCGGCGGCAAGATGGCGAGCGGATGAGCCATGCCTCCACGGTAGGCGCGCGACCGATCGTTCGGCTAGGTGGGCGCATGCCTCACGGGAGTGCGTGACGAAAACAGCACGGGTCGCCACGCTGCGTGGATTTCGGACACAGTTCGGCAGAGGAGGAACAAGTTCCCTACGTTGGGCGTTGCACCTGCCGATGGGAAATCTGACTCCCGTCAGACGGGTGTCCGTGTTCAGGCGGGATCGACGGCGTCAGCCGCAGCCTCGCCGGTACACTCGTCAACCAGGGCCGAGAGGCCCATCCCCCATCCCCAACCTCAGGGAGGAACCGATGTTCGAGCGATTTACCGACAGGGCTCGACGAGTGGTGGTGCTGGCGCAGGAAGAAGCGCGGCTGCTCAACCACAACTACATCGGTACGGAGCACATCCTGCTGGGCCTCATCCACGAAGGTGAGGGTGTCGCAGCCAAGGCCTTGGAGTCGCTCGGTATCAGTCTTGAAGCGGTCCGCAATCAGGTCGAAGAGATCATCGGCCCGGGCGGTTCGTCGCCCAGCGGTCACATCCCCTTCACCCCCCGGGCCAAGAAGGTCCTCGAGCTGAGCCTCCGCGAGGCGCTGCAGCTCGGCCACAACTACATCGGCACCGAGCACATCTTGCTCGGGCTGATCCGCGAGGGCGAGGGCGTTGCCGCCCAGGTTCTCGTGAAGCTCGGCGCCGACCTGAGCCGTGTGCGTCAGCAGGTGATTCAGCTGCTGTCGGGCTATTCGGGTTCGGGTTCGGGCTCGGAGTCGTCGGGATCGTCCAGCGGTCCGAGTGGCGACAAGGCTGGAGCGACTGCGGGCAGGGGCAGCGGCGGCGACGCGTCTGGCTCACTCGTGCTCGACCAGTTCGGCCGCAACCTCACCCAGGCGGCGCGCGAAAAGGCGCTCGACCCGGTCATTGGTCGGAGTCGCGAAACCGAGCGGGTCATGCAGATCCTCAGCCGCCGCACCAAGAACAACCCGGTGCTGGTCGGCGAGCCTGGCGTCGGCAAGACCGCCATCGTCGAAGGTCTCGCCCAGGCGATCGCCGCCGACTCGGTGCCGGAGACGTTGCACAACAAGCAGCTCTACACCCTCGATCTGGGTGCGCTCGTCGCCGGCTCGCGTTACCGCGGTGATTTCGAGGAACGCCTCAAGAAGGTCCTCAAGGAGATCAAGACCCGCGGTGACATCATCTTGTTCATCGACGAGATCCACACCCTGGTGGGTGCCGGTGCGGCCGAAGGCGCCATCGACGCCGCGTCGATCCTGAAGCCGATGCTGGCTCGCGGTGAGCTGCAGACCATCGGCGCCACCACGCTCGATGAGTTCCGCAAGCACCTCGAAAAGGATGCGGCGCTGGAACGTCGTTTCCAGAAGGTCGTCGTCGAAGAGCCGTCGGTTGCACACACGATCGAGATCCTCAAGGGTCTGCGCGATCGCTACGAGACCTACCACCGGGTCACGATCACCGACCAGGCAATCGTTGCGGCGGCGAACCTCGCCGATCGGTACATCTCCGATCGTCAGCTCCCCGACAAGGCGATCGACCTGATCGACGAGTCCGGCTCTCGTTTGCGCATCAAGCGCATGGAGACTCCGCCGGAGTACAAGGAGCTCGAGACCGAGATCGCCGACGTCGTTCGCCAGAAGAAGGAAGCGGTCGAAGGACAGCAGTTCGAAGAGGCCGGTCGGCTTCGCGACAAGGAGAAAGAGCTCCTCGCCCGGCGCGACACGATGGAATCCGAGGCCAAAGCCTCCGGTCTCGATCTCTTCGACGAGGTCGACGAAGAAGCCATCGCCGAGGTGCTCTCGCTGTGGACGGGCATCCCCGTCTACAAACTCACCGAGGAAGAGACCGAGAAGCTCCTCCGCATGGAAGACGAGCTGCACAAGCGGGTCATCGGCCAGGAGGATGCCATCAAGGCCGTCTCTCAGGCGATCCGCCGCACCCGGGCCGGCCTGAAGGACCCGAAGCGTCCGTCGGGTTCGTTCATCTTCCTCGGCCCGTCCGGTGTCGGCAAGACCGAGCTCGCCAAGACCCTCGCCGAGTTCCTCTTCGGCGACGAGACGTCGTTGATCTCCCTCGACATGTCGGAGTACCAGGAGAAGCACACGGTCAGCCGGCTCGTCGGCTCGCCCCCCGGCTACGTCGGCTACGACGAAGGCGGCCAGCTCACCGAGAAGGTGCGCCGCAAGCCGTTCTCCGTCGTGCTGTTCGACGAGGTCGAGAAGGCCCACCCCGACGTCTTCAACACGCTTTTGCAGATCCTCGAAGAGGGGCGTCTCACCGACTCTCAGGGTCGATCGGTCGACTTCCGCAACACCGTGCTGATCATGACCTCCAACCTCGGTACCTCCGATCTCCGCAAGGCGTCGATCGGTTTCGGCACCGGCGACGAGGCGATCAACTACACAAAGATGAAGGAGAAGGTCAACGACGCGCTGAAGGCCCACTTCCGCCCGGAGTTCCTGAACCGCATCGACGACACCATCGTCTTCCACGAGCTCGCGCAACACGAGGTCCGTCAGATCGTCGATCTCATGATCGCCCGCACCGCCACCCAGTTGGCCGGCCAGGGCATGGGTCTCGAGCTCACCGACGCCGCCAAGGACCATCTCGCCGACAAGGGGTATGACCCCACCCTCGGCGCTCGTCCGCTGCGTCGAGCGATCCAGCGCATGGTC
>JBCCYT010000278.1:0-3286 GCA_039188975.1 Actinomycetota bacterium
CGCATCAGCGCAGGATGATCGAGTCCGAGTTCTTGCAGGGCGGCGCCCCACGAACCCGGTGTGGCTGGAACGCCAGACGACATGGTCACAGAAGCACCTCCTCAGGTCAGGTCGAGAACCGTGTGATCCTCCGCACATGGAGAACCTCGTGGCTCCACGGTAAAGATCGGCGGCGACCAGGGCCATGGGGAACTCGTGCCGTTGTGACCGCCCCCGGGTCATCGGTCCCGGGTACCCCCGCGCGTGACGCAGATGACTCGAGTACCCAATCGCTCAAGAAGGGACGCGGACGTGCCGAGGGCGCGCCGTCGGTCAGACCGCTTCGATGAGCAGCGCCATCCCCTGGCCGGCGCCGAGACACATCGAGATGATCGCGGTGCGGTCTCCGGTCTGCTCCATGTGATGCATGGCGGTGAGCGCCATGCGAACGCCCGTCGCTCCGGGTGGATGACCGATCGAGATACCACCCCCGTAGAGGTTGCAGGCCTCACGAGAGATGCCGAGTTCTCGTTCGGCGTGGAGGTTCACGACGGCGAAGGCTTCGTTGATTTCGTAGTAGTCGACATCGCCGACGGTCATGTCGCGCCGATCGAGCAGGCGGTGGATGGCGGGAACCGGGCCGCAGCCCATGATGCGAGGAGGTACCCCGACCACTTCCCAATCGACGATTCGAGCACGCGGCGCCAGGCCGAGAGCTTCGGCCCGCTTCCGTTCGGCGACGACGACGAACGCTCCGCCATCGGTCATGCCGCTGGCGTTGCCGGCGGTGACCCGGCCACCCTCCCGAAAGACCGGCCGGAGCTGACCGAGCTTCTCGAGCGAGGTGCCTGGGCGAGGAAACTCATCGGTGTCAAACAGGCGGACGTCACCTCGTCCCGCCGGCACCTCGATGGGAGCGATCTGGCTGGCAAGGAACCCAGACTCGATCGCTTTGCCGGCCCGCTGCTGACTCTCGAGTGCATAGAGATCCATGTCGGTTCGCTCGTAGCCGAAGTCGTCGGTCAGGTTCTCTGCGGTCTCGCCCATGAGCGAGAGGTCGAACGGGTCGCGGTAGGCGTAATCGATCGTGTCGATGACCGCTCCTGCACCCCGCTTCATGCCCCACCGAGCCTCGGTGAGCGCAAACGGGGCCCGGGACGAGTTCTCGTAGCCGCCAGCCAGAGCGACTTCGGAGTGACCGGTCATGATCTGTTCGGCCGCACTCACCATCGCCTGCGTGCCAGAACCGCACGCCCGCGAGACATTGAGCGCACGGGAGTCTTCAGGCATGCCAGCGTCGAGCGCGATGACCCGAGCCGAGAAGTAGCCGCCCTGGTCGACCGGCATCACGTTGCCACAGACCAGGTGATCGACGTCGGCCGGGTCGAGCTGCAGGTCAGCCATCGTCGCTTTGGCCGCGTGGGTACCGAGATCAGGCCCGGGAATGTCCTTGAGCGACTTGCCGAAGTCACCGAACGGCGTGCGCTTGCCACCGCACAAGACGACGTCGGGGAGTTGGAAATCAGCCATGGGCGTCCTTTCGGGGGGCGTGGATGGTTTGCGTGAGCAGGTGATCGACGGCGTCAGCAAGCGACAGCTCACCGCGGTGCATCGCCGCGCCGAGGTCGGCGAGCGCACCGGCGGCGAGACGGCGCTGCACCTCGGCAACGGTCGCCTGGCGAAGTAGCTCGGTGGCCCGTCGCTGAGGCCCACCGCCGGGGTCCCCGATCGCTTCGCGGGCCGCCTCGACCGCGGCGACCAAGTCATCGATGCCGCGGCGTTCGGTGGCGCTGACCCGCAACACTGCAGGCAGCCGAGTCGCATCGCGCAGCTCCAACATCGACTGGAGCTGCCGCGCGGTCTGTTCGGCCAGCGGGAGGTCGGCCTTGTTGACGGCCAGCACATCGGCCACTTCGAGGATCCCCGCCTTGATGGCCTGCACGTCGTCGCCCAGCCCGGGGGCGGCGAGGACGACGGTGACGTCGGCGAAGCGACTGATCTCGACTTCGGACTGTCCTGCACCAACCGCTTCCAGCACGATGTGGTCGAAGCCCGCAACGTCGACCGCATCGAGCATGGCCGGTACGGCGAGCGCCAAACCGCCGAGATGCCCGCGGCTGGCGACCGAACGAACAAAGACGCCTGGGTCGCTGGTGTGCTGGCCCATCCGGGTGCGATCGCCAAGGATCGCGCCACCGCTGACCGGGCTGGACGGATCGACGGCCAGTACCGCAACCGTTCGCTCCTGGCGGCGGAGCTCTTCGATGTATGCGTTGACGAGGGTTGACTTGCCGACGCCCGGAGGGCCGGTGAAGCCAACCACGGTGGCCGAGCCGACCACCGCGTGAAGCCGAGCCCGAAGCCCGTCGGCGTCCGGACCGCCCGCTTCGAGCACGCTGAGGGCGCGGGCCAACATGGCCGGGTCGCCGGCTCGCAACCGCTCGAAGGCGGAGCCCTGCGCCTGCGTGAACGTCATGCGACGATCAGCGGATCTCCGAAGCCGAGTTCGTCCCGCAGGGCCGCCACGATCTCACCGTGGGTCACACCGACATGGGCCGAGTCGACGACCTGTTCGAAGACGTTGGCGTCGCCCTGGGCGACTCGCCGCAGGTCGGTGAGGGCCCGGTCGACGGCATCGTGGCTCCGATTTGCTTTGAACTCGACGAAGGAGTCGACACACGCCTGCATCCGGTCGGGGTCGGGACGCATCGGTGGCGGGTTCAGGTCTTCGCCGTCTCGTTGATAGCAGTTGACGCCGACGATCTTCTCTTCGCCCGAGTCGATGCGATTCTGGGCGGCGAGGGCGGACTGGCCAATCATGCGCTGCACGAGGCCGGCATCGACCGCTTCGTACATGCCGCCGGCCTGGTCGACCTTGTCCATGACCTCGAGGATCTCGGCCTCCATCTGATCGGTCAGCGCTTCGACGTAGTACGAACCGCCGAGCGGGTCGATCACGTCGCAGAGGTGCGCTTCTTCTCGAAGGATGTTCTGGGTGGCGACGGCGATGCGAGCCGTTTCTTCGGTCGGGCAGGTGATCGCTTCGTCGTAGGCGTCGGTGTGCATCGACTGCAGACCGCTGAGAATGCCGCCGACCGCCTGGATCGCAACGCGGGCGATGTTGTTGAGCGGCTGTTGGGCGGTGAGGTCGACACCACTCGTTTGACCATGGAACTTGAACCGCCACGAACGCGGATCCTTTGCGCCGAGCCGTTCCCGGGTGATGCGGGCCCAGATGCGACGCCCGGCTCGGAACTTCGCGACTTCCTCGAACAGCGAGATCGACACGTCGAAGAAGAAGGTGAAG
>JBCCYT010000279.1:0-3184 GCA_039188975.1 Actinomycetota bacterium
CGCCCGAGAGCTCGGGGCGGTCGAGTTCCGATGAGCGCGGCCGGCGGCCTCTACGACCAGATCGGTCGGGGCTATGCCGGTCAGCGGCGAGAGGATCCCCGCATTGCGGCGCAGTTGCTCGACGCGCTCGGCGAGTGGCGAACCTTGGTGAACGTCGGGGCAGGCACCGGTAACTACGAACCGGTCGGTCGTCGTGTCGTTGCGGTCGAGCCGTCGGTGGAAATGATCGGCCAACGTTCAGGTCGGGAAGCACTCGCGGTTCGAGCCTCCGCCGAGGCCCTGCCCTTTCGCGATGGCGCGTTCGACGTGGCCCTGGCCATGTTCACGATCCATCACTGGTCGGACCGAACGGCCGGGCTCCACGAGCTCGCCCGGGTGGCCTCCCGCCATGTCTCGCTTGTCTATGACCCCGCAGTGACCGATCGGTTGTGGCTGCATGACTTCTTCCCCGAGATCCGATTCCAGTCGGCGGAGGCTGAGGTGCCAACCGCTGAGGTCCTCGGTCAGGTGCTCGACGTTGTCGATGTCCGACCGCTGATGGTCCCGTTCGACTGCTCCGATGGATTCACCGGAGCGTTCTTCGGTCGCCCCGAGGCCTATCTCGAACCGGCCATCCAGGCGGGCATGTCGACACTCACCCGACTTCCCGAAGCTGTGCGAGCGGCCGGGACGAGACGCCTACGCGATGCGCTCGCTGACGGCACGTGGGACGGACGCTACGGCGACCTTCGACGCACCCCGGAGTACGACATCGGATACCGACTCGCCCTCACGAGGGCGAGGAAATGACCGGCGAGGAGCGATTTCCGTGGACCGCGGTATCGCTCCTGGGGCTCCTCACCATTGTTGGCTACGGCACGTGGCACTACTCGTTCGGTGTTCTGCTCGAACCGATCCTCACCGACACCGGATGGCCAGAGGAGTGGCTCGTCACCTCGTTCAGCGCCACTGGCTTGATCGGGGCGTTCGCGGCGCCGCTCGCCGGCCGACTGATCGACCGGCAGCACTTCCGTCTTGCGCTTGCCGCGACCGGTCTTGTCGCGGCGGCTGGTTTGACCCTCGCGTCGACGACGGACTCCTTGGCCGTCTTTGTGCTTTCGACCGGTGTGGCCGGCTCGGCGCTCGCTGCGTTTGCGCTCTACCACGTGACCCAGACCCTGGCCGTCCGCTACGCGCCGACCAAGCCCGCGCGTTCGGTGAGCGTGCTCACCTGGTGGGGCGCCTTCGCGAGCACGATCTATCTGCCGTTCACGGCGTTCCTGATCGACGCAGCCGACTGGCGGGTGGCGATGCGAGTGCTCTCCGCCATCGTCGGGATCTACCTCGTTGCCGCTGCGATCGCCCTGCCGGCACCTCCGATGGTCGAGACGCAGACCCGTAGTCGGGGCCTCACCTTCCTGGCCGACCCCGCGGTGCGGCGGTATGCAATCGCCAGCTTCGGGTGCGGCACGGCCGTCGGAATCGTGCTCGTGTACCAAGTCACCGTCATGACCGCCGCCGGTCTCTCGTTGACCGCGGCCGCATCGCTTGCTGGCCTTCGCGGCATTTTTCAGTTTGTCGGTCGCCTACCGGTGATCTCTCTCGTCGAACGGTTCGGATCGCGGCGGTCGCTCCAGTTCGCATACGGCGGGATTGCGGTGGGCTGCGGTGTTCTCGCCTTCGCCACGAGCCCAACGGTTGGGCTCGCGTATGTCGTGATCGGTGGTCTGGGGATTGGGGCGTCGTCGCCGCTCGCCGGGATTCACGCATCCCAGATCTTCCCGGCTGTTCGGCTGGGGCAGGGGATGGGGACCATGTCGTTGGTGTTCGGTGTGGCGATGGCGATCGGGCCAACGGGGGTGGCACTGTTCGCCGAAGGTGACACCATTCGTTGGCTCGGCCCTGGGGTGGCGGTCGCGGGCGCTGCGGTCGCAGTGCTGGCGATGACCGGGAGGCCATCGGGCGCCGGGCAAGGCTGACGTCGACGACCCGGGGAGTGCTCCCGGGCGGATTCAGACGTGGTCGAGCGCCGCACTCACCCAGGCACCGAGTCCGGAGAATGCGAGCTCGTTGCGCATCGCAATGCTGAGTCGATCGCCGGTCGGGACGCGGCGATCGAATGGCTCGACCAGGACACCAGCCGAGAGTTCAGGGGCGAGCAACGAATGTCGGCCGACGAGCACGCCTTCTCCTCGTGTAGCCGCGGCGACGGCCATCGAGAAGAGGCTGACGTCGAGAGTTCGAGCCGGCGTCGGGGCGGTGTCGGGCCCGAACCACGATGTCCAGTGGTGATCCCAGGCCAGGTCTCGAAGTCGGGTGGCGCCCGCAAGATCATCGAAGGACTGGAGTGCAGCTGCGAGCGCCGGGTCGGCCACCAAGACAAGATGGTCGGTAGCCGTGTCGGATGGCTCGAACGACGCGACGAGGTCAAAGCCGTCGCGCTGCAGGTCGGGTCGCCGATCGACTGCGTGAACGGAGACATCCGCATCGGGGGCCAGCGCACGGATCTCGCTGAGGCGGGGCGCCAGCCACAGCTCAGCGATCGCCGGCACCGCCGCGATCCGGAGCGTCTTCACCCCGCGGGCCCCGTCGCGCAGAAGATTCGCGGCGGTGCCGAGCGCGTGGAACGCGTCGGTCAACACCGGGCGAGCTCGTTGGCCCGCGTCGTTCAGCGTCACCCCTCGAGCGGTGCGATCGAACAAGGGCTGCTGCGCCCACGCTTCGACGGCCTTTACGTGTTGGGCGACGGCGGCCGGGGTCACGTGGAGTTCTTCGGCAGCCCGGCTGAAGCTGTTGTGACGAGCGGCGACCTCGAACGCTCGCAGCGCCGCCACCGATGGCATGTCGAGTGGGGGCGGCATCAGCGTCACGAGGGCAAGCCTAGCTATGCCTCACGGCTGGAGATGCTGTGGTTGTGCTCTCTGCCCTCGTCGTCGATGCTCATCGACATGGAGCAACGACTGGCAGTCCGTGATTGGGTTCCCGCCGCTTCCGAGCACGGCGCGGCGACGATTATCGACGAGATCTCGGCCTCGACCGCTGAGGCGCGGGCGTCGCGGTTGGGCGAGCTGATCTCGGCCAACACGCGGATCCACGACGTCGAGTGTGTGAACCTCAACCCGGCAACCAACACGATGAGCCCCGCCGCGGTGGCGGCGCTCGCCGGGGGCCTTGGCACTCGCACATCGCTCGGCTACTTCGGCGC
>JBCCYT010000280.1:0-3166 GCA_039188975.1 Actinomycetota bacterium
AGAGTCCAATCAGCCGGAGGTGCTGCGCACGATGGTCGAGCTCGGTGTCGGCTCGACCGTGCTGCCGGTCGTACAGGCTGGAGCCGACTTCGGCCCGGGCCGGGTCATCGCTGAACGGACCCTCGTCCTGGCTCGTCGTGACGGGGCCGCCGACGATCCCGCCGCCGAGCTTCTCGTCAAACTGCTGCGCAGCGTGGACTGACGCCTCGATGGGCGGACCTACTACAGTCGGCGCCGTTCACCGCACCGGGAGAAGCCCCATGAGCAACGCTGCAGCCGCCTACGACGTCCTCCATGCCCGCATTGGCAATGATCAAGCGACCGGCGATTGGTTCGAGATCACCCAGGACCAGATCAACGCCTTCGCCGAGTGCACCCACGATCACCAGTTCATCCACATCGATCCGGAGCGGGCGACGCCGATCTTCGGAGGCACGATCGCGCACGGCTTCCTCACCCTGTCGATGCTGGTGCACCTGTCGACGTCGGTCCCCAACGAGGTGCCGCTCGAAGGCATCCAGATGGGCCTCAACTACGGCTTCGACAAGGTTCGCTTCATCAATCCGGTCCTGTCGGGCAAGCGGGTTCGCGCCCACGCCGTCACGAGTGCGGTCGAGCTCAAGGGCAGTGCCGTGAATGCAACGCGCACGTTCACCGTCGAGATCGAGGGCGAAGACAAGCCCGCGCTCGTTGCCGAATGGATCGGCCGCACCGTCTACGACTCCTGATCGGGGCGGTTCATGAACGACCATCCGATCGTCGCCGGCTCGGCGCTGTTCACGCTCGTCGACCCGAACCCGGGTCATGAGGTTGCCTACAACCGCTGGTACGAACGCGATCACTTCTACGCCGGCTGCATGATCGGGCCTTGGCTGTTCGCCGGGAAGCGATGGGTCGCAACTCGGGCGCTCAAGGATCTGCGCTTCCCGCAGGGGGAGACGCCGGTCGCTTCGCCCCACGACAAGGGGTCCTATCTGGCCACTTACTGGGTGCTCGAGGACAAACACAAGGAGCACTTCGATTGGGCCGGCGGTCAGGTCGTCGATCTGTACATGAACAAACGCGGGTTCATGGAGCGCCAGCATGCTCACACGGTGCTGCTCAACCATCCCGAGTACGCCTACCGCGATGATGATCCCGTGCCGATCGAACTCGCCTTCGACCACGGCTATCAGGGTCTTGCGGTGGTGGCGGTCGACCCGGCCGAAGGGGTCAGCGACGACGACCTCGGCGCCCACCTCGACGAGGTTGCGTTGCCCGCGCTCCTCAAGGGTTCCCCGATCGCCAGCATGGTGTCGTGGCGATACATCCAGATGGGCGAAGGTACCGAGCAGGCACCGATGGATCTCGGGATGCCGCCGGGGCCGGCCGAGCGTCGCTTGCAGATGTTCTTTCTCGAAGCGGCGCCCGACCCGATCTGGGATCGCTTTCACACCTACGCCGACGAGTTGGCCGCCAGTGGCATGGGCACGGTCGGATTCGCCGCGCCGTTCATCCCGACCATCGTCGGCACGGACACCTACACCGACCAGCTCTGGTGATCCGCAGCATTGCGGCGGGTCTGGCGCTGGCGGTCATCGCCGCGTCGTGCGGGAACGGCGACGCAGCCGCGCCACCGCTGATCACCACGACGACGACAGCGCCGTCTGCAGAAGCTGATACCGAAGGGTCGTCGACCACGGCTTCGTCGACCACCTCGCCAGCAGCCACTGGTGAGACAGACGAGGCGACGGGCTCCGCTGGCGGGTCGCTGGTGTTGCCCGCGGCGACCGCCCGTCAGGTGGCGTGCCCGGCCGCGATCGCCGGTGAGGGTGTGGCGTGCGGTCTCGTCGATGTCGCTCGTGACATCACCGACGGCCGCGACGACACGATCACCGTTTCGATCGCCACGCTCGCCGGCTACGACAGCGGGTTCCGTACCCCGATGGTGGTGATGCAAGGCGGGCCGGGCGGCGCCAGCACCGACTTCGCTGGGTGGCTCCCGCAGCAGGCCTACACCCAGGTGTTCGTGGATCAGCGTGGCACCGGTTTCGTGGCCGTTGATGGGGACTGTCCGGAGTTCGATGCGTCGATCCCGGTGTCGCTGGAGGTGGCGGCGTCGGAGGCGGCATCGATCTCTGCCGAGGCGGTGGCGGCGTGCGCCGAACGAGCGAACAGCGATGCTGCGCTCGACACCGTGCTCGACGACGCCACGACCCAGAACCACGCCTACGACGTCGGCCAGGTGATGGCGGCTCTCGGCTACGAGCGATGGATCGCCTACGGCGTGTCGTATGGATCGACGATCGGGTTCGAGTTGTTGCGTCAGCCCCCCGAGGGGTTGGTCGGTGTCGTGCTCGACGGGGTGTATCCGCCTGATCTCGATGTCGACGCAGCGGTTGCGTTCTCGGCGGAAGCATCGATCGGCGCGGTGGGAGATGCGTGTCGTCGAAGCACGATCTGTAGCGACTACGACGCCGATGTCGAGTCGACGCTCGCCGGTTTGATCGCCTCGCTCGAGGAGGCGCCTCGCACCGTCACGCTCTCGGCCAACGAGAGCGGGCTCGGACAGACCGTCGATGTGTATCTCGACGGTGCCCGAGCGGCGGAGTTCGTGTTCTTCATGCTCTACAGCGAGTCGCTCGTGCGGTTCCTGCCGTCGGTGCTCGCAGGGGTCGAGGCGGGCGACGAAAGCGCAGAACGGTGGCTGGCCCGGGTCGGAACCCGGGTGCTCTCGTCGGCGTATGCCGCCAATGACGAGGCGACCTACTTCTCAGTGCAGTGTCACGATCGTTTGCCGTTCACCGACGATGGCGCCACAGCGGTCGGTGTGTTCGGGGAGGCGATGACAGGCACCCCGTTGCGGGAGATCTGCCCGGCATGGGACAAGGATGTGGCATACGAGATCAGCGGCACACCCGTGACGTCTGACCTGCCGACCCTCCTGCTGTCTGGTGAGTTCGATCCGATCACCCCGCCGGCGTATGCGGAGCAGGCCGCGCAAACCCTCGAACGGTCGACGGTCGTCACCCAGGCGGGCCGGGGTCACGGCATCTGGATCGGCGACGAGTGCATCGCGTCGATCGTGCAGGCGTTTGTCGCGGATCCGGAACGTCAGCTCGACACCGGGTGCGCGGCCGTAGGGCGGCCGGTCGATTGGGCTCGCCCCTGACCTCGTGCCAGGCTG
>JBCCYT010000281.1:0-3126 GCA_039188975.1 Actinomycetota bacterium
ACCAAACCGACGCCGGGTTCGAGCGCGCCGGAGCCGAGTGCCTCGACCGCTTTGTCGTGGGCGGTGGCGATCACGGGCAGACCTTCCGGTAGCCCGAGCGTTGCTGCCGCGTCGGCGCTCAGACCACCGATGGGTTCTCCTGGCTTCACGAGATCGAACACCTGGTCGCGCCGGAGGTTGCACGCTTCCCATTGGGCTGGATCGTCGGACCAGTCGAGGGTGAGATCGTCGACTGGCCACCAGCCGATGTGGTTGGCGCATGTGTCGACCCGCTCCCCGGTCAGCCGTAGGCCGATGTACCCGGAGCTGGTCGTGACATGGCTGACGTCGCCGTAGTGGGCTTCGTGCGTGTGGGGATGGTCGAGCCGTTCGTCCATCCAGTTGATGGCGGGGTGGGCGAGGGAGCCGTCGGGCCGTAGCAGCACTCGGCAGCACCGAATGATGCAGATGCCCATGGCCGCGATCGCGGTGGGGTCGTGGCCGGCGGCCGTGAAGGTCGACATCGCGCGGCGGAACGCGGCGACGGTTCCGTCCCAGAGGTCGTCGTCGGGATGCTCGGCCCGGTTGGGGGCGGGAATGTCGAGGGGCCGCAACGCGTGGTGGCCTTCGGCGACGACCTCGCCGGAGGCGGCGAAGACGAGGACTTTGGCACTCTGCGTGCCGACGTCAACTCCGATCACGTAGCGAGGCTCGGCCATGGCCGAGCAAGTTAGCGCCGAGTGTTGGTGTCGCTACAGATACACGCGGATGGCGCCGGCCAGGCATCTATGGTCAGAGTCTAGTGAAAGGTAGACTCTGGTGACTTCGACGTCTGACATCCGACCCGACAACCGCTTTCCCATCGGAGCAGCAGTCACCGCCGAGCAGCTCGCGACCGACCCGCTGCCGGCCCTGGCCGAGCTTCGGGCGGCTGAGCCGGTGAGTTGGCTGCCGGCCGTGAACGCATGGCTGGTCACCCGCCGCGATCTTGCCGTCGAAGCAATGCGCAACGCCGATGACTTCACCGTCGACGACCCTCGCTTCACGACCGCGGTGGTGCTCGGCCCCAGCATGTTGTCGCTCGATGGGCCCGAGCACGAACGTCACCGCCGTCCGTTCGCACCGGCGTTTCGACCGGGAATTCTGCGCGAGCACTTCGACGCGTTTCTCACGGACCAGGTCGGCGACCTGCTCGATGGACTCGACCTCGCCACCGACGACCTGCGCACCCGCCTGGCGGGGCCGCTGGCGGTGAACACGATTGCTCGGTTCCTCGGGCTCGAAGGGGTGACGGCGGAGGAAGTCCTCGAGTGGTACCAGTCGATCGCTCGTGCGATCACCGAGCTGACGCTTGGCGGCGAGATGCGAGACGGCGATGCGGCCATCGTGCGTGCCGTCCACGACCGCGTACAGGCGGCAATCGACGAATCGACGTCGGTGTCGCTGCTGCGCTCGGTTGAAGCGACAGGACTCATCCGACCCGATGAGATGGCGACCGCCGCGGTCGTGTTGATGTTTGGCGCGATCGAGACAGCCGAAGGGATGACGGCCAACGCCTGCTGGCACCTGTTGTCGATCCCGGGTTTGTGGAAGACGGTGCAGGCCGATCGCACCCTCGTCGCTGGAGTTGTCGAGGAGTCGGTGCGGGTGGAGCCGGCGGCGGCCGTCATCGACCGGTACGCGACCCGCGATGTGGAGCTCGGCGGGGCGTTGATCCAGAAAGGAGATCTGGTCACCATCAGCTTGTTGGGTGCCAACCACGACCCGGACGAGTTCTCCGAGCCGGAACGATTCGATCCTCGCCGGGAGAACCTGCGGCGACACGTCTCCTTCGTCCAGGGGCCTCACGGCTGTCTGGGGCTGCACCTCGCCCGCATGCAGACCACTGCCGTTCTCAACGGGCTGCTGGATCGGCTGCCGAACGCAACCCTCGATCACGATCGAAGCGTTGGTCCGAGCGGGTTGATCTTTCGCAAGGCCGGCACGGTTCGAGTCCACCTCCCGCCAGTCCCCTAGGGTTGGCCTCCTCATGAAGTCAGCGATGGAATCTCCCAAGACGGCCTTGCTGGTCGTCGATGTCCAGGTCGGCGTTGTCGCCGAGGCGGTGGACCGCGATGCGGTGGTGGCCAACGTCGCGACGTTGGTCGACCGGGCTCGCTCGTCGCAAACGCCGGTGATCTGGGTGCTCCACGACGACGACGCGATGCCGCGCCACAGCGACGACTGGCAGCTGGTGCCCGAGCTTGCGATGGGTGACGGCGAGCCCGTCATCTACAAGAACTATGGCGACGCATTCGTCGCAACCGATCTGGGTCTGCGGCTCGATGATCTCGACGTAGGGCATCTGATCGTCGCGGGCGCGCAATCGGACGCGTGCATCATCTCGACGCTGCACGGTGCCGTCGGCCGGGGGTACGGGGCGACGCTCGTGAGCGACGCCCACACCACCGAAGATCTCACCGCCCATGGCGCTCCTGCGCCGGCCGCCGTCGTTGCGCACACCAACATGATGTGGGACATGCACGGCGTGCCGAACCGCGAAACCGGCACGGTCACGACGGCCGACGCCGCATTTGATTCCTAGGCGCAGCGAGCGTCGGGCGGCCGTTCGTTTCGAGTTGCTGCAGACAGTCTGAGCACACCCTTTCTCAGCCGCCGGCTCGGCCCTACCGTTGCGGAGAACGACGGGAGGGATCATGAAGCGAGTGATCATCGTTGCGGCCGTCATCGTCTTGGCGGTGGCACTCAGCAAGAAGCGACCAGGTGATGGCCAGTCCCAATGGCAGGGCATGACCGAGGACGAGGCCCGACAACGCCTCGACGAACGGCTGCCGAGCAAGATGCCGGCGCCCGCGAAGTCGGCGTTGACCGAAAAGATCGTTGGCCAGATGAAGGACAAGGGCGTCGTGATCGACCTCACCGACGACGCCATAGCGGCGGAGTCTGCGGCGGCGGTCGATGACGGCGCAGCCGCGACCGGCTGAGTCACACGGCGGGTTTGCGCACCCACCGTGTGACACCGGTCCGATGATCGGCAGCGAGTCGCGCCGGTTGGCTACGGTCCGGAGATGGCTACCGACGCTGACGCTCCGACCGACCCGCTGACCCGTGCCCTGTCGGGGCTCGGCTTTCGAGCGATCGGGCCGG
>JBCCYT010000282.1:0-3108 GCA_039188975.1 Actinomycetota bacterium
CCCGCTCCAGGGCCGCGACGCCGTCGTTGGCGATCTCGATCGCGTAGTTGCCGCCGCGTTCGAGTGCCGCCTGGATGAGCTGCACAAACTCCGGAGCATCCTCCACGATCAGGATCGTGTGGCGCTCGGTCTCTCGTACTGGATCGTTCATGTCGTCCGCGATGCCCGAAAGCCGGGCAGTCATCGTGAGGGTCACGATTCCTCCATGGTAAGCGTCGGGTTGTCGTCGAAGGAGCTGAGGGTTTCGGGGTCGTCGATTCGGGCCCGCCACCGCACGACCCGATAGGCCGCCCAGAGAATGGCCGACGTCGCCACCAGGTGCAGCCACCGACTACCCAGACCGTCGGTGTCGGGCGGCTCGAGATCATCGAGCCCGATGAGTTCCATGAGTTGCTCATCGGTGAGGTCGGCGTGGGGGCCGTTCTCGACGGCCGCGAGATACAGGTATGGGTCTCGGGCGCCGTAGCGCACATCGCTTGGTTCAGAGCATCGGAGGTCCCGGTAGTCGTCGACCACGACACCACCGTTGCCTTCGATCGTCAGGTCGGTGTCTTCGGGGATGAGGACGACCCCTTCGACCAGCAGTGGGTTGTCGTCTTTCTTGGCGATGTCGAACTCGTGTATCCCAGCAGTGTCGACATCAACCGTGCCGAGGTCGTGGTAGACGTACCGCAGGTTGATCGGCACGACGTCCTCGGCGACCCGATCTTCGAGCTCGGTGACGCTCAGATCCGAGGCCACCCACGGCTCACGGTCTGACTCGTACACCTCAGACCGCTCGAACATGGTCAGGGCATCGGCCGGTGATCGAACCTCATACGTGGCGTGATAATCGAGGCTGGCCGCCGAAACATCGAGCAGATTGCCGGTTGCGGCCCCGCGCAGCAAGACGCGATATCGACCGGGTTCTTGGACGGTCGTCGGGATCGTGAACCCGGTGTCGCGAGGAACACCGATGAACGAGCCGCGCAGGGTCCCGAACACGCCGGGGGTGATGACCTCGGCTCGGTTCCACTTCGTGTCGGAGAAGAACAGAAACAACCGAAACATCGGGGAGAGGTAGTAGCTGCTCGACACGATCTCTGGGTTGAACGCGAACATCTTGGGGCTCGGTGTGAAGAAACGCCCGTCTTCGGCTGCCGCCCACATGTCGATGCCGGCCTCGTCGATGTCGGTGGCGACGACGTTGACGGGACGACCGTCTGCGGGCGGGTCGAAGTTGGAGATGTACTGGAGGTCGTAGCAGCGGCTGAGGTCCAGCCGTGCGAACACGAGGTCGAGGAAGTCCTTCCACGAGGTGTCGATCAAGAGCACGTCACGGTCGGGTTCCTTCTCGAGATCGAGACGGTACAGAACAAAGCTGTCGTTTTCGAAGAGCTGCTCGACCTGGTCGGGCTGCGCTTCGATCTGTTCGCGGAGATACAGCTCGATGTCGGGGAGATACTCGGCGCCGACTCCCCGGTTGTTCTCGATCTGCTTGTTCAGCACGATGTACTCGAGGTCGATGTCGCGAGCCACGTTGATCCACCAGTCCTGCTGGTAGTACATCGCTCGCAGGATCAAGAAGAACTCGAATTTGTTCGCCGAGTCACCGGTCAACCCGTAGTAGAAGCTGGGTTGATCGAGGTAGTAGATGTAGAACTTGTCGATGAACTTGTGGGGCGCGCCGTTCGGGTCGACCACGAGCTTCGACGTTTCGGTGGGCGGAAGTACGACGGTCTTGCCCAGCGGATAGTCGGCCAGTACGTCTTTGACGTCTTTGAGTTCCTCCACCGGGTAGGCGGTGGCGAAGTGACTGAAGTTCCCGCTTGTGAAGACCTCGCGGTAGTTGCTGTTCGACAGGAACGGCACGAAGAACACCGCACCGATCGCCGTGGTCAGTGCGAGGCGGGTGATGATCGACGACCGGCTTTCGGATCCGATCATGTCCGTGTGGCTTGCGCCCCACCGGACGTTGGCTCGTTCGATCACCCACGCGAGCGGCAAGGTGAGCAGCACCGGTCCGAGCATGAACAGAATCAGTTGGAACCGGTGAGGAAACCGGAGGACCTGGACGATCGTGCTGGAGATCGTGAGCGTGAGGTCGCCGAGCGCAGAGTCGGTGGCGTACATGGCTCGCGTGGTGACCGCCATCGACCGGTGGAACGTCGGAAACCAGGTTGGGTTGCCGTAGCCGACAGTCGCCCAGATCGCGAAGATCACGTTGACATAGATGACGCCGAGGAGCTGGCGCTGCGCCCGGGTGCGAAACACCGAGCGCCGGATCGGTCCGACCGCCAACGGTGCGAACACCGCCAGCGTGTAGACCATGTTCGGAACCCGAGGCGTCTTCGCGAGGTAGTCGCCGAACAAGATCTTGTCCATGATCCCGGCGAGGTCCCACGACATGATGTGGACGAGCGACACCGACGCGTCGCGGATGAAGTAGTAGTCGCCCGGTACGGTCTCGGACAGGTTCTCGATGCCGTGCAACGCAACGAACTTCACGAACAGCGCATACGGGATGAGGGTGGTGACGAGGAACATCGCGCCGGTGGTGATGCAGCGCCCGAGGGTGGTGTCTTGTCCGTGGACGAACAACGACCAGAGCCGACGAAGCCGCCACGGCTCGACGGCTGCTGCTCGAAGCGCTGACGGGGTGAGTGCCGAGGCGAACCGGCGAACGCCGCCCGTTCGGATCCACCGAGCCAGCTCGCCGAGCGCCAGCGTCGTCAGGGTCAAGGCCAGGAAGAGACCGAAGAGGATGAGGTAGTGCACCGCCGGGTTGAAGAGCGTGACCATGCACGCCAACAACATCTGGCGCCGCCAACGCCAGCGGCGAAACAGGAGTGCGTCGATCGTGACCAGCGACGAGATCATGAAGAGGCAAAGCCCGGCGACCAGGGTGTAGAAGTGGGTGATCTTGGCGTACGTCATCACCAGGTAGATGAAGCCGGTCGGGAACGCCGCAGCGAGGGTCAGCGTCGTGCGTGAGATGGACGTGACGACCCGGCCGAGAAACCACACGACGGTCATGTAGGCGCCGTACACGATCGTGGGCAGGAAGAACAGAATGGCGAAGGGCAGCACCTTGTAGTGCCGGACCCAGGTGGTGAGAAACGAGTAGCG
>JBCCYT010000283.1:0-3102 GCA_039188975.1 Actinomycetota bacterium
ACCGTCGCCGACGAGTTCGACCGCCCGACCGACATCATTGCGCCGGAGAAACAGTGACCGCGGCTGACCCGTTGCCGATGCGGCCGTTCTCGGCATCGCTGCCGATGGCGTTGCTGCTCGCCCGCGAGTCGACGATGCGCCACTTCCGACCCCTCCTCGCCGAGCACGACCTGACCGAGCAGCAGTGGCGTGTCTTGCGGGCACTCGCCTCCGCGGACGCGCCGATCGAAGTCACTGCGCTCGCCGCCCGCACTGCGCTGCTCGCCCCGTCGGTCACCCGGATCGTTGCTCGACTGGTCGACGACGGATTGCTTCGTCGAGACGCTGTCACCGGCGATGCCCGGCGCTCAACCCTCGCTCTCACGGCAGCTGGCCAAGCGCTCGTTGCTCAGATCGCCCCGAAGTCCGAGGCGACCTACGCCGAGATCGAAGCCGCCTTCGGAGCTGACCGCCTGGCGGTGCTCCTCGCCGAACTCGGCGACCTCGCCACAACCCTCGACGCCGGGGAGGCACCGTGAACCTGACCCTCACGCCCGAACAGATCGCAGCCGAAGCAGCGATGCTCGACGAGGCCGAACGCACGCGCATCCAGATGCGCCAGACCACGTCGGTGTATCCGCACATGACGATGGACGACGCCTACGCGATCCAGAACGCCTGGCTCGCCATCAAGACCGGCCGAGGCGAAGCGGTGGTCGGCCACAAGATCGGGCTGACCTCTCGCGCGATGCAGGCAGCCATGAAGATCGACACCCCCGACTCTGGGTTCCTCACCGCCGACATGGTGTTCGAACCGGACTCGACGATCGAAGCCGGTCGGTTCACCGACCTAAAGCTCGAGATCGAATTGGCCTTCGTCCTGGCCACCGATCTCAGCGGATCGGATCTCGGCGTCGACGACGTGCTCGACGCCACCGAGTACGTCGTCCCGTCGATCGAGTTGATCGCCGCCCGCAGCTACCGCATCGACCCTGAAACCGGCACGACCCGCACGGTGCTCGACACCATCTCCGACAACGCCGCCGACGCCGGCATCATCTGCGGCGGGCGGCGAGTCGGGCCACGAGAGGTCGACCTGCGGTGGGTTGGTGCGATGGGCAGCCGAAACGGCGTGATCGAGGAGACGGGGCTGGCCGGCGGCGTCCTCGGCCATCCGACGAAGGGCATCGTGTGGTTGGCTCGCCGCTACGCCGAGCAGGGCCTGACCCTGGAGGCAGGCCAGACGATTCTGGCGGGATCCTTCACCCGCCCGATCGACGTCGCCCCGGGCGACGAATTTCACTTCGACTACGGCGATCTGGGAGCGTTCGGCCTGGAGTTCTCATGACCGCCGACGACCAGCAACGCAGCTACCACGCCGAACGAGGCGACACCCCACCACCACCCACAGGGTGTCCCGTACATCAGACCTGGAGTCCACTCAACGACGACTACCTGGCGGAGCCGTACGAGATCGCCAAACAACTCCAAGCCGACCATCCGACGTTCTACAGCGAACCGCTCGGCTACCTCGTTGTCACCGAGATGGAAGAGATCAACCGCATCTTCACCGATCACGAGACGTTCGCATCGGTCAATGTGCAAGACCCGGTTTTCCCACTGAACGAGGCGACCCTCGAGGTGCTCGGAGCCCCCGACTACAACCCGGTCGCGGTCATGTCGAACCGTCCTGAACCCGATCATGGTCGAATCCGCCAATACACCCGGCTCGGCTTCTCGAACAAGCGGATCAAGACCCTCGAGCCCTACATCCGCCGTCGTAGTCATGAGCTGATCGACGCAATGATCGACGCCGGTTCACCGATCGAGTTCGTTGACGCATTCGGTTTCCCACTGCCGGGCGAAACGGTCTTTCGATTCATCGGTTTCCCGGAGGCCGACGACGAGAAACTCAAGGTCTGGTGTGCTGAGCGCAAGGGCTTCTCGTGGGGACAACCCACTGCCGAGGAACAGACCCGCATCGCGAGCGACATGGTGAGCTACTGGCGCTACTGCCGCGACTTTGTTGCCGACAAACGCGATCACCGAGGCGATGACCTGGCGTCGGAGTTGATCACCGCCCATGAAGAGAACCCCGCCGACATGACCTACCGCGAGGTCGAGTCGATCATCTATGGCCTGTCGTTCGCCGGACACGAGGCCGTCACCGCCTTGATCTGCAACACGCTGCAGTGCCTGCTGCCTCGCCGAGACCAGTGGGACCAAATCTGCGCCGACCCCGGCTTGATTCCGAATGCAATCGATGAGGTCCTGCGATTCAACTCATCGCAGATCTCGTGGCGCCGGGTGACCACGGCCGACACCACCGTCGACGGCTACGACGTGCCCGCCGGCACCGGCATCTTTTTGAACTTTGCGTCGGCTCACCGCCAGGCCGACATCTGGGACGACCCTGACTCGTTCGACATCCGCCGACCCAACGCCAACCGGCACATCGCGTTCGGCAAGGGCGTGCACTACTGCCTGGGCGCGAAGTTCGCGAAGTACGAAACCCAGTTGATGACCGAAGCCCTGGCAGAGCGGCTGCCCACGCTTCAGCTCATCGAACAGGACTTCGAGTACTTCCCGAACATCACCTTCCGAGGACCCGAACAGCTCCACGTTGCGTGGGAGTAGCGCTGGGCCCGGTTGTCAACTTTTGACCCCGGACTGTCAGCTTCGCCACTCGGCTTCCCGTCGACTTCTTGCGAGCGTCTCTCTCAGATGCGCCCGGACCTTTCGGGCTCGAACAGGAGAGAGACATGTCCAACCCCCAACCCCGCCGTCGGTGGCTCGCGCTACTGACCGCACTCGTGGCGTTCGCCCTGATCGCCGCCTCGTGTGCCGAAGATGACCCCGTCGATACCGCTGCAGAAAGCAGTGAGTCAGCGAGTTCGTCCGACAGTGCGTCTGCGTCGGCCACCGCATCGGCCGAGCAAGCAACGCCGACCGAAGTCACAACGTTCGTTCGCGAGAGCGGCTTGACCGTCACGGTGCAGCCGGCCGGAGACCACACCGTCCACACGGTGCTCGCGCCTGAAGAGGTGTTCGCCAATGCAACCCACATCATCGAGACCGACAACTCGCTGGTCCTGATCGACACCCAGTTCCTCCTGCCGAACG
>JBCCYT010000284.1:0-3095 GCA_039188975.1 Actinomycetota bacterium
TCGTGGTCGCCGCCGTGTCGTCGATGACCATCGCCTGGATCGGCATCTACTTTGCGATCGGGGCGAAGAGCCAAGAAGCCATGGCCGGACCCCTCAACGCCGTGTTCTTGCTGTTGCTCTTCCTGTCACGAGGCATGGTGCCGCTCGAGGCGTACCCGGGCTGGGTCCAGCCCGTCGTGCGAGCCAACCCGGCCACCGCATACGTCACGCTGCTCGACCGGCTCGCCCGCGGGGGTGAGCTCGTGCAACCGTTCCTCTTCGCCGGGGCGTGGACGATCGCAATCTCAGCAGTGTTCGGTACTCTTGCCGTCCGTCGGCTCCAGTCCGCCGGAGGGCGGGCACCGGAGACCGACAGCGTCGCGGCGCCTGAACCGACTCCGGCCTGAGAGGACCTGCTGCTGTGGCTACCCGTCGACGCCGCGAACCGCGCGGCCGTCTTGCCCTACTCATGGCGACGCTCGCACTGCTCGCCGCTGCGTGTGGTGGAAGTGACGACACCGACGAAGCGTCGGACTCGACCTCGGCATCGGCGAGCGCATCTGCGAGCGCCACCTCATCGGGCAGTGCCAGCGCACCTGCGTCGGCGACCGCAAGCTCGTCGACGCCGGCCGATGACGAGATGGCCGAAGACGATCCCGCGTCCGAGGACGACTCTGCCGACGCAGATGAGGCGATCACGACCACAACTGAGGCGCCCGGCGCACTCGTGCGTCCTGAGGCTCTGTAGGGCAAGACGGTGCTGGCGTTGGGTTCGAACGTCTGGCCGGTTGTCGAAGATCTGCTCGTCGTCGGCATCGTGCCCGACTTCATCATCCGCAATGAGGGTTCCCAAGACGTGCCGGTCTATCTCGATGCGGCCTACGGCGACGAGATTGCGTCGATCGAGTCCTATGAGATGAACATCCTCGCCCCGAACCTGGAGTTGTTCTTGTCGCTCGGTGCCGAGGTGCTGGTCGCGCCGATCGAATTCCAACCGTTCCTGCCCGAAGACCTGATGGAACCGTTCGACCAGATCATCTTCACCCAGCTCGACAACTGGCGAGCCTCGGTCGGGCGGGTCGTCGAAGGCTCAGGGGCCGACCCGTCGATCCTCGACGATCTCGACGCGCGCTATCTGGCCCGCGTCGCCGAGGTGCAGGGCGCCACCAGCCTCGATCTCCCGAGTCTCACCATTTCCACGTTTGCGAGCAACAACGGCCAGGTGTTCCCTGATTCTCGGCAAGGCCCGGGTATGCGCGCCGCGATCGACGTCGGGCTGACACCGGTCGCCATCGCTGAAGATGTCCCCAACCGTGAGCAGCCCGGCGTTTCGCTCGAAGAGATCCTGCAGGTCGATGCCGACCTCGTCTTCTACAACGTCCGCTCCCAACTGACCGCAGAGGAACTCGCTGAGAACGCGCTGTGGCAGACGGGCGTCGCCGCCCGCAACGACACGGTGTACCCGGGCGTGAGCGAGTGGCGACAGGGCGGCTTCTTCGGGACGCTCTTCGTACTCGACGAGCTCGAAGCTGCCCTGCTCGACTACGAAGCCAAGGGTCTGGGCTGAACGGGCTCATCCCCACCACGACCACGATCGATCGGAGCGGCCCATGGCCCGTCGTCACCTCCTGACCACCCTGCTGGTCGTGCTCGCTCTTGTGGCGACAGCGTGCAGTTCAGATGAGGCAGACACGACCGGCGGTGTCACCTCCGTCGAGGAGTCGTCGTCCTCGGAGACAACCGACGAGTCGGCGGGGAGCGACGCGACGACCCCGGCTGGGGACGACACCGAAGAACCAACCACCACCGCATCGAGCAACGAATCGGCGGAAGCCGGCGGGGCTGACGCCGAACCGGCGCAGAGCCTCTACCCGTTGACCATCGCCGACGCGACCGGTGAGGAATTCACCTTCGACGAACCTCCGGTGCTTGGGTGCGTGTGGACCGGATGCGTAGAGGTGGCAGCGGCGCTGGGCATGACGCTGCGAGCATCGACCGTCAGCGACGCCGAGAACGAGTGGCCGATCTACGGCTCCGGCAACGTCGACCGTGCGGTGGCCGATTGGACCAACCCGGAATCGTGGGCCGCCATCGACGTCGATGTCATCTTGGGCAGTGTCGCTCAAGCGGGAGCGCCGGTGATCGAGGCGATCGAAACCGCCGCACCCGTGTTTTTCCTGCACTACGACAACTTCGTCGGTGAACCGGCGCCGGGAGCGCTCGGCGGCAACGAGTCCTACGTGGAGAACCTGCGGTTGATGGCCCAGATCGCCGACGACCCCGCCGCCGGCGACGACGCGATCGCCCGCTTCGATGCGCTGCGCGAGAGCCTCATTGCGCTGTCGACACCGGAGACCGAAGCCCAGACGGTGTCGGTGCTGTTCGCGATGGATGGCTACGCCGCGCTCGGGCCGAGCAGTGCGTTCTGCCAGCTCCTCGCCGAGACAGGGCATGGCACGTGTGTGGGGGAGGGCGTCGGCGCGATGCTCAACAGCGAGGCGTTCTTGAGTCTCGATCCCGATGTGATCCTGGCGTCGAACTTCGGCGGTCAGACTACGGTGCAGTTCCGTGCAGAGAACGACCCGATCTGGCCCCTGCTGAGCGCCGTGCAGAACGACCGGGTGTACCAGACCGACCGATTCCAGTTCTCTTGCTGTTCCACGAGCGCACAGATTTTGAGTGCGCACGAATACGTGGCGCTCCTGTTCCCCGAACTCGGGATCGAACGGCCGGATCAAACGACGTTCGACCCTGCGACTGGACCCCTCGTCGTCGGCTGACGCGATCGGGGGGAAATGAGTCTGACTCTGTGGTGTTAACCATGCTTGATGCCGGTTAGCCTCCACCCCGCATCGGAGTGATGCGCCGCAAGAGGGAGTCCGTCATGTCAACGTTCCGCACATTTGCGCGCCTGGTTGCGCTCGTTCTCGCTGCCGCATTGATCGCAGCAGCCTGTAGCTCCGAGGAGACCGATACGGCCACCGATGCGTCGGCATCGGCATCGGCCAGCGACTCTGCGTCGGCCTCGGAGATGGCCGAGGACGAGATGGCCGACGAGGCATCCGACTCCGCATCGGCCTCGGAGATGGCCGACGACGACACGACCGAAGAAGAGA
>JBCCYT010000285.1:0-3040 GCA_039188975.1 Actinomycetota bacterium
CATGTCGACACCTCGGATCATGCTGATTCTCACCGAGAACGAGACGGTCGTCGACCGCCACGATCTCGGCACGCTCGTCGAGTGGGCGGCCACCGCAGAGCGGCTCGGGGTCGACGGGGTGATGCTCAGCGATCACCTGACACTCGGCCCCAGCGCAGGGGCGAACGGGCGCGAGCCAAACCCTCGGGCGTACGCGATGCCTGGCAACCAGGACCCCGAAACGCCGTGGCCCGACTCGATCGTGCTCGCGTCGGCGATCGCCGCCCGCACCTCGACCATGCGGATCTTCCTCGGCGCGATCATCGCTCCGCTGCGTCACCCGGTGCAGCTCGCCAAACAGCTTGCGTCCCTCGACGTGCTGTCCGGTGGACGCTTGATCGTGCAACCCACCGTGAGCTGGCACCGCGACGAATACGAGCATCTCGGCGTGCCATTCGAGCAGCGAGGACGAATTCTCGACGAACATCTCGACATCTGGCGACGACTCTGGCGCGACTCGCCCGCCTCCTTCGACGGTGAGTTCTTCGCCTTCGACGATCTCTACCTCGAACCCAAGCCGGTCCGACCTGACGGCCCTGATCTCTGGTTCGGCGGGCAGCGGTTGAGCGAGCCGATCATGCGCCGCCTGGTCGACTACGGCTCCGGTTTCCATCCGCTCGGAGAACCGACCCTCGAAGAGCTCGCCGAGATCCGGAAGCGCTTCGACGCCGCCGGCCGTGACTTCGACACCCTCGAGAAGATCGGCGGTATCCGGGCGGTGTTCCCCGATGACGACTCGCCATCGGGTTTGGCCGATGGGCTGGCCTCGATCCCGCCACAGATCGAGCAGGGCTACTCCACCTTCTGCGTGAAACCCAACCAGTTCATCGACGATGCCGCCGACTTCGAACCGTTCATCAGCGAACTCGTGGCTGGCTTTGCAGAGATGGACGGGTGATGGAACACCTCGCCGATCTCGCCCTCGGCGGTCGGCGCGCACTGGTGACGAGGGCGTCAGCCGGCTTCGTGAGCGGTGCCCGCGTGCGAGTCGCCGGGGGTGCCCTAGCGATGGGCCCCGACGACGGGCTTGGCCGACCGCGCCTTCTGTGAGACGCCGGTCACACAGTGTTTACATTTTTTATACAAAGGTCGTTTGCTAGCGAACGACTTTTCTGCGAGTGTTCGCGCAGACCAACCCAGGAGGGGGACACCATGAAGTGGAAGTATCTGCTTGCGTTGCTCGCAGTCTTCTCACTCATCGCAGCCGCGTGTGGCGATGACGAGGAGGAGAGCAGCAGTGACAGCGGCTCGGCGAGCACGAGCGATTCGAGCAGCGACAGCAGCTCGAGTTCAGACAGTGGCTCGAGCGCCGCAGCCAGCCTCGACATCGACGCAATCCTCGCAGCCGAAGCCGACGCCGCATGTGCTGATGACCTGAGCGGCGATCCCGTCCGGGTCGGCATGGCGATGGACTTCAGCGACGTCGTCGGCTTCGTCGACATTCCCGGCTCGAACCTCGTGCCGTACGTCGCCGAGAAGATCAACTGCAGCGGCGGCATCGGCGGGGCACCCGTCGAAGTTCGCGTGGCCGAGGTCGGCGATGACGCCGCCCTTGCCGCACAAGAGCTCCTCGATTGGGGTGCGCACTTCTTGATCGGTCCGCCGTTCGCCGACTTCGCGCTGCCGATCCTCCAGACGACCGAAGGCAACGTGCCGCTGTTCGTGGCCGCGTCGACCGAACCGACGCTCGCCGACGCCGCCGTGAACTCCTTCCTCGTCACCTTCGACGACTTCGGTATGTCCGAGGCCGCGGCCCAGTGGGCCATCGACGAGGGCATCACCCGGGCGATCGTCTTCACCGAAGGTGAGGGCATCCCCTACTCCGGCGTGAACCCCGATGCCTTCATGGCCAAGTTCGAAGAGCTCGGCGGTGAGGTCGTCAGCGTCCAGACCTACGTCTGGGCGGCCGACACCGACTTCTCGGCGCAGGTCAACGAGATCGCCGGTATCTCGGAGAACAACGAGGTGGTCTTCTCGGCGGCGCTCGGTTTCCAGGTGACCGCGATGCGAGGCCAGCTCGAAGGTCAGGGCCTCGACGGTCTGACCTACATCGGCACCGACGCCCTCGACGCCACTGGCATCCAGGTCGAAGACAACAACGAGGGCATTGCGCACACGCCGCACACCTCGATCACCGCCGGTGACCCGATCGACACCCTGTTGGCGGACTACGAAGCCGATCGGGGAGAAGCGCTCGAGAGCCGTGGCTTCATGGCCCTCTACGTCGACTCGATGTTCCTCGGCATCCAGGGCATCCTCGACTGTGGCTGTGTCGAACCGGCCGACATCGGTGCGGCCGTCGCCGAGATCTCTGGTTTCGAAGGACTTTCCGGCACGATCACCTATGCCGGCACCAACGGCATTCCGCCGAAGGCGGTGCCGATCAACCAAATCGTTGATGGCGAGGACGTGCTCGTCGCCACCATCGGAGGCTGATCGAGCCGTGCTCGAAGTGGGGGGACTGACAACCAAATACGGTGCGATCTCTGCACTTCGAGATGCATCCCTGACCGTCGGGTCCGGTGAGGTCGTTGGCCTCATCGGACCCAACGGGGCGGGGAAGACCACCTTGCTCGGCAGCATTGCCGGGCTCCTCGCCCCGGCGTCGGGCTCCGTCACCTTCGACGGAGTCGATGTCACCGGGGCGGCGCCCGAGAAGCTGCTGCGCTCGGGTCTTGCCCTCGTGCCCGAACATCGGCGCATCTTCACCGACCTCACCGTCGAGGAGAACCTGAAGATCGGTGGCATCACCGTCAAACCGGCCCGGCGAGCTGAACTCCTCGACGAGATGGCAGATCGATTTCCGGTTCTTCGCGACAAGTGGACGACGTCGGCCGGGTACCTCTCTGGTGGTGAAGCGCAGCAGCTCGCCATCGCACGGGCGCTCATGTCTGATCCGCGCCTTGTGATGATGGACGAGCCGTCCCTCGGGCTTGCCCCCGTGCTGGTCGACGTGGTGTTCGAGCTCATCGAGTCGCTACGAGATTCGGGACGGACGCTC
>JBCCYT010000286.1:0-3020 GCA_039188975.1 Actinomycetota bacterium
TGCGGCGGTCGTGCAGCGCCTGGCGGAGTACAGCCCGAATCCTCGGTTCCACGAATACTGGCGGCCACAGGTCGACGCGATGCCGATCGACGACGACCTCAAGGCCGTGCTGCTCGACGAGGGCGCGATCGACGAGATGCTGGCCACGCTTCCGGCGTCGCAGGCCGGGCACCTTCACGCCTGTTGCCACACGACGTTCTCACCGAATGTGGTGTCGAGCCAGACGAAGACGAACATCATCCCTGACGTCGTCGAGGTCGACGTCGATATCCGGACGCTGCCCGGAGAAACCCACGACGACGTCGAAGATCACCTGCGGGCTGCGCTCGGCGATCTCTACGACCAGGTCGCCGTTGAGGTGCTGCTCGAAGAACCGTCGACCCAATCGCAGATCGACACCCCGCTGTGGGATGCGATGCAGCGGGCGGTCGCCAGCCCCTTCCCAACCGCCCGGTTGGCACCGTCGATGAGCGTCGGCTTCACCGACGCCCGAGTGCACCGTGAGCTCGGCGCGGTCGCCTACGGGGCCGGTTTGCTGGCGCCAACCCTGTCAGCCGCGGACTTCGGTGCCCGGTTCCACGGCCACAACGAACGCATCGACGTCGAGTCGATGCACCTCACGACCCGGTTCTTCCACGACGTCACGACCGACCTGTTGACCTGACCCGATCGGCTGGGTGGCGTGCTCAGATGCCGGTGGCGGCGCCGGCGAGCGCTCGAGGATCAGCGGCACCAGCAAGCGAGCCAAATTCGGTGATCTCGATCAGGTGCGCATGACCGAACTGGGAATGATCAGCCGTGCCGAGCTCATGGCCACGCTCGGCCAGGGCATCGGCGACCGCTTGCGGCACGCCATCCTCCAGCTCAACCTTGCGAGACACACCGGGTGCCCACGTCGAGAACCCGGTGTCGACCGCAGGCGCGATGCGCCATCGGGGACGGCCGACCGCATTGCCGGCCGAACGGCCATGGGCGAGCGATGCGGCAAGCATCTGGAGCACCACCTGGGGTTGGGCGTCGCCGCCCATCGTGCCGAGCACCGTCCGCAGCCGCCCGTCGGGGTGGGTGACGAGGGCGGGGGCCAGCGTGTGCGGCGGCCGCATGCCGGGTCGATACTCGGCAGGGTGACCCGGTTCGAGTGAGAACCCGAGACCGCGGTCGTGCAAGAAGATGCCGCTCGATCCGGCGACGAGGTGTGCGCCAAACCCGCTCGCGTTGGAGTTGATGAGCGACACGCCCATGCCGTCGCCATCGATCACGCACAGATAGGTGGTGTCGCCATCGAAGCTGGGCGTCTCGATGTGGCCGGCCCGATCCGGGTCGATCGCGGCGCGTCGTTCGGCGATCCGCTCCGGCGACAGCAACACGGCGGGATCGGCGCCGTCGAAGAGCTGGGTTGGCCGGTCGTGTCCCGCCTGGATCGCTGCCTCGACGAGGAGGTGGGTGCCGCGGCCGTCATCGTCGAACTCGAAGCCGTCGACGATCGCGGCCGACAACAGGGTGAGATAGCCTTGGCTCGTGGGCGGAACCGACCAGATGTCGTGGCCGAAGGCACGCACCGAGATCGGATCAACCCACCGGGCCTGATCGATCTCGAGATCGGCTGGCCCGTACTCGTCGGGGCCGGCAGCGAGCAGACCTTCACCGAATTCGCCGAGGTAGAAGCCCGCTCGACCCTGTTCAGCGATCGCTCGCAGCGTTCGAGCCGAGCCGGGCCGGGTGATCATCGTGCCGGGTCGAGCTGCGGCGGGAAGATCGTTGTGTTCGACGCCCGCAACCCGGTCAAGCGTTGCGCTCAGCGTGGGATGGATCGGAAAGCCGTGTTCGGCGAAGCGGATCGCGTCGGCGAACACGGTCGCCAGATCGAGCCGGCCGTGCCGGGCATGCATGGCGAGCCAGCCGTCGACCGCCGCGGGCACCGTCACCGACCGAATGTCGTCCTTCATCGGTACCGCCGTCAGACCTTCGGCTCGAGCCCGGTCCGGGTCCGCGCCCGAGCCGGCCCGGCCGGAGGCGTCGAGCGCCTCGGGGGCGCCGTCAGTGTGATGGATCAACGCCCAGAGGTCGCCGCCCATCCCGCACATGTTGGGGCAGGTGACCGACAAGACCGCGTTGGCCCCGATGGCGGCATCGACCGCCGAGCCACCCTTGCGCAACAGATCGACCCCGGCCTCGGTGGCGAGATGATCGATGGTGGAGACCATGGCGTTGGGGGCGTGGCGGGTGACGGCGGGCGGCAGCATCGTCGGAGTGTGGCACACGCCGGGAATCGAACCCTCGCCCACGGCGTTGCTGGTGACATGCCCGCTCTTCGGATCGAACCAACCCCCAAGTGGATTCGTGGCCGCACCGGCGACCGCACCATCGTCGACACCAAAGCCGCACAGCTCGTCTGGGAGCACGAGTACTACCCGTACTGGTACATCCCCGTCGCCGACGTGCACGACGACACGCTCTCGACCACCACGATCGACGAGCTTCCCGACCATGTGAAGATCGAGTTTGGCGACGTCGAGCGCTGGTTCGAAGAGGACGAGGAAGTCTTCGTGCACCCCCGCGACCCGTATCGCCGGGTCGATGCCCAACCATCGAGTCGTCACGTCGTCATCGAGGTTGACGGCGCGATCGTGGCTGACTCGCACAACCCCACCATCCTCTACGAGACCGGCCTGCCGCCCCGCTACTACCTGCCGGTCGCCGATGTCGCCATGGCGTACCTGACCCCCACCGAGACGTCGACCGGATGCCCGTACAAGGGTGTCGCTCGCTACTGGAACGTGACGGTCGATGGGACCACCCACGCCGACCTGGCGTGGGGCTACGACGAACCGCTCCCCGAGTCGGCGCCGGTCAAGGGACTGATCTGCTTCTACAACGAAAAGGTCAGCCTGATCATCGACGGCGAACGGCTCGAGTCGCCCACCACCAAGTTCAGCTGATCACCGAAACGCCGGGGCGACCGGCAGGATCTCGGCGTGCGGCCAACGACCGATGAACCCCGTCAGCTGTGCGTCGAGCCA
>JBCCYT010000287.1:0-3015 GCA_039188975.1 Actinomycetota bacterium
CCACCGCTGCCTTCGAAAACGACGAACGCATTGCCGTAGAAATCCTGTTCGGCAGCGGCGAGATCACCCTCGACCACGTGGGTGGCGTGGCGCTCCACAACCGCTCGAGCGGTCGGCGGTGGCTCGGGCAGATGAAGATGGCCGCACCCGGTCATCTCGCTCGCCAGCTGCTGGAGCTGACCGAGGTGGGCGTCGTAGATCCCGCGCGGATCGGTGCCGTGTTCACCACACAGATGCGCCGCAATTCCGACGGCCGCACCGTGCTGCCCGCCGTTGCCCATGAACTTCACGCTGCTCCCCGCAACATGGCTGACACTGATGTGCTTGCCCGCCATCATGAGGTTGTCGAACGACGCGGAGAGCAGACAGCGAAACGGGATGGCGTACGGCTTGTGATCGCGGGTGTCCCACACCCAGTCCTTGAGCCGGAAGTCGTAGTCGGTCTCGCCTTGCTGATAGGGGTAGTGCAGGCAAAAGGCGCCGTCGTTGCGCACGACCGCATCGTGAAACTCGGTGTGATCGCGAATGTCGGTCTCGGTCAGGACGTGGTCGCCCCGGTAGCGGACGAACTCCCCCTGCGCGGCGACGTGAGCGACCCAGTCGAACTCCAGATTCGAGTAGTGCTCCGGATCGAGTCGTTTGACGTTCGAGAACGTGCCAAACAGGGCCCGCAGGAGGTGGTCGCGAATGTGTTCGGCGTCGCGTTGGAGGTCGAGCCATTGGCCGTATTCCCAGAAGTGGGTTGCCGGGAAGGTCATCAACGGGTTCTCGCCCGGCGCCGCATCGTTGAAGTCGAAGACTGGGTCGGCGTCGGCGGGCTGGCCCGGCCGCGGACCCGGTGCGTTGTCCACACCGGGTTGGGTGAGCTGGCCCGACAGGTTGGCGTAGTCCTTCGACACCTCGGTGGCCCACGGCACGTCGGGGAATGGGGACGCGTCGTCGCCGACCTTGGTGCGGAAGAACAACGTGTTGCCATGGTGCATGCCGTCGCCGTGCTCGGGTGCACTCGGCTCGCCGTACTCAGCCTGGGATTCCTGTCCCTCGAGCAGCTCGGCGCCCGCCAGTTGCCCGAGGATCGCAGCCCCGGTGCAGTCGATGAACACCGGCGCCCGGAACCGGGTTTCGACCCCGGTCCGGGTGGCTCGAGCATCGACAGACGTCACTCGGCGTCCGTCGGTCTCGATGCTGTAGATCCGGTGCTCGAGCAGCACAGTCACGGTCGGCTCGGCGTCCAAGACCGTCAACGCGGTGAGGTCACCATCGACGGTGCGGTCGGCGAGCTCCTGGATGAGTTCACCCGACTCGCCTCGCGGACTCAGACCGATCTCCTTGCTCGCGTTGCCGCCGAGGAACGGCCGGTCCTGCAGGAGCACCACTCGACTCCCCAGGCGGCCGGCGGTGAGCGCTGCGGCGCAGCCGGCGATACCGCCTCCCACGATGATCGCATCGAACTCACCGCCGTCGATGGGCTCGGCCGGCAAGTTGCGCAGCTGCCGCCGCCAGGCGAGGGCGTCGTCGTCCGCACCGTTGACCGGGATGTCATCACCTTGGGTCAGATAGATGGCATCACAGCGGCCGTCGAAACCGGTCAGGTCGTGGAGCCGCAGCTCACACGGCCCACGGTCGAGGTCGACGGAGCCTGCGTCGGTCCAGGACCAATCGCATCCATCGGCACCGAGTTCGGTCGCCAGCCGTGCGCCACCGACCGACACCTGGAATCGGCCCGGCGAGTGTGACGGCACCCAGTCCTTTGTCCGCACCCACACCCGGTACGTGCCGGGCTCGGCGACGTCGATGGTCGTGACCGCATCGGCCACCGGCTGCCCGCACCCGTGGGCGAGGAGGTAGGGGCTTCCCATCTGGATCTCGAACTGCGAATCGAGCAGCCAACCGCCATAGTCGCTGAACGCTTCGGCCTCGATCAGCAAGCCGGTGGCGGTGGCGTCATGGGCGGGGCGTTCCGTTTCGGTCATGGACGATCTCCGGGTTGGAAGGGGGCAGGCGGAAGGACGCTTTGCAGCTCGCCGCGATCGGCTGCGGCGGCGAGCTGGGCCAGGAACTCGACAACCTGCGGCTCGTGCACGAGCGGTTGGCCACCCTGGCTGGCTCGTCCGAGTCCGAGACCGATGAAGGATTCTGCGACGGTGCGATACAACGCCGCCCGAAACTGGCGATCGACGGCTTCGGGTTGGTCACCGAGCACGGTGTCGGGGGTGAACAACCAGGCGAGCGACCTGACGTGCTCGGTCATCGCCGCGCCGATCTCCGGCTCGTTCTGCGATGCCAGCCAGAGCTCGATCACCGCCTTGAAGGCCGGCTTGGACAGGTGGCGGTGGGCGGAACGGACCCACGTCTCCAACGAGTGCTCGGCCGCCCGTGCGTCGGAAGCCGGGAGGAGCTCGGCGTAGGCGGCCTCGAGCGCGTCGGCGAGCAGGTCGGTGAAGTCGGGGTAGTGATGGTTGAGCGCACCCCGGGTCAGCTCCGCTCTGCGGCACACCTCGACGCCGGTCGTGGCCGCATATCCCTGCTCGATGAGTGATTCGACCGTCGCATCGATCAGGCGGCGTCGAGTGTCGACCGCAGTTCGAGGTGCCATCACCCAATCATTCATACATGCATGTATGAATGCCAGCCGGCGCGATACGAAGGCCCGGAGACCGTTGCGGTCTCCGGGCCCTGGATCATCGTTCATGCAGGCGCAGGGCCCGCTGGTCTGTCGGTCAGCCGGCGAGTTCGTCCACGCGCGAGGGCGGGATCAAGATGCCGTCGATGACATGGCCGATGCCGTTGTCTGCCATCAGATCGGCGACGACGACGGTGGCCTGACCCCCGTTGAGCACGACCGTGCCGTCGACAACTTCCACGGTGATCGGCTCGCCGAGGGCGGTCATCACCTCGGTGACCCCGCTGATGTCGGCGGCGAGGAGGCCAGCGTCCACGATCGCGTGGTACTGCAGCACCTCGTCGAGCAAGGCGAAATCGGACTGCAACGCCGCCGCCAGCTCCGGTTGATCC
>JBCCYT010000288.1:0-3014 GCA_039188975.1 Actinomycetota bacterium
CCGCAGAGCACCGTCGCACCCAGCCCGCCTATCAAGCCCTGCCCGCCGAGGAGCTCGCCGAGGCGGCGGGCGATGGCTGGCGTGCGGTCGTTGTCGCCGGGTCGTTCTTCGGCGTTGCCGGTCCCGCCCGCACCCACACACCGATCGGGGTCGCCCGACTGCACCTCGAACCCGGAGCGACCGTGCCGATCCTGGTGGACGACGGGCACGTTGCGGCGATCTACGTGTACGGCGGCACCGTCGAGCTGGCCAACGACCACACCGCTGGTGCGCAGGATCTCGTCGTGTTCGACCGGGTCGGAGGCGACATGGTGATCACCGCCGGGACGGCGTCAGCCGTCGACGCCTTCGTGCTCACCGGGCAGCCCATCGGCGAACCCATCGCTCGCTACGGCCCGTTCGTCATGAACACCAAAGCCGAAATCGAAGAAGCGATCCGCGACTTCCAGGCCGGGCGGATGGGTGCAATCGAGCCCGCCAGGAGTCATCGATGAGCACCACATCCACCGCCATCATCACCGGCACGACGAGCGGAATCGGCGAAGCCCTGCTTCACCACCACGCCCAACGAGGTTGGAACGTCGTCACCGTCAACCGCAACGAGCAGGCGGCCACGGCCCAGCTCGATCAGGTGGGTGCCAGCCACCCCGATCAGACGTTCACCGGTGTGTTCGCCGATCTTTCCGATCCCGATGCCGTCGTCACCGCCGCCGGAGCCGTCGGTGCGGCTGGCCCGATCGATGTCTTCTACAACAACGCCGGCGTGTTGCTGGGTGAGGCTCGCCTCGCCAGCACCGGCATCGAGATGCACACCCAGGTCAATCTGCTCGCCCCGTACCTGTTCGCTCGCACGCTCGGCGACGCGCTCGACGCGGCGACGGTCGTCTCGACGACCACCGCAGCCATCGGCCAAGCGGGAGGGTTGCGGCTCGACGAGCTGGCGGACCCGCCGTCGTTCAAGAAGCTCACCGGCCCGTATGCCCACACGAAGCTCGCGCTTTCCACCCTGATGGCGGCGCTCGCCGACGAACGTCCGCAGACAACCTGGCGCTCGGTCGAACCAGGCGGGGTGAAGACCCCGATGACCTCGGGGGAAGGGATGCCCAAACTCCTGGTCCCGATCCGGAACCTGCTGTTCTCCTCGCCGGAGAAGGCGGCTGAGAAGGTCGCGGCCGCGGCACAACTGACCGGCATCTCCAACGGGGCCTACATCACCCGGGGAAAGGTCAAAGGGTTGCCCGACAACGCGAGCGACCCGTCGGTTCAGGCCGCCTTGTTGGCGTGGTGCCGTGAGGTCACCGGTCGCTGAGCCGGGCGCGCGAGGGTGGATGTGACGGAGGCGTCCGCAGTGGGCACACTGCACGCATGACCGAACCGCACACCTCGTTCGTGATCGATGAGATCGCCCCCCACGACGCCTACAAGCTCTGCTCGGGGCTCGTCGTGCCCCGCCCGATCGGCTGGGTCGGGACGGTGTCTGGGGAAGGCATCGCCAATCTGGCCCCGTACTCGTTCTTCAACCTGATCGGGAACGACCCGATGCATGCCGCCTTCTCCGGAGGTGCTGCTGGCGGAGCCGACAAGGACTCGGTCGCGAACGTCCGCCAGGTCCCCGAGTTCACGCTCAACATCGTCACCGACGAGACGGTCGTGGCCATGAACACGACGGCAGCGACGCTGCCCCGAAACGACGACGAGTTCGAACACGCCGGTCTGACCAAACTCGGCTCGACCATGATTCGTCCCCCGCGCGTCGCAGAAGCGACCGCGACCATGGAGTGCAAGGTTGTCGACATCGTCCATGTCGGCCGACCCGAGAACGGCAACGATCTCGTCATCGGCGAAATCGTGGTCGTTCATGTCGCGGACCGGGTGCTCGACGGGACTCGGGTCGATCAACACGAATTGAAGGCGATCGGTCGACACGCCGGCAGCTGGTACTCCCACGCCACCGACCTGTTCGACATCGACCGTCCCTCGTGAGCACGGACACGCCCGAGGACGTCGCGAATGCGTACCCGACTGTCGTCGGCGTCGCCACCGCCGAACAGTGGCCGACGGCTCCGGGTGAAGGGGTGGATTGTGCCGAGCTCATGTGTGAGGCCGCGCGGCGCGCCCTCGCCGATGCTGGGGCTGGGGCCGTCGGCGGGATGGTCGATCTCGTCCTGGCGACTCAGGGCCTCTCGATGTTCACCGACGCTGCAGGGCGAGTGGCGCACGCCATCGGGGTGCCACACGCTCAGGCGGTCACCTACCAGGTCGGGATTCCACAACAGACGCTGATCAACCGTGCCGTCGCCGCCGTGATGGCCGGTGATGCCCGAGCGGTGTTGATCGTCGGAGGTGAGACGAAACGTCGCGACGACATCGCTCGCCGGGCCGGCGTTGACCTCCCGCCTCCCGTGTCCTTCGCCGGGGGCGACGACCAGCTCATTGTTCCGCACGGCGAGATCGTCGCCCGGCCCGAGGTCGACATCGGCGCGGTCTCGCCGGTGCAGCAGTACGCACTCATCGACTCAGCCCGGCGAGCGCATCATGGCTGGACGCTCGACGAACACCGAGACGACATCGCTCGCCTCTGGGCCAGCTTCAATGCGGTAGCCGGTGCCAACCCCAAGGCGGCGTTTGGTCAGCCGATCACCGCAGCTGAGATTCGCGAGCCGGGCGATGGCAACCGGCTCCTCGCGTTCCCGTACAACAAGTGGCACAACAGTCAGTGGGGGGTCGATCAGGCCGCAGCGATCGTGGTCAGTTCGACGGCAGGTGCCGAGGCCGCGGGTGTCGACCCGAGTCGGCTCGTCTATCCGCTGGTGGCGGTCGAGTCGTCCCAGTCGCTCTCGCTGAGCCGCCGAGCCGAGCTGCACCGCTGGCCCGCGATGGGCGTGCTCGGCCGGTACGCCGAAGCACAACTGGGCTCCCCGCTGGGAGCGCTCGACCATGTCGAGCTGTACTCGTGCTTCCCGGCAGCCGTGCGGGTGCAACAAGCCGAACTCGGACTCGATCCGGACTCGCCG
>JBCCYT010000289.1:0-2995 GCA_039188975.1 Actinomycetota bacterium
GGCGACCGTGTCGTCAGCAACCGGCAGGACCCACAGATGGATGTTGCCGTCGCCGACATGTCCGAACCCGTAGGTGATGGCCATCGGTGCGATGTGGCGGGCCGCGTCGGCCATCGACTCGATGAAGTCGGCGATGCGATCCACCGGTACTGCAGTGTCCAGTTTGAGACCGTGCTTCTGGAAGTCGACCCAGCACTGGGTGGGTGAACAGTGGTCGCGCATGGCCCACAGGTTGGCTTCCTGCTCGGGCGTACCGGCCACGACCGCATCGACGAGCAGCCCGGCGTCGGCTCCCGCCTCGAGGAATGCCGCGATCTGATCGTCGACCGGTCGGGTCGCGGCGAGCTTCACGAGGATCGAATAGTCGGTGCCCGCATCGATCGGCTTGGACACACCGAACACCTCCACGACTCGATCCATCGCCACGTCAGGCACCAACTCGAATGCGGTGACGGAGCCGGGCGCATGCTGATGGGCGAGCTCCATGAGTGGTGCAAGCGACGAGAGTCCGGGGATTGCGGCCATGAACGAGGTCTCGTACGGCGTCGCCGGATGCAGCTTGAGCACGGCCGATGTCACGACGCCGAGCGTGCCCTCACCGCCGATCAACAGATGCTTGAGGTCGTAACCCGAGGAGTCCTTCACCAGGGCGCGCCGCCCGTCCCAGATCGAGCCGTCGGCCAGCACCGCTTCGACCCCCATGACGTTGTCTCGTGTGTTGCCGTAGCGCAGCACGTTGTTTCCACCGGCATCGGTGGAGATCGCGCCCCCGATCGTCGCGGTGCCCCGGGCTCCCCAGTCGGGGGCGAAGAGTCGACCGGCGGCCCGGGCCGCCTGTTGTATTGCCTCGATGGTGACCCCGGCCTGAGCGGTGATGGTCCAACGCTCAGGGTCGATGGACTCGATCCGGTTGAGGCGGGAGAGCGACAAGACGATGGCCGGGCGATCATCGGGTACGACCGTGCCGAGCGAGAGGCCGGTGTTGCCGCCCTGGGGCACGATCGCCACCCCGCGTTGGGCGCACACCCGTACGGTTGCTGCGACGCCGTCGGCATCGGCGGGCCGAACGACAACCGCCGAGTCGGCAATGCGGCCTTGGCGTTGATCGAGGAGGAACGCTTCGGCATCGTTTCCGGTCAGGACCGCCCGGTCGTCAAGCGCAGCGCGGAGCTGTTCGATCACGGCGTCGGACGGGACAGGCATTCGTTCAGGGTAGGCCCCGGCGAGCGCGGCCTAGGCTCTCGGCGATGGATCGAGAGTCCTCGACCGCTCCCAGACCGATGATCGCTGACGATCCGGTGGCCATCTCGTTCGCGCCGGCTGTGGGACGACGAGATCTCCCCGCCGAGGTCTTCGAGATCGCCGAGCTGCGCGATCGGATTCCGTCGGAGCTCAAAGGTCGGTGGGAACGGCTTGACCTGCACTTCCTGGTGCTGGGCCTCGATGGGGTGGCGACGTGGGGCCTCGATTTCGCTGATCACGTCGTCACGTCCGGCTCGGTGTTGCGGGTTCGGCCCGGCCAGTTGGTGCGTCATCCGTTCTTCGACGGCTTCGACGGTCTGGCGATGGTGTGGGCCGTGGAACGGCACCCGGCCGGGATCGACCCGCCCTCGTGGAGGAGCGAACTGGCTGCCCCGGTTCATGCCCTACCGGACGAAGCTCGGGACCGGCTGGCTCGCTGGCTGGGAGATCTTCGCGACGAACAGCGCCGGTTCGACGGATCGAAGCTTGGAGCGGCCTTGATCACCTCGATGGTTCGAACGGTTTTGCTGGCCGTGGCGAATCACGCGGACTCGGGCGAGACGCGCACTGCGCTTCCGCAACCCTATGTCGATCTCCGAGACGCTCTGGCCGACTCGCTCTTCGATCGACCCACCGTTGCCAGCCTGGCGGCGACGCTCGGCTACAGCACGAGAACCCTCGACCGGGCGTGTCAGGCGGTGTCGCGTCAGTCCGCGAAGCAGGTCGTCGACGAGCGAGTCACCCTCGAGCTTCGCCGGATGCTGGCGGACGAACGCACACCGATCACCGAGGTGCGCTTGGCTTTTGGCTTTGCTGAGTCGTCCAACTTCACGAAGTTCGTGCGTCGGGTGACGGGTCGTTCGCCAAGTGAGTTTCGCCGTCACCCCGACTGAGCCCGCTGTCGGTGGTGGCCGGGTGTATCCCAGACCAGGCCACCACCGTCAGTGGAGGGACCGGGCTCAGCCTTCGGGGAAGAAGGCGGGGAGGATGAAGTCGATGGCGGCGTCCATGCCCCGGTCCGGGAAGGCGTCCACCATGGCGGTCTTGAATTCGTCGCCGGTTTCGGCGGTGCCGAGCAGGGAGGCGGCTTCGGCGAGCCAGGCGATGTTGCGGTCATAGGCGCTGGGGTCGGTGACGGCGCCGTGGCCGGGGAGGACGATCGGGTACTGGTCGCTGTCGGCTTGGAGGCCTTCGAGGGCGACGGTCCAGGTGTCGGGGGCGCCGGCCATGATGAGGTGCACGCCGGAGTAGACGATGTCGCCGACTGCGATGGTGTTGAGCTCGGGCAGCCGGATGACGAGCTGGTGTGGAGCCTCAGCATCGACGACCAGCGAGAGCTCGTAGGTCACGCCATCGATGACGAGGGAGCCTTCGTCGACGATCTCGGGCACGACGTAGGTGGAGGCGATGAGTTCGGGACCGAAGTCGGCCTGCTTCTCTTCGACCTCGGCGTCGCCGACCTCGGCGATTGCGTCGGAGACTTCCTGGAGCGCGTAGATCGGCAGATCGTTGAATGCCTCGGAACCGAGGAAGTGGTCGGGGTGCACGTGGGTGATGAAGACCCGGTCGATCGGCTTGCCGAGGCTGTCGGCGTAGGCCCGGAAGTCGAGGGCGTTCGGCAGGAGGAACTGGGTGTCGATCAGGACCAGCGAGTTGTCGGTCTCGATGATGTGGGTTGCATTGGCGAACACCTCTTCAGGCGCGAGCACCGTGTGGACGGTGTGGTCTCCGGCCGGCTGCACCGTGACGGTCA
>JBCCYT010000290.1:0-2987 GCA_039188975.1 Actinomycetota bacterium
GATTGGAGACACCATCGCTCAGCCGCCCAGCTTCGGCACGGCGTGGGTATCGAGTGCGATCGCGATGTTCTTCGTCTCCATGTAGAAGTCAAAGGACCAGTCGCCGCCGTCACGACCAATGCCGCTGGCCTTGGTTCCGCCAAACGGGGTGGGGAGGTGGCGGACGTTCTGGCTGTTGACCCAGACCATTCCTGCTTCGAGCGCATGAGCAACTCGGTGGGCCCGACCAACGTCGCGGGTCCACAGGTACCCGGCGAGGCCATACTCGACATCGTTGGCGGTGGCGATGGCATCGGCCTCGTCACTGAACGGGATCGCAGTGAGCACCGGCCCGAAGATCTCCTCCTGCGCGATGCGCATGTCGTTGCGGGCGTTGGTGAACAGTTGCGGCGCGACCCAGCAGCCATCGGCCGGTGCGTCGGCCCAGGGCGTACCCTCGATGACGGTTGCGCCGTCCTCGACGGCGATCTCGCCGTAGCTCTGGACCTTCGCGAGATGGCGGGGGTGGATCAACGGCCCGATCACCGCCGACGGGTCGAGCGGGTGCCCGACCGGGATGTTCTTCATCTTCTCGGCGACGGTGGCGGTGAACTCGTCGTAGATCGAGTCCTGCACGAGCATCCGGCTCGACGAGGTGCAGCGTTCGCCGTTGAGGCTGTAGATCATGAACACCGCCGCGTCCGCGGCCCGCTCCAGATCGGCGTCGTCGAACACGATCACCGGGTTCTTCCCACCGAGCTCGAAATGCACTCGCTTGAGGGTGGGGGCACCTTGGGCCTGGATCGCCGAGCCGGTCGACGATTCGCCCACGAAGGCAACCGCTTTGATGAGCGGATGTTCGGTGAGTGCCTTGCCCGCCGATTCGCCGAGGCCGTGCACGACGTTGAGAACGCCAGGCGGAAGTCCGGCTTCGAGGGCGATCTCGGCGAGGAGGTGGGCGGTGTACGGCGACCATTCAGCCGGCTTGTGCACCACCGTGCACCCCGCCGCGAGCGCAGGTGCGATCTTCCAGGTACTCAACATGAACGGCGTGTTCCACGGGGTGATCACGCCGACCGGCCCGATCGGGTGACGGGTCGTGTAGTTGACGTGGTCGGTGCTCGGCAGCGAAAGGCCGTCGTTGGCACTCGGGGCCTGGTCGGCAAAGAAGCGGAAGTTGTCCGCTCCTCGCAGGGCAGCCGCACCCATGAACCGCATGGTCTGCCCGGTGTCGACACACTCGGTGACGGCAATGTCGTGCTGGCGTTGGACGATGAGATCAGCGACCTTGTGCAGCACCGCCTTGCGTTGCGTCCCCGGGGTCGTCGACCAGGTGAGGAACGCTTCATGGGCGGCTTGGGCAGCTGCGTCGATGTCGGCCTCATCACCAGCGGCAACATCACCAAGGTGCATGCCGTCGATCGGCGACGTATTCGCAAACGTGTCACCGGATGCACTCGCACACGGCCGTCCGTCGATGAGGTGGTCGAGCGGTGCGGCGGCGAAGCGCGCGAGGGACGCCTGTGCGGCGACGAGGTTCTCGTCAAACGTGTGGGGGGATGCGGCCATCAGGCGTCTCCTCGATCCGGTGCGTGGCGATCGGCCATGGCGGCGGCGACATGGTTGCGATTGACGCGGAACTCAGCGTCGATCTCTTGCACTTCAAACGACCAGGCAATGTCGAGGGCGGTCGACTCTCTCGACGTGTGTGCTTCGGCCGCATCGAGGATCTCCTCGATGAACCCGTGCTTTGTCTCGGCATCTCGGCCCGGGCCGAGACGGGCGACCATCGCGATCATCGCGTTGGTCGGGTGGCCATCAGCGACGCGGAAGTGCTCACGGACGATGGCACGGGTGCGGACGCCCGCGTGCGGACCGATGCCGTTGGCCACGACCGCATCGTGCACGACACCGACGAGCGCGTCGATGTCGTGATGCTGTGCGACGTTGGCGGAATATTCGATGATGACGTGCGGCACCAGAATTGTTTAACATGTGTAGCATCTACTCACAACCACGGCTTCGGAGAACCCATGCGGCTGCTCAGCTACTCGATCGATGACGCGTCCAGCTTCGGCATCCTCACCGAAGACGGCGCAGGTGTCATCGATCTCGGCCGTCGCCTTGACGCCGACGACCTCGGCGCCCTCATCGCCGGCTCCGGCGTCGGTGCCGCTCGGCGTTTCATCCACGAACCCGCCGACCACGCCGTCGCCGACATCACCTTCGAGCGGCTCTTGCGGGCGCCCGGCAAGATCTTCTGCATCGGCGTCAACTACGGCGGCCGCGCCCAGGAGTACGACGACCCGGCCGACGCCGCCTACCCGTCGGTCTTCGTTCGCTTCCCACAGTCGTTCACCGGCCACGAACAGCCGATCATTCGACCGCCCGAGAGTCCTCAGCTGGACTACGAGGGCGAGATCGTCGTCGTGATCGGCACCGGCGGGCGGCGGATTCCGATCGTCGACGCTCGCGCCCACATCGCTGGTGTCTCGCTCGGCAACGAAGGCACGATCCGCGATTGGGTGCGCCATGCGAAGTTCAACGTCACCCAGGGCAAGAACTGGCCGAACACCGGCTCGATCGGGCCGTGGCTCGTGCCGATCGCCGACATCCCCGAGTTCGACGAGCTCCGGATCCAGACCCACGTCAACGGCGAGCTTCGCCAAGACGACAGCCCGGCGACGATGAAGTACTCGATCGAGTACCAGATCCACTACCTGTCGACGTTTTCTGAACTGGAGCCAGGCGATGTGATCTTCACCGGAACGCCGACCGGTGCCGGCGCGCGCTTCGACCCGCCGATCTGGCTCGAACCGGGCGACGTCGTGGAGGTGTCGGTGCCGGCGATCGGCACGCTCCGCAACACCGTCGCCGACGAGTTCGACCGCCCGACCGACATCATTGCGCCGGAGAAACAGTGACCGCGGCTGACCCGTTGCCGATGCGGCCGTTCTCGGCATCGCTGCCGATGGCGTTGCTGCTCGCCCGCGAGTCGACGATGCGCC
>JBCCYT010000291.1:0-2929 GCA_039188975.1 Actinomycetota bacterium
GCAGGAGCAGGCGCTGCGAACCCGCATGCAGCGGATCGGTTCGGCCTGGAAGTCGCTCCCTCGGGCCGTCCGCGATGTGTCCAAGACGTCGGGCAAGAAGGCCCGCCTCGAGATGGTCGGCGAAGGGATCGAGCTCGACCGAACGATCATCGAGGCCGTCCGCGACCCGATGCTCCATCTCGTCCGCAACTCGGTCGACCATGGTCTCGAGACGCCAGAGGATCGCAAGAAAGCCGGCAAGGACGAGACCGGAACCATCCGTCTCTCCGCGGTCCAGGACGGCGGCCATGTCGTTGTCGAGGTCAGCGACGACGGCGGCGGGATCGATCCAGAGAAGATCTGCGCGGCGGCGATCAGCAAGGGAGTCATCACCCGAGATGCCGCCTCCAAGCTGTCTGACCGAGAGAAGACCGAACTCATCCTCGCTCCCGGCTTCTCGACTGCGGCCGCGGTCACGAAGATCTCCGGTCGAGGCGTCGGCATGGACGTCGTTGCGTCCAACATCCGAGACATCCGCGGCTCGCTCGAGATCAAGTCTGAGCTTGGTGTCGGCACCACCATCCGCCTCTCGATTCCGCTGACCCTCGCGATCGTCCCCGCGCTGATGGTGACCTCAGCGGACGACCTCTTCGCGATTCCCCAGGCCAGCGTCATCGAGCTCGTGCGCCTACGCGAAGGCGACGACTCCGAACGAAAGATCGAGTACGTCCACGAAGCACCGGTCCTTCGGTTGCGGGAGAAGCTCCTGCCGCTCATCGACATCGCCGACATCTTGAAGACCGAACGACCCGAACGCCAGGCGGCCACCGTCGTCGTGCTCCAGTCCAGTGACCGACCCTTCGGTCTGGTCGTCGACCAGGTCAGCAAGGCCGAGGAGATCGTCGTCAAGCCTGTGTCGGAGTCGGTGCAGGCCCTTGGCTGCTACGCCGGCGCCACCGTGCTCGGCGACGGTTCCGCCGCACTGATTCTGGATGTGAGTGCACTCGCCGGTACCGCCAACATGGCGGCGGGAAGCGGCTCGACCCTCGTGTCCGACAACGCCGCAACATCGATGGAGCAGCCAACGCCAGTACTCACCGTGCTGGTTGGCGATCGGTCGGCTGCGCTGCCGACCGAACAACTCGAGCGCCTCGAGAAGATCGATCCTGCCTCGATCGAATGGTCGGGCCGAACGCCCGTCGTTCAGTACCGCGGTCGGCTCCTCCCGCTCGTGGACCTCGGGTCGATGTTGCACCACATGCCAGCCGACCAAGGCACCGGCCCACTTCGTGTCGTCGTCACCAATGAGGAAGGCGACTCGTCGGTCGGACTCATCGTCGACCAGGTACTCGACGTCGTCGACGTCGACCTCGCCACCGTCGACCGAGTCGGGGCCGACGCGCGCATGGGTGTGTACGGGTCGGTCGTCGCCGCCGGCACCGTCGTCGACCTCGTCGACGTCGACCAGATCGCCAACACCATCGACAACGGCCCCGCCGCATTGATCGGAGAGTCAGCAGCATGATGTCAGACACTGTCGACGCAACGTCGCTGTACGCGACCTTCTGGATCGGTTCGCACCACTTCGGTCTCGAGGTGCAGTCGGTTCGTGAGATTCTCACCGGCGTCACGCCAACATCGGTCCCCCGCGCCGAAGGTGCCGTCTCCGGCATCTTGAACCTCCGCGGTCAGATCGTCACGGTGATCGATCTCGCCACCCGACTCGAGTTGGAATCAGACGAGGACCTCGAAGAGGAGGTGTTCCTCGTCGTAGAAGGCGCAGCACCCGTGTTTGCCATCCGGGTCGACCGGGTCGGCGACGTGATGGACCTCGACGCCAATCAGCCAGAGGCTGCACCTTCGACGCTGCCGTTGGCCGTTGCCGACGCCATCGTCGGTGTGAGCACCCTGCCGACCTCGCTGCTCCAGATCCTGGATCCGGTTGCGTTGTCGCCTGATCGAGATGGGACGGAATCCGAGACATGACCGGACACCGCCTCGGGCTTGCGCTCGAGGACGCGGTGACCCGCCAGGCCGTCCGAGACGTCTGCGCCATGAGCGGGAGATCTGAACTGGTGCTGAGTTCCATCACCGGTTCAGGCCTCTACGCGCGCTCGCACAGTGTCGACCTGACCCATGTCGTCGTCGGGGCGATGCTCCCCGACGCCACATCGACCATCGAGAAGTTCGAGGCGCTCGGTGGCGCCGAAGTCCTGATCGTCGCCGACAACGTCGTCGACGCCGTCCAACGGCTCGGCGTGACGCCGAACCGGATCATCGAGGCGAAGGGTGATCCGCAGGCGATCGCAAAGCAGATCGTCGGCGCACTCGACCGGCGCGGCCATGTCGCCAGTCCCCGCCCGAGCTCGATCTCATCACCACCACCATCCGCCACCAACCCGGCGCCAGCAACCCCTCGGCGTCCGGCACCAAGCATCTCTCGCCGCACCCTGCTGGCGATCGGCTGCTCGACAGGCGGGCCAGAAGCGCTGACCCAGATCCTCAGCGACTTCCCGGCGAACTTCCCCGTGCCAATCGTGATCGTTCAGCACATGCCTCCAGACTTCACGACGGTGCTGGCCCAGACACTCAACCGGGCCACCCAGCTGTCGGTCTTCGAAGTCACCGAACCGGTGGTACCGAAGCCAGGTGAGGTGTGGATCGCTCCAGGTCACCTTCACATGGAGACCGCCGACCCCACCGGTCGGCTCATCTTGCACGATGGCCCCGAAGTGAAGAATTGCCGCCCCTCGGTCGACGTGCTGTTCCGAAGCGTCGCCAAAACCCACGGTCGACTCGCCGTCGCTGCGATCCTCACGGGGATGGGCGATGACGGCGCTGACGGCGCCGTCGACCTCGTCGACGCAGGTGCCCATCTCATCGCCCAGGACGAAGCGAGCAGCGTCGTCTGGGGCATGCCCGGCGCCATTGTTCGCAAGGGCCTGGCCCA
>JBCCYT010000292.1:0-2901 GCA_039188975.1 Actinomycetota bacterium
CCGGCCAAGACGGTGAGCGAGTCGACACCCCGCCGCCGAATCATCACCTGATCGCCGCTTCGTCGCCACAGCACGTCGCCTCGGCGAACAACCGTGTCGAGCGGGAGCGAGTCCATGTCAGACGTCGAGCCTCGTGAGGTCATCGTAGGTTTCACGCCGCACGACGAGCCGGGCATCACCATCACGGGCGAAGACCACCGGCGGTCGGAGCACCTTGTTGTAGTTCGACCCCATCGAATGCCCGTAGGCCCCGGTCACCGGCGTGGCCAAGATGTCGCCGACGACGACGTCGTCGGGGAGCAACCCCTCGCGCACGAGAATGTCGCCGGACTCACAGTGCTTTCCGACCACCGTGACGGTCTGGGGCCGGTCGGCGCCGACGGCGCGAGGAAGGAACGTTTCGTACCCAGATCCGTAGAGCACCGGCCGCGGGTTGTCGCTCATACCACCATCGACCGAGACATAGGTACGGATGCCGTCCAGCGACTTGATCGTGCCGACGGTGTAGAGCGTCACCGCTGCGGCAGCCGCAATGGACCGGCCCGGTTCCGCCAACACCGTGGCAGTGACACCCGCGGCCGTGCAGGCGTCGGTGACGACCTTGCCCCAGTCCGCAATCGTGGGGGCACGCTCGTCTTCGACGTAGGGCACGCCCAGGCCACCACCAACCGACATCTCCGCGAAGTCATGAGCGACGGCGATCTCACCGATGACACCAGCGGCCTTGCCGAGCGAACCAACCGCAAAAACCTGGCTGCCGATGTGGGCGTGGATGCCGAGCACTTCGACCGCCGGGGAGAGCTGAGCTCGTTCGATGGCCCGTTCAGCAGCGCCGGTCGAGACGGTGAAGCCGAACTTGGAGTCGTCTTGCCCGGTCGAGATGTAGTCGTGAGTCTCGGCCTTGATGCCGGGCGTCAAACGCAGCAAGACCTTCGGCGCAATGCCGGTCTCGGCGTACAGCATGTCGAGCCGGTCGAGTTCGTCGAAGCTGTCGACGACGATCCGGCCGACACCGGCATCGACCGCCATCCGCAGTTCGGTCAACGACTTGTTGTTGCCGTGGAGCACGAGCTTGTCGGCCGGAACGCCGGCGGTGAGCGCGACATGGAGCTCACCGCCGGTTGCGACGTCGAGGTGCATGCCTTCCTCATGCGCGAGCCGCGCCATGGCGCCGCACAAGAACGCCTTGGTCGCATAGGCGACGCCCGGCCCGAACGCATCGACCGACTCGCGGCACCGGTTGCGAAGGTGTTGTTCGTCGTACACGAACACGGGTGTGCCGAACTCGGTCGCGAGCTCGAGCGTGTTGCACCCGCCGATGTACAGCTCGCCGTCGATGACCTCGGCGGTCTCAGGCAGGAGTCGGGTCGGAAGCGGCCGCACCGCTACATCGATTCCGGCGCCGACACACCGAGCAACCCGAGCGCGATCTGCAGACCCACCTGGCTGGCCGCAACCAGCGCGAGCCGGGCCTGGGTGAGCTCGGGGGCGACGCCGTCCCCCATCACATAACAGTCGTGGTAGAAGCCGTGCAGGGCCGCCGCCTGTTCGCGCGCCCACGCCGTGATGCGATGCGGGGCGTTGTCGACGCACGCGACCTGCACGATGTCGGGCAGCTCCTGCAAGGATCGCAGCACCTCGAGCTCGCGACCGTGGACCAGCAGCGACGTGTCGACCTCGGCCAGGGGCAGCGCCTCGACGCCCGCATTCGCAGCCTTGGTGACGATCGAACAGATCCGGGCGTGTGCGTACTGGACATAGAACACCGGGTTGTCCATGCCCTGTTTCGCGACCTCGGCAAAGTCGAAGGTCTGGCGGCTGTCGACCGACTGCATGAGATAGGTGAACCGGGCCGCATCGGGCCCGACTTCGGCGATGACGTCATCGAGGGCAATGAAGTCACCGGCGCGACCCGCCATCTTCACCGGTTCGCCGTCCTTGACGAAGTCGACCATCTGGGTGATGGCGATTTCGAGCTCATCAGGATCGTGGCCAAGCAGCTGCATCGCCGCCTTCATCCGGGCGACGTAGCCGTGATGGTCGGCGCCCCAGACGTTGAACAGCGCATCCGACCGCTCGAACTTGTCGCGGTGGTACGCAACATCAGGTGTGAGGTAGGTGAGGTCACCATCGCTCTTGATGAGAACCCGATCCTTGTCGTCGCCGAAGTCGGTCGATCGAAGCCACACTGCACCATCTTCTTCGAAGACCGCATTGTGTTGCCGCAGATCGTCCATCGCGGCGTCGATCGCCCCGTTCGGTACCAGCGAGCGTTCGCTGAACCAGATCTCGTGGTGGATGTCGAGCGATTCCAAGGTGGATCGATGCGAGGCAAGGCCCCGCTGAAGGCCCCACTCGAGCGGATCTGCGTCGGCGGGCATCTCACCGGCCCACTCGTGGATGTATGCACCTTGATACCCGTCCTCGGGGATCGGTTCGCCCGCCTTCGCTGCGGCGAGGGATGCGGCATAGTTCTTCATCTGCACGCCGCGGTCGTTGATGTAGGTCTCCCGGGTCACCCGGAACCCACACCGTTCCTTGAGGCGGGCGATCGAATCCCCGTAGCAAGCGCCCCGCCCATGGCCGGCATGCAGCGGCTTGTTGGGATTGGCGCTGACGAACTCGACGTTGAGATGCACCCCGTTGCCGAGATCGGGCGTGGCGTACCCGTCGACCCCTTGCTCGAGGACGTCGGCCAGCACCTCATAGAGCCAGGTGTCGGCGAGCCGGAAGTTCACGAAGCCAGGACCAGCGATCTCTACGGCGGTGACGTGCGACGGCGGATTCGCGGTCAGGTGATCGACCAGGGCCTGCCCGAGCTCGCGAGGGTTCTTCCCTGCCTTCTTCGCCGTGGCGAGGGCAACATTGGACGACCAATCACCATGATCGCGATTGGCCGGA
>JBCCYT010000293.1:0-2866 GCA_039188975.1 Actinomycetota bacterium
CCATCCGCGACCAATTCACCGACGAAGAGTGGGCCGCGCTCAAGGCCCGCAACGACCGCCTGACCAACAACCTCATCGACTACGTCGAGCAAGGCGGCGGCCTCGTCGGCATCCACGCCGCCACCGATGCCTGCTACGGCCACCACGGCTACGGCCAGGCCATCGGCGGACGATTCGGCGGCCACCCCTGGCACGGCGACCAGAACGTCACCATCGTCGTCGAAGACCCCGAGCACGCCGTCAACAAGCCCGTCTTCGGCGACGTCGACAACTTCATGATCAAAGAAGAGATCTACCAGTTCCAGGACAACGAGCACTACTCCCGCGACCGCCTGCGCATCCTCCTGAACCTCGACCCCGAGCGCAGCGACGAACCTAAGAGCCCCATCAAGCGTGAAGACGGCGACTTCCCCGTCGCCTGGGTCCAGAAAGTCGGCGACGGCCGGGTCTTCTACACCTCCCTCGGCCACCGCCACGACATCTACTGGAACCCCCTGCTGCTCAAGCACTACCTGGCCGGCATCCAGTTCGCCGCCGGCGACCTCGAGGCCGACACCACCCCCAGCAACAAGATCGAAGTCCCCCACGTCCACCGGCAGTAACTCGCCGAGACGCACCCCGCCCTCGTTTCGATCGATGCCCAGCCCCTGCGAGGGGCTTGTATTTCATCGTTAACGATCTACAATCTTCGACCCGACTCTCGGTCACCCCAATTCATCCGATCTGATGCGTTACGAAGTTCGACGAAGCGATCGTGCGGCCCCAGGCCGGACCCTTTGGCTCCACTTCCCAAAGCTCCGGCCAGCCATCGACGCCTCTCGCGCCCAGATACCGCCGGTGCCGCACTCGCACCCAACCCTGCCAGAGCAATCCCCTCGGAGTTCCTAGCAATGAAAGCTTCCCTGACCGGCGTCTTGTTGTCGGTGTGCCTCGTGACCCCGCTCGCGGCCGACCCCGTCGCGGTCACCGTGGATCCATCTTCCGTCCGATCGATCGGCGGGATCACGACGCTCGAACGCGAGAAGTACATCGTGATCCACGCCTCGCCCGACGACGGCGACACCGACGACGAGAAGTTCCGCTACATCGAAGAAGAGCTCGAAGCCCACTTCGGCCGCGACGGCGGCGTCCAGTCGGGTCAGCTCCAAGCCACCCCCGCCGACCCGGACAACCCGGGGATGCCCGACGTGGAACACATGCGTCGCGCCGGAGCCGCGTTTCAGGCCGAGCGCGCCGAGCGGCCGCACCGCTTCCGGCCAGAGGTGCTTCGCGAGGTCGTGCTGTGCACCCACCCCGAGTGGATGATGGGGCTGGAAACGAACGACTACGCCTCGTTCGGACCCAAGACCCCCGAGGCCGCCGCCGAGTTCGCCGCTCAATTCCTCAAGCACTACTACACCGACGAGTCACGGCCGCAGTACTACGAGGTCTTCAACGAGCCCTTCGTCAAAGCCAAACCCATGGGCACCAACGTCCGGGCGATGGCCGAACAACACGCGGTCACGGCCCGCCGGATCCGCGAGCTGCTGCCCGACGACGACATCATGATCGGTGGCTACTCCGCCGCATGGGCCGAGGTCGAAGCCCGCAACTTCTCCCACTGGAACGGCTGGCAGAAGATGTTCATGGACGTGGCCGGCCACGAGATGGACTTCTTCTCGATCCACCTCTACGACGGCATCAACGTTGAGGGCACCCACGCCGAACGCACGGGCAGCAACGTCGTGGCGAACATGGACCTGATCGACGCCTACAGCTTCATCAAGTTCGGCGTCGCCAAGCCGCAGGCCATCACCGAGTACGGCCGGATCGATCGGTCCCCGGATAACCGCGTCGTCCCCGATCGGATGCGGCGCATGGGCGGCCTCCTGGCCTCGTTTAACGGCATGCTGCTGATGTACATGGACCACCCCGACCGGCTGATCAAGACGGTCCCGTACATCCTGGGCGTGGCGGCCTGGACCTACAACTTCGACGGTGGCATGCGCAGCACGGAAGACATTCCGTCTTCGTTCCTGCTGTTCCGGCGGGCGGGCGACAATTACGTGACGACCGAGCTGGACAAGTTTTACCGGCTCTGGAAGGGTGTCAACGGCGAACGCCGGATCATGACCGCGACCGACCCCGATGTGCGTTGCCACTACTTCGCCGACGGGCTTCGGCACACCGCGGTGATGCACAACATGGACGACGTGGCACGCGTGGTCCAGCTCAGCGGCGTCGATGACCTGGATATCACCAAGGTCACTCTGCGCTCCCTCACGACACACGGCGAGACCCCGGACCTCTTCGAACGGACGCTCTTCGGCGTGCCCGAGCAGCTCACGCTCGAGCCCGGCCAGACGGCGCTGCTCATGATGGACCTGCGTCACGAATACCCCGCAGAGCAGACGATCCTCGAGACGCGCGTCTACGCCGAGAACTACCTCGAAGCGATCGAAGCCGATCAGCCCATCGAGTTCACGTATCAGAACGTGCCGACCGGCGAGGGCGATGCCGTGCTGCGGCTGAGCATCGGCCGAGTACCGGGGCTGTCGCTCCAACCCCAGGTGTGGGTCAACGAGACCGAGGTCGAGGTGCCCACCGACTGGGCCGGCGGCACGCAGGAAGGCAGACCCACATTCTTCGGCATGATCCCCGTGAAGGTGCCTGCCGAGGCCTTGGCGGAAGAGACCACCGTCAAGCTCGTCTTCCCCGACAGCGGCGGCAAGGTCGCCGCGGCCGTGCTCCAGACAAACCTGCTCGCCAAAGAGGATTGACCGCACCCGGACGTGCACGCCGACCGAGCCGCTACGCTGCCGGGTCCGATGCCGCCCGCCGACGCCCAACGCAATCTCCTGGCCAAGCTCGACGAGCTCGACGCCCA
>JBCCYT010000294.1:0-2724 GCA_039188975.1 Actinomycetota bacterium
GCGATCTTGCCCGCTTCATCGCCAGCGACCTCCTGTGGTGGGGCGCCTATTTCCTTTTCAGCGCCGTCATCGGTTGGGACATCGGCACGCAGCTGGCCAGCCCGATCTTTTGGGCGATCACGCTCGTTCTGACCGGGCTTCGAGTCTGGGAGTGGCGTTCGCAACGGCTCCAGCCCACACCGAACTCGATGGTCGGAGGACATCACGATCCCGAACTCGCCGCCCGTCCCACCGGGCTTGGCCACTCGGAACCGATTCGACGAACACTGCTCGGATTCGTCGGCGTTGCCTTCATCAGCCTGGTGGTGATCGTGATGCGTGCCGACCCAGACATCGGCGAGGGCCGCACCCTGCTTCTCGGCGACGATGCACTCGCCGCCGACGCCTACACCGACTGGTCGACCGCAACCACGACCGCGGCCGACGCCGAGATCCTCGGACTGGTGCTGTATGAGTACGCCCTGCTGGTTGGCATCGTCATCGTCGCAATCGAGGTGATCGCGCTCTTCGTTCGTCGAGGCACGAATCGACGACTCTGGTTTGCTGACACCCTCGCCAGCCTCAGCACCCAGATTCCGTTCTACGTGATCGAGATCTTCACCGTGCTCGCCATGATCGGCGCCTACTTCTTCATCTGGGACAACCTCACGCTCTGGCAGATCCCCATCAACGGCTGGACGATTGTCGCCGGACTCGTGGCCGCCGACTTCGCCTACTACTGGGAACACCGGACGAGCCATGAGGTGCGGCTGCTGTGGACCGGCCACGCGGTGCACCACAGCTCACCGATCTTCAACACGGCGGTAGCGTTCCGGTTTGGCCCCTTCGAACCAGCAGTGGCGCTGCTCTTTCACCTTCCGCTCGTCCTGCTCGGCTTTCACCCTGCGGTCGTCGTGATGGGCGAGTTGACGGTGCAGGCGTACCAATTCTGGATTCACACCGACGTGATCGGCCGACTCGGCCCAATCGACCGAGTGCTCAACACACCATCGAACCACCGGGTCCATCACGGCTCCGACCCCGAGTACCTCGACCGAAACCACGGCGGAATCCTGATGATCTGGGATCAGATCTTCGGGACGTACCAGCGGGAGTTGCACACGCCCACCTATGGGCTCACCACTCCGATCAACACAACCAATCCGCTGAAGGTCTGGTTCTCAGAGTTCCCGCCGCTCGTTCGTGATCTTCGCCACGCCGAGTCGTGGCGTGACTGGTGGGGCTTCTTGCTCAATCGACCAGGCTGGCGGCCCGATCCCGTCGCTACAGGATCTCCCCGCTGAACGAGTCGGTGATGAACATGTCGTACGGACGGCGACGCACCTGGGTCGACCACCACCGTTCGAGCCGCATCAGCCGCTTCAGCGTGCCGGACTGCCGATGCAGATGCTGGGCTCGTTCGAGCACGGCCTCGGTGTCGAGCGGTCGGTCGAGATGCGGATTGACGAGATCGAGCACGACGGGCAGCCATCGTTGCTGACCGACCCGAACGAGGCTCATGGCCGCCTGCTCGAGTGAACCTTGGCGAGAGCCGATGTCGCAGACGATCTCTGCGAACTTCTTCTCCGCTGCGCCCCGGGCGAATGCTGGCATGACCCGACGGACCGCGGTGGTGTCGAAGGCATACGAGCCGTCCGGTTCGAACATCATCGGGGTGCCGACATCGAACAGCACCAGTTCACCGTCACGCCACGCGAAGTTCTGGAACTGGGCGTCGACCCCGAGTCGGCCCGACGCCGACGCCCGAAGCGCAACGTCGACCACCGCCTCCACCGCCGGGTGACCCTCGCGCGGGCGGTCGACATCCATGATCGTCTCGACGAGCGACTCGCCCGCCAGGCGCGGCTGGACGAGATAGAGCGGTACCCGCCCGTCACGGTTCACCACCGTTCGGATCTCGGTGTCGACCACGGTGACGTGCGACGCGATGGCGTCGATGTAGCGCTGCAGGTCGCCGGCGACCTCATCGGCCTCGGTCTGGTCAGCGAAGCTCGTGACCCGCTTCAACACCAACCGACCGTCGCCGGCGGGCCAACTGAGCGCAACACCGGTCTCCCCGAAACCGATGACATCGACGCCGTCGGTCGTGCGAGCACGAAACCCATCGAGCAGTGCGTCCTCGACACGCTCCAGCGAACGGTCGTCGATCGTTGCGGCCATGTCGAACCCCCAGGCGACGACGTCAGACGTTGCGGTCGCGGCCTTCCCAGTACGGGGCTCGAAGCTCACGCTTGAGCACCTTCATCGCGCCCGACAACGGCAGCGGCTCCTCGCGGAACTCCCACGATCGAGGGATCTTGTACCCGGCGATGTGCTCACGGGCGGCCTCACCGAGCTCGGCTTCGGTGACGTCGGCGCCCGGGTGGAGCACGACGATGGCGTGCACCTGCTCGACAAAGGTGTCGTGCGGGATGCCGATCACCGCCACCTGGGCGACGGCGTCGTGCTTGGAGATGGCCGACTCGACCTCTGCGGAGTACACGTTTTCGCCGCCCGACACGATCATGTCCTTGACCCGGTCGACGAGGAAGAGGAAGCCGTCGTCGTCCACATAGCCAGCATCGCCGGTGTGGTACCAGCCGCTGTCGAACACCTCAGCGGTCGCGTCCGGTTTGTTCCAGTACTCGCGCATGAAGTTGCCGCCCCGGGCAACGACTTCGCCGGTCTCGCCGGTCGGGACGCGGTTCCCGGATTCGTCGTGAATCTGGAGCGAGATCCCGGGCA
>JBCCYT010000295.1:0-2709 GCA_039188975.1 Actinomycetota bacterium
CGTTCGCCGGTGAAATCGGGTCGCACGTCGCGCTGCACGGCCAGAATGCCGCCGAGACCCGACGCACCCGTGGGGCAAACCGGCATGTCGGTGTGGGCATGAGCGAGCATGTGGGCGATGCGGAAGTCGCTGTCGGCCGCCACGACGGGATAACCCCCGCTGGCCAACATGGCATCGACGATCGGCAGCCAGTCGTAGGTGACGTCGTCGAGGATGCCGGTCGCGTAGGACTGGGGCTCGGTTGCCCACGGCTTCATGTAGCGACCAGGCTCTGCCGTTGCCCCTGCGAGGGCGGCGCGGCGAGCATCAGCAGGCATGCGGCCGAGCTCGGCCGCCGCCTTCGATCGGCCGTAGTTGCCCTTGGGCTCCTCACCGAGAAGTTCCTCGATGATCGTGTTCCACGCCGCAACGAGGGGATAGTTGCCCTCCGGCTGCACCGCATGAATGACGGGCAAGTCATCGTCGCCCAGCACCCGTTGCAGACCCGACACCACCGCCGAACCGAGCGCGCCACCGCCAACCTGAAGGAACAGGCGGTGGAGGCGATGCTCGCCGAGCGTGTCGAGCATCTCGTACGCCATCGTCCGTCCGCCGTCGACCGTCATCGGGGTATTGGTGCCCTGGCACGAGAACGCGGTGGCTCCATTGGCGACCGCATCGACCATGGCGTGATGGGCAGGGTCGCCCGGGCGATCAGGGTCGCGGCGAACACGCACGACCGACGCACCATTGGCCGCGATCCGGTCGACGACCTCGTCGCCGGCCCAGTCGGGCACGAAGACGTCGAGCGGCTGTTTGATGGCCGACGCGATGACCGACGCGGCGAAGGCGGCGTTCCCGCAGCTGGCGATGGCGAGCCGTTCAGGGGTTTCGCCGGCGAGCGCCATGCTGAGCGCGACGCCGAACAGGTGACGGCCTTTGTGCGAGCCGCTCACGTTGTTGGTTTCGTCTTTCACCCACAGCTCGGCCTCGCCGAGCCCGATTGCGTCCGTCAGTCGGCTCTGCGGCCCGAACGGTGTCGGATCGAAGCCGTTGCCGTCGATCGTGGCGACGGCTGCATCGAGCCGGTCGATCGTGTCGAGCACCGTCGCCCGATCGACCCCAGCAGCTTCAGCTGCGGCGACGACGTCGAGTCGGTCGGCGTGACGGGTGAACGTGGTCATGGGTTCAGTCGTCGGCCCGCGTACCGGTGCGAGCGTTGAACTCCTGGATCTGTTCGTCCCAATCGCTGATGAAATGCCGCATGCCGTCCCAGAATGCCTGATCGGCACGGGCGGTGAAGTCCTTGAATGATGTGCCTTGCTGTTCGACCCACGTGAAATAGCCGAGATTGAACACTCGGCGACGTTCTTGTTCGGTGAGTTCGAGGTGTTGTGCGGTGTCACCCGCCTCGAGTTCGCGGCCGAAGTCAGCAGCGGCCGCAACGGCGTCGTACCCGTCGGTGTGATGATGAGCGAGGTACTCGTCGCGCTCGCTGTCGTAGAGCTCGGAACCGTCGGTGGCGACGGTGACGATCACGTCGTTGCGGCCCAGTCCTCGGTCCTTGGCGATCGTGATCGCAGCGAGGGCGTTGGCGATCGACGAATACCCCATGTGTACGAGCATGTCCACGAGCGCCGGATCGACCCCTACCCGGTCGACGAGGTGGGCCTTGCCGGCATCGGTGTTGAAGAGTGCGTCGAGTGCGTCGGTCGAGCGGTCGCTGACCGCGACGACGTCGTCGGTGTTCATCACGTTGTGGATCAGCGGGATGTGCTTGTCGCCGATGCCCTGGATGTTGTGGTCACCGAAACCGTTTTCGAGCATGGTCGGGCATTCGAGCGCTTCGACCGCAACGATCCGGCTGCCGTAGTGATCCTTGAGATAGTCGCCCGCCCCCAACGTGCCGGCCGATCCCGACGCCGACACGTAGGCGACGAGGCGAGCGTCGGATTGGCCGTCGGTGGCGTGTTCGAAGATTCGACCGAGGGCCGGGCCGGTGACGGCGTAGTGGCCGAGGTGGTTCGAGAACTCCGAGAACTGGTTGATGATCTCGATCTCGGGATCCTGCTCCAGCTCGTTGCAGGCGTCGTAGATCTCTTTGACGTTCGATTCGGTGCCGGGGGTGCGAATGATGTCGTTGGCCGGGTCGAGGGTCCACTGCTCGAGCCAGTCGAAGCGGGCCTTGCTCATGCCTTCGGGCAGCACGGCGACCCCGCGACAATCCATGATGCGTGAGATCGCGATGCCGCCGCGGGCGTAGTTTCCGGTGGAGGGCCACACGGCGCGATGCGCGGTCGGGTCGAATCGGCCGGTGACGAGCCGGGGCACGAGGCAGGCGTAGGCGGCGAGCACCTTGTGGGCCCGGATCATCGGGAAGCGGTTGCCGATCGCGAGGAGGATCCGAGCCTCGACCCCGGTCATCTCAGGTGGCAGCTCGATGTAGTCGGGAACCTCGTGCGGGCCACTGCCGTCGAGCTGCCCGAACCAGTGCACCCGGAACAGGTTGCGCGAGTCGGGTTCGTTTCGGTCGAGCCCGGCCAACGGCGCAAGGCGGCCAGCCGGGATCGTCGACGGATCAGCCAGCTCGGCGAAGGTCGGCAGGGCGATGTTGCGCTCGGTGAACCGTTGGACCGTGCGCTCGTAGACGCCCTGATCGGCCACGTCGGTGGTGAGCCCCAGCGACTCGTGGGCCCGGGCGACTTCAGCTACGTCGATCGTGCGCTTTGA
>JBCCYT010000296.1:0-2612 GCA_039188975.1 Actinomycetota bacterium
CAGCGAGCCGGCCGGTGCGAGCTTTCTCGTGAGCTGGCTGCCGCCCGTCCGGCCTGGCATCGTGGAGCCGCTGCGAACGACGGTCAGGGGAACGACGATGGACAGTGTGACGGTGGCTCGCAGCATGCGGGGCTCGATCGGCATGTTGGCGATGGCCTGGTTGCTCGACGAGTCGACCACCCGTCGGGCCGCCGAACTCGGCCTCACCGCCGAGGGCATGGGCGGCTATGCGGTCGGGCGGCTGGGGGTGCTCGGCGACTGTCCGGTCGACAATGTCGTCGGTGCTGCGTTCTTCTGGGAACCAGCGACGATGACCGCCATGGTCGAAGCAGGCCGATCGGCGATGGCTCCCGCCGCCGGTGCCGCCGTGTACACGCAGATCTGTCAGGAGTGGGGGGCGGAGAAACTCGCCGGCCTGGATGGGGTCGAACGACTCGGCGAGATCATGGAAACCGTCGTGACGTCGGCGTCACCACTGGGGGCACCGATGTTCGTCGGCTGGCGCGACATGCCGCTTCCGGCCGAAGCCGGTCCGGCCCGCACGTTTCAATTGGCGCAAGTGATGCGGGAGCTGCGCTTCAGCCGCCACTGCGTTGCGGTGCAGGCCGCCGGTATCGGTCCGCTCGAGTCGATCCTTTCCGGCCCGGCTGGCGAGTGGAACGCCAAGCTGTTCGGTTGGCCCGAGCCGTATCCCGACGTCAGCCACCTGGCCGATGCCCGCGAGGCGATCGAAGCGGCGACCGACCAGCTCCATGCCGCCGACCTCGACGTCTTGACCGACGAGGAACGCGCGGATCTTCGTACCCTCGCCAAGGCCGCCCGAGCCCACCACGGCTGACCCGACCAAAATCGTACGCTGTCTCGACTCAACAGAGGAACTGCCATGACCACCAACGACGCTGGTTTCGACCTCGACCAGATCGATCGCCTCCTCACCACGACCCGTGCGGTCCGCAAGCGCCTCGACTTCGACCGACCGGTCGAGGATCAGGTGCTGTTCGACTGCATCGACCTGGCCGAGCAGGCTCCGAGCGGAGGCAATGACGCAAGCCGTCGCTGGATCGTTGTCCGTGACGAAGCAACGAAACGCAAGCTCGGTGAGATCTACGCCCGCAACGGCGAGTTCATGACCCAGGTGTCGGAGCGGCTCGAAGGCACCGGGCACGGCAAGGAGAAGGTGTTCAATTCGAGCGCCTACCTGGTGGAGAACTTCGCAAAGGCGCCGGTCTTGGTCATTGCGGCGATCTGGGGCATCCACGACAACTCGGGCCGGCCTGGCCTGTTCGATTCGGTGATCCAGTCCGCGTGGAGCTTCAACCTGGCGTTGCGATCTCGCGGTCTGGGAAGCACGTGGACGACGTTGCTCAACGCCAGCGTCGACGAACTCGCCGGCATCTTGGCAATTCCCGATGGCATCACGACGATCGTGACGTTCCCGGTGGCCTACACCAAGGGCACCGAGTTCACGCCTGCGCCTCGCCGTCCCGCTGAGCAGATCACCTACTTCGACCGGTGGGGATTCACCCGTGCCCAGGCATCCGCAGACGGCGGCACGACGTTCGAAGACGGTCAAGGTGTCGTCGCCGAAGTCGACATCGAGGCATCACCGCGCAAGGTGTGGCCGTTCATCAGCGACATCACGTTCCCCGTCGGCATCAGCGACGAGCTGCAAGGCGCCGAATGGGACGGCGACGACCGCAGCGTCGGCGCGACGTTCACCGGCCACAACAAGCTCGGCGACATGGAATGGTCGCTGCAGAATCACGTCACCGCCATCGAGGACGGCCGGGTGTTCGAATGGGCCACGGTCGACCCGAACAGCCCCGGCGGGCTCTGGCGCTTCGAGATCATGGATCAAGGCGTCGGGAGCCGGCTGCGGTTCTCGATGCGGATCGGCACCGACAACAACCTGCTGGTCGGCTTCGCCGCCGAGTCCGACAACCCGGTCGCGGTGATCAACGGCCGCCGCAAACAGATCCGCAGCAACATGCAAGCCACCTGCGACGCCATCAAAGCGGCCGTCGAGGCGGCGGACTAGGACGTCACCCGCCGGTCATGGCACTGGTGGGCGACCAACGGTGGCCCCACGGGTCGACGAACCATCCGCTGCGGAAGCCGTGCTGATCGGCAGGCGGCCGCTCGCCGGTCGCGCCCGCCTGCACCGCATGGGCATAGACGGCATCGCAGTCGTCGACATGGATCACGATCGACACCGAGTTCGAACCCTGCGCGGCCGGTGACGCCAGGTTCATCTCGGAGAACTCGTCGGCCAGATAGATGAGCTGATCACCGATGGTCATCTCCGCATGGCCGATGCGGCCATCGTCCATCTCGAAGAGCTCGCCGGTGCGCACTGCGCCGAACACCTCGGCATAGAACTGCAACGCTGCTCGGCTGTCGCCGACGGTCAGGTAGGGAATGAAGACTTGGCCCATGGCGGGTGCCTCCTGCGTCGTGGTCGTGGGGGGATCAGGGATGGTTCGGGTCAGTGGAAACGCATCCGCGGACGGACCGTTTGCGCGCAGCATCTCGAGCCGTTCGAGCGCTTCGGCCAGTGTTGGGATGGTGCCGGCCGGGATCCACCAACCAACCGTCATCGGCGTCTTCTCCCG
>JBCCYT010000297.1:0-2561 GCA_039188975.1 Actinomycetota bacterium
CGATCACGGAGCGGATCACCCGGACCCTTCACAGCATGGGGTACCGGGTGCACGCGAACGACGCCGCTGGTCGCGCCCAGATCATGCGGGCGATCGATGCCGGTGCTGACTCGATCTCGACCGACGACATCGAGCTCGCAGTCCGCCTGACGCAACCCGGCACGTCTCGTTCGTAGCGGACCCGGTGGTCAGCTGTAGAACGAGTCCAGCGCCCCTTCGGTTGCCTTCATGGTCGGGTGGTGCGGCGTCATGCCCTCGAGCCGGCCGAGCCAGGTGATCGACGCATAGCCGGCCATGACGGCGCCGCCGTCCTCGGTCTCGGGGATCTGGATGGCGTCGCCCCACTCCATCTCGACGTGATACGTATCGTGGGCGCCGGCTTTGGGTTCGAGCTTCGCTTTGGCCAAACCGCGCGGCGGTGCCTCGCCGACGTCGGTGCGCTTCCAGCCTTCCATGTCGGTTGCCAACCGGTTGGGGACATTGATGTTGAGCACGAGCGGCTCGTCCGGCATGTCGTGTACGAGTGCTCCGACCGCGATGGCGGCCACGTCGGCCGCGCCTTCCCACTTCTGGGTGACGAGCGCTTCTTCCCATCCCTGACCTTCGACCCCGAATGCATCGACGGACTGCGACACGGCAACGCCACTGATGCCGCCATTGCGGGCGGTGAGACACGCGCCGACCGTGCCAGAGTGGTAGACCGCCCGCCCGACGTTGGCACCTGGGTTGATGCCCGAAACGACCAGATCGATGTCGCCGAAGACCCCGAGGCGACCGAACATGGCGCACAGCGCGGGTGGCGCGCTGATCGACCATGCCTCGTCGATGCCGTCGACATGCTCGCGTCGCACATCGGGTTTCATCGCATGCAACGTGCCGAGCGCAGCCCCGTACCCGGAGTACTCGGTGTTGGGGGCAGCGATCACCACGTCGCCGAACGGCTTCATCGCCCGGGCGAGCACGTGGAGGCCGATCGAATCGATGCCGTCGTCGTTGGTCACGAGAATGCGCACCTCATGGACCCTAGGCGCGGCCGAGACGGGAGCCGCAGTCGTTCACGGGCTGTTCACCATGCGCCCGAACCGGGATCCGCTCAAGCCGACGTGAGCACGACGATTGCGGCCCCATGGCAGCAGAAACCGAGGATCGTGAGCGCGTGCCACACCTCGTGATAGCCGATGGTGCCCGGCCAGATGTTGCCGATCCGGCGAGAGAGGAGAACGCCGCCGATCGAGTACGCACCACCGCCGGTCACCACGAGGACCAGGACCGGCCATCCCGCGACGACGAGCCATGGAATCAGCGCCGCGCCGGACCAGCCGAGGGTTCCAAACATCCAATTGCCGGTCGAGTCGGTCGTGGAGAGATGGTGCACCTTGTGCCAGAAGCCAACGCCGGCGACCGCCCAGATTCCAACCACGATCCACGGCATGAAGGAAGCCGGTCCAACCAGCGCCCAGAACGCGGTTTGCGTACCGGCGATCGCAACGAGAATCGTCCCGTGGTCGACCCGGCGAGCTGCGAGCCGTCCTTCCGGTGTGTCGCGGTGACAGTGGTATACGGCGCTGGCCGTGAGCATGGCGACGATCGAAAAGGTGAAGGTGCCGACCGCAGCCCTCGCGGTCATGCCGTCGACCAGCCACATGGTGGTGATCCCGGCGAGGGCGGTCGGGATGACGGCACCCTGGTGCAATCGCCCCCGCAGACGTGGCACGGGGAGGCCGTCAATCCCGACCCGAACGCCGGACCGCACCGGGCCGGGATGCGTTCCCGTTCCGAGTTGCGATGTCCACGTGGCCATGGCCGGTCCTTTCTGCCTCCCAGCCTCGCCATCACCCAGCGTGAGATAAGTGCTCACGCAGAGGATGATCCGACCGGCCCAATCGGTGTCTATGCGAGGCGAAGGTCGCTCGACGACTTCGTGAGGCGGCCCCGCTTCACCCTGATGGCATCCGCATCGGACACGTACGAAGCGAGAAGCCGTCGGCCCTGAGCTTTCGCTTCAGCTGCATCCCAACCCGTGAGCCACGTGGCCGTGGCCGCTCCGAGCACGATTGCGGACCCTCCAATCAACGACGCTGCGGCGGCGCCGATCGCCCCCCAAACGACCGCCTGACCGCGGAGTTCCGGCATGCCGCGATCGAGCGCAACCGATGTGGCAGGAACGACGTGACCGTTGGGACGTCGCTTCTCGGGAAGCACGAAGGACAGCACATCGCCGCTCTCCTGCTCGATCTCGACCTCACAGATCTCGATCCACTGCGTTCGTGATCTCCATCGGTAGGCGGGCTCCGGGTTCCGAAGTCGTGCGTTCGAAAGTGTGTAGGTCGTCGTCATGATGAGCACCCTCCTTCGGGTCTTGGGGGATCGCCACCTTCGCGCTGACGCCCGTATCCCGACCGTCAGCAGGCGATCAAAAGAAGCCCGTTCTTCTTTGCGCGCGGTGCGTGGTGGTCCTACTACCGTTTCGAAACAGGTCGAGTCGGTGTCTATGGCGGTCTCACAAAACTCTCACCTCTTCGTGGAAAAGTAAGAACGTGCCGAAGATCCTGATCGCCGAA
>JBCCYT010000298.1:0-2533 GCA_039188975.1 Actinomycetota bacterium
CAGCTGCGGGTGTTCGAGGCGGCCGCCCGGTTGCTCTCGTTCACCCAGGCCGGCCGCGAACTCCACCTCACCCAGTCCGCGGTGAGCCAGCAGATCAAAGGCCTCGAGACGCATCTGGGCCGGCCGCTCTTTGTCCGCCGTCAACGTTCGATCGATCTGACCGAGGCCGGCCGGGCCTACCTTCCGATCGTGCAGCGCACACTCGAGGATCTCGCCCACGGCACCGAAACCGTCTTTGGCGGCCGCGACGAGAACCGGCTAACCGTGCAGGTCAACCTGTCGTTTGCGATCTTCTGCTTGACCCCGCGGCTGCCCGACTTCATCGCTCGTCATCCCGACATCACCCTCGATCTCGTGACCGTCATCCACGACCCCGAACGCACGGCCGAAGCCGCCGATGTCGAGATCCGCTTCGCCGAGTCGGTCGCGGGTGGCGAACCGCTGTGCCGCATTCGTTATCTCCCGGTGACCTCACCGAGCCGGGCCGAGGCAGCCGATTGGCGCATCGACCCGCTCATCGATTGCGCTGCAATGCGGGGTGGTTGGCGCTCGTGGCTGCAGGAGCAGGGTGAGTCGCTCCCCGACCAGCAACGCATCCATGTTGCAAGCACGTTTGCGGTCGGCATGGCGGCTGCCGAGCGAGGCGATGCGTTGACGATGACCTTCGATGTCTTTGCTGCTGACGGGCTCGCCACCGGACGGCTCGTCGCTCCGTTCGATCATGTGTCGCCCACCTCGGAGTCGTATTGGCTCCTCGCCCCTCGCCCTGCGCAACGATCCGACGCGGCGACCGCCTTTCGCGGCTGGCTCCGTGAGCAGGTGTTCTGAGATCAGGCCTCCATCAGTTGAACTGATGCAGTGACCCCACAATTGTCGTTGGCGCCACTGGCTCCCACTCCGCAGGCTGGAGGCATGACCGACACCGTGCCGCAGCAACGGACCCGTCTCGAACGCACCCGCGGCTACGACCCCGAACCGTTCGACGTCAATCCGCTCTGGAAGCTGCCACCGAACCCGGTTGCGATCGCCAAGTGGGCCGCAACGTCGTACCTGTGGTGGCAGACCGGCTTCTTCTATCTGCTCGGGTATGTGGCGTGGCGGTGGCTGACACCGGCGCTCGACACGTACGCCGCGCTCGGGGTGGGTGATATGGCCATCCTCACGGGCCGCAATCTCGCACTGATGGTGCTGCTGATCGGGGGCCAGCACTACGCCCTGTACATGCGCAGGACGCAAGGCACCGACTTCAAGTACGAGTCGCGGTGGCCAGCGGCGAGCCGCCGGAGCTTCACCTTCAACAATCAGGTCCGCGACAACATGTTCTGGAGCCTCGCCGCGGCGCCCACAGCGGCGATCTATGAAGCGGTCATGTTCCGGTTGTACGCCGGCGGCTCGATTCCCCAACTCGATGCCTGGTGGACGATCACCTTGATGGCAGCCGCAACCCCATTCATCGGAGGCGTGCACTTCTACGCCAACCACCGACTTCTCCACGTCGACCCGCTCTACAAATGGTTCCACTCGCTGCACCATCGCAACGTCAACACCGGTCCCTGGAGCGGCGTCTCGATGCATCCGGTCGAGCACGTGCTCTACCTGTCGTTGCCGTTCGTCTTCCTCGTGATCCCCGGCCACCCCTATCTGATCACGTTCTCCCTGCTGTGGCTGCTGATCGCACCGTCGCCGTCGCACTCCGGCTTCCATCGGTGGAAGATCTTCACCACCGACGTGCAAGGCGGCGACATCTTCCACAATCTGCATCACCGTTACTTCGAGGTGAACTACGGCATGGCGCTCGTCCCGATGGACAAGTGGTTTGGCACCTGGCACGACGGGTCGATGGAGGCCCACCAGGCAATGAAGGACCGCAAACGAGACAGCCTCGATGCCAAAGACACCGACGCGGTGGTCGGTGATTCGTAGGACCTCGCTCACCGCGCGCCCACCGACCACGGTGAACATCTGACCGTTCCCTCAGCAACACTCGCAGCCATCGGGCATGATCGTTGTTCAGATACAACCGCAGACCTTGCGTCGCGATTGCAATTGGGACACGTGTCCAACACACTGGGGGGTGCGGAGGGAGATGATGCAGCGAACACCGCTCGTGCATGCGGACGAACGTCGTTTGGCAACCGTGCTCGCCCACGGTGCCGCGGTCATCGTCGAGGCACCCGCCGGCTTCGGCAAGACCCGCCTGCTTCGGCAACTCGAACTGCGCTCCCCACGTTCGCTCCTGATCACCTCCGGCCGCCAGCTGGGCGTGGTGGCGTCGGGCGCGGCGGCGCTACCGGACGCCACGGTGATCCTCATCGATGTCGACGAGCCCGACCCAACGCGGATCGCCCTTCTCGCCAACCACCCCAAGGTCGACATGCTCGTGGTCGCCGGTCGAGTGATCGGCCGACCGGTCCGCGAGGTGCTCTCCCCCTTTGGCTGCCTCGAACTCGGCGCCCTCGACCTGGCCCTCACCGAAACCGAAGTCGCAGCGCTCTTCGACAGCAGCGAGCGGCCCCTCGACCCGGCAACTGCG
>JBCCYT010000299.1:0-2530 GCA_039188975.1 Actinomycetota bacterium
AAGTCGCCGCACGTTCCGGTCACCCCGGAACAGATCGCCAACTCTGCGATCGAGGCCGCGAAGGCTGGCGCCGCCATCGTTCACTGCCATGTCCGCGACCTCGATACGGGAGCGCAGAGCCGCGATCCCGACCTCTACAAGGAGCTCACCGACCGGATTCGGTCATCTGACACCGACGTCGTGATCAACCTCACCGGGGGCACCGGTGCCGACCTCACCCTTGGTGGGGTGGAGCATCCACTTCCGTTGAACGACGAGGGCACCGACATGGCCGGGGCCACCGAGCGCATGCGCCATGTCCGCGAGTGCCTTCCCGAAATCGCCACCATCGACATGGGCACGATGAACTTTGGTGAGGGCGACTACATCATGACGAACTCCACCTCACAGCTCGACGAGATCGCCCGGCAGTTCCAGGATCTGCCGGTGCAGCCCGAGCTCGAATGTTTCGACACCGGTCACCTCTGGTACGCGAAGAACCAGGAGGAGCGAGGTCTCTACGAGGGCAAGACGATGAATGCGCAGCTGTGCATGGGTGTGCCGTGGGGAGCCCCCGACGACATGAACACCTTGATGGCGATGGTCAACAACGTGCCGTCGCACTGGCACAAGTCGGCCTTCTCGATCGGCCGTCGCCAGCTGGAGTATGTCGCCGCGGCTGCGCTCGTCGGCGCCAACATCCGGGTTGGGCTGGAGGACAACCTCTACCTCGCCAAGGGCATCAAGGCCACCAACGCCCAGCTCGTCGAGCGAGCAACCGTCATCCTCGAAGGCATGAACTTCAATGTGATGGGCCCCGACGAGGTGCGCGACATGCTCGACCTCAAGAAGATCGGCTGATCCGCGGATGACACAACACGCCGCCATCGTCGGCGCGGGTGTGATCGGGTCGGCGTGGGCCGCTCGATTCGCGCTTCATGGCATCGACGTCAAGGTCAGCGACCCCAACCCCGACGCGCAGCGCATCATCGACGAGGTGCTCGACAACGCTCGTGCGGCGTGGGCTGACCTCGAGCTTCCCGCGCCGGTCGAAGGTTCGATCACGGTCGTCGACTCGATCGGTGACGCGGTCGAGGGAGCCGTCCACGTGCAGGAGAGCGCGCCGGAGAACCCCGCGATCAAGGTGCCGATCCTGGAGCAAATCGCAGCTGTGTGCCCGGCCGAAACGGTGATCGCCTCTTCGACCTCAGGCATCAAACCGAGCGACCTGCAGCCCACCATCACCAACCCGGAACGCATGGTTGTGGGCCACCCCTACAACCCGGTGTACCTGGTGCCGGTGGTCGAAGTGGTCGGCGGCGAGCTGACGTCGGCGACTGCGATCGATGCGGCGATGGCCACCTACGCATCGATTTCGATGAAGCCGATCCATGTTCGGGTCGAGATCGATGCATTCATCGGAGATCGCTTGCTCGAGGCGGTGTGGCGCGAAGCGCTCTGGTTGGTCAACGACGGTGTCGCAACCACCCAAGAGATCGACGATGTCATGCGGTACGGCTTCGGTTTGCGTTGGGCGCAGATGGGTTTGTTCGAGACCTACCGCATCGCAGGGGGCGAGGGCGGCTTTGCCCACTTCATCCGCCAGTTCGGCCCGACCCTCTCGTGGCCCTGGACCAAGCTCATGGATGTGCCGGAGCTGACCGATGAACTGATCGACCGGCTCGAAGCGCAGTCCGACGACCAGTCTGGCCATCACACCATTCGTGAGCTCGAGCGCATTCGCGACCGAAACGTCGCCGGCATCATGAAGGCGCTCGAAGCCAACGACTGGGGTGCAGGGTCGACTCTGAAGGCGCAGCGCGACCGTCTCGGCTGACCCGTTGGGTTCGGCTCCGCAACGCAAAGCCCGACGCACCTGCCTTCAACGAGGCGATGTGCGCCGGGCGCGTCACGCCTGAGTGGGTGGTGGAGGGGAGTTAGCCGGGTCGGACGGCGTCGGCGGGGTCGAGGCGGGCGGCTCGGATGGCGGGGTAGAGGCCGGCGAGGGCGCCGAGGGCGAGGGAGATGGCGACGCCGCCGGCGAGTGCTTCGGTTGGGATGTCGATGAGCCAGTTTTGGCGGCGGGCGTAGCCGATGGTGACGCCGACGCCCATGACGACGCCGATGATGCCGCCGAGGGCGGACAGTGATGCGGACTCGAGTACGAATTGCACGGCGATGTGGCTGCGGGTGGCGCCGATGGCTCGACGGAGCCCGATCTCGCTTCGTCGTTCGAGCACCGAGATCACCATGACGTTGGCGATACCGACAGCACCGACGTGGAGGGCGACGGCGCCGAGTCCGAGGAGGAGGTTCTGCAGGTTCTGATCGACTTGGGCTCGGGCTTCGAGGGCGTCGGATGGGCGTGAGACTTGGACTTCGTTGGGGTCGGTTGGGTTGGTGGTTGGGGCGAGCACGCTGCGAACCGCTTCGACCTGGTCGGGATCGGCTCGGACGTAGATCGATGTCGGAATCACCTCTGCCCCGAGCAGATCGGTGGCTGACTTCTCGCCGATGAAGACCGAACGGTCGAGGTCGGGGCTGAGCGGGA
>JBCCYT010000300.1:0-2517 GCA_039188975.1 Actinomycetota bacterium
CGCTACCTGACCCTCATGGATTCGGATTTCCCGTCCGAACTCGGGCAGGCGTTCCGTTCGATGGAGAACTCCTCGAACCCGTGGGGCATGTCCCAGGGAGAGCGAGCCGACTGGACCGCCGGCGTCGACGGCATCGAGATCGTCGAAGGCGGCGACCCGATGACCGCTGAGTACCTCTACTGGGTCGGCTGCGCCGGTTCCTTCGACGACAAGAACAAGAAGGTCACCCAGTCGATGGCGAAGCTGATGCAGCGCGCCGACGTCGACTTCGCCATCCTCGGCCCGTCGGAGGCCTGTACCGGTGACTCCGCTCGTCGCTCCGGCAACGAGTACCTGTTCCAGATGCTCGCCACCCAAAACGTCGAGACGCTCAACTCGATGGGTGTGAAGAAGATCGTCACCCAGTGCCCCCACTGCTTCAACACGCTGGCCAACGAGTACCCACAACTCGGCGGTCACTACGAAGTCGTGCACCACAGTCAGTTCCTCGAGTGGCTCGTCGACCAGGGTCGTCTCGACCTCAGCGAGGCTGAGCTCGACGAGCGAGTCGTCTACCACGACTCGTGCTATCTCGGTCGCCACAACGACGTCTACATGGCGCCGCGCAAGGTGCTCGGTTCGCTCGGTGGAATCCAGCTCGTCGAGGCGGAACGCAGCGGCACCAAGGGCATGTGCTGTGGTGCCGGCGGTGCCCGCATGTGGATGGAAGAAGACATCGGCGACAAGGTCAACGACGTCCGTGCCCAGGAGCTGGTCGACACCGGCGCCGACCGAGTCGCGGTCGCGTGTCCGTTCTGCTACGTGATGATGGACGACGGCGTGAAGGCCGCCGGCAAAGAAGAGGACGAAGTGCTCGTCGCCGACATTGCCATCACCGTGCTCGAAGCGATCGAGACAGGCGAAGGGAAGCGGGAGGCTGCGGAGTTTGCGTCCCAGGTCGAACTCGCGAATCTCTCCCATCAGCCCGGCCCCGGTGACCTGAACGGCAACGGGACCGACCACCGCGGTGGCGGCGGAGACATCAGTGGTGGAGACATTGCGGTCGCCGTCGCCGAACCTGCCGTTGCGGTGCAAACGCTGACGAGCCCCGTCGATGCGCAACCGGAGACCGCCACGATCGAGATCGTCGACACCGCCGAGACCGACACCGAGCCTGATGACTTGAAGGTGATCAGCGGCATCGGTCCCAAGCTCGAGGCTCTGCTCCACGAGATCGGCATCGTGACCTACGAGATGATCGCAGCGTTCCCTGCGGACTACATCGCTCAGCTCGACGACTACTTGGCCTTCGACGGTCGGATCGAACGAGACGGCTGGGTGGAGCAGGCGGCCGAGCTCGCGCAGACCCGCCCGGCGAAGTCAGCTGTGCTTCCGGACCTGCCTGAGGAACGGCCGGAGAACGCCACATCGCTCGACTAGGGTCCCGCCCGATGACGAACGACCTCGCCTCGCTCGGTTCGAACCGCGGCGGGTCTGTCTCATGAGCGGAACGGTCCTCGTTCTCGGCCGCGACGAGACAGCCGCTGCGTTCTTGACGGCACTGCTCGAACGGGGCGGGATCGCCGCTCGAGCCGGCCATCCCGACGCCGCCGCAACCCGAACCGTCGACGACGCCCCATCGCTTGTCTTGGTGGACACTGATCTCACCGCCGTTCGAGCGATTCGCGCACTCGACGACGCCGGGCGAGCAACCGTGCCGATCGTCGTCCTGGGGGCAGAGACGCCTGGGCCGGCGGCAGCGGAGATGGCGACGCAAGCAGGAGCCACCCACTATGTGCCGCGGCCCATCGTCGACTCGGTGTTGATCAATGGTGTGCGGATGATTCTCGACGCCGGCTGATCCACGCCGCCGCTAACCTCGCCGTCGTGACGGACACCACGCCGACGATCCTGGTCATCGACAACTACGACTCGTTCGTCTACATCCTCGTCCAGTATTTGGGCGAGCTCGGTGCGACACCGGTCGTGAAACGGCACGACGAGATCGATTTGGCCGGCATCGTGGCGCTGGACCCGGATGGCATCTTGATCTCACCCGGGCCGGGCAACCCCGACGATTCCGGTGTCAGCATGGCGGTGTTGACCGAACTCGAAACCACCGTTCCGATCTTCGGGGTGTGTCTCGGCATGCAGTGCATGGGCCAGGCTTTCGGGGGCGACGTGATCCGAGCGCCCCACGTCATGCATGGCAAGACATCGATGATCCGCCATCACGACACCGGTGTGTTCGAGGGGCTACCGAACCCGGTCGAAGCGACGCGCTACCACTCGTTGATCGTCGACCGTGACACCGTTCCCGACGTGTTGGAGATCACGGCCGAGAGCGATGACGGTCTCATCATGGGGCTCCGCCACCGCGAGCGCGATGTCGAAGGCGTGCAGTTCCATCCAGAATCGGTGCTCACCAACGCGGGGCACGACCTGATCACCAACTTCCTCGACCGCTGCCGCTGAACGACGGCGGTCGACGGCTCAGCCGCCGGCCGTGGTGGTCGTGGTCGTCGTCGACTCGGGGAC
>JBCCYT010000301.1:0-2458 GCA_039188975.1 Actinomycetota bacterium
CCTCGACCGGAGTTGGATCGTGCATGTCGTCGTTTTGTTCGCGTACATCGCGGCCGGCTACGGCGCGTGTGTCATCACCCTCGAACGGCGGCTTCGGCCATGACCACCGCTCGCTCATCGCTGCCGCTTCGGGTCGTCCCAACCGAGTGGTTTGACATCCGGCGTCCCCAACGGCTCGTCGAGCGAAGCCTGATGGTGTATCGCCACACATGGATGATCATCATCAGCGGGGTCTTCGAGCCGCTCTTCTACCTGTTGTCGATCCGGGTCGGGCTCAGCGAACTCGTGGGCGACATCGAGGTTGGGGGCGACCTCGTTCCCTATGACGAGTTCGTCGCTCCCGGGCTGCTCGCCGCGGCTGCGATGAACGGCGCCATCTTTGACTCGACGATGAACATCTTCCACAAGTGGAAAGCCGCACGGCTCTACGATGCCGTGCTCTCCACGCCGATCTCCGCTGCCGATGTCGCCCTCGGCGAGATCAGCTTCGCCGTGTTGCGCGGGATGTTCTACGCCGCCGCGTTCTTGGCGACCATGGCCACATTCGGGATGGTCGGCTCCTGGTGGGGGCTGATGGCGGTGCCGATTGCGGCCTTGATCGGCTACGCCTTCGCCGCGCTCGGCATGGCCGCCACCACGTTCATGCGAGGGTGGGCCGACTTCGAGTACGTGCCGGCAGCAACGCTGCCCCTCTTCCTCTTCTCCGCGACCTTCTACCCGGTGTCGGCCTACGGCGACTACGGCTGGATTGTTCAGCTGAGCCCGCTCTATCACGGTGTTGAACTCGTGCGAGCCGCCACGATGGGCGTGTGGGACATGGCGGACCTGGCCCATGCCGGCGTGCTCGCGCTGCTCGCTGCGGTCGGGACGACGGTCGCGGCTCGCCGACTCGGCGCCCTCCTACTCGCCTGATCTCCTACGCTCTCTTCGATGGTGACGTTCGGCGAGTTCGTGCAACACGTGTTGGTCTCCGGCATTGCGATGGCGGTGTCGCTGCTGGTGTTGGTCGCGCTCGCAACCCGCTACGACGACGGCCACGAGTTCCTTCGCAAAGCACTCCTTGCGCTGCCCGCCGTGCTCGTCGTGATTGCCGTGTTCTCCTTGACGGCGACGATCACCGAGACCCGGTGCACCGACGACCCCCGCGAGTTCTGCCGTTACAACGACAACATCCCGTTCATGGCGATGGCGGTGTTCATCTACGTCGGGGTGGTTTTGGTGCGGGCCCTCCTCGTGTTCTTGTATCGCCCGCTGACATCGGGGATGTGGGACGACCCGCCTGGCCACACGGGCGGGCGCTGACGCAGCAGCGGCGTTAGGGTCAAGCGGACATCCCCTCTCCCCTCGTTCAGGAGTCCGCCGTGCCGATCGATCCCGCGTTCCTCGAAGCCGTCAAGTACCGCTGCATCGGGCCGACCCGGGCGGGTCGGGTCATGGCCGTGGCAGGAGATCCGCACGAACGCAGCGTCTTCTATTTCGGCGCGGTCGCCGGTGGCGTGTGGCGAACCGACGACGCAGGCACCTACTGGGAGTGCATCACCGACGGACAGCTGACCGCCGGCTCGATCGGCGCGCTGGCGGTCGCCGAGTCCGACCCCAACGTCATCTACGCCGGTACCGGCGAATCGACGATCCGCATCGACGTCAGCCACGGCGACGGCGTGTACCGATCGCGTGACCGCGGTGCCACCTGGACCCACGTGGGCCTCGAGGAGTCCCGCCACATCGGCAAGATTCTCGTGCACCCGTCCGATCCCGACCTCGTCTACGTCGCGGCGCTGGGGCACGCGGCCAAAGACAACCCCGAGCGCGGCGTGTACCGATCGACCGACGGCGGCGACACCTGGGAACTCATCCTGCATGTCGCCGACAATGCCGGCGCCGTCGACTTGTCGCTCGACCCATCGAACCCTCGCCGGATCTACGCCACGACCTGGGAGGCCCGCCGCAACTTCTGGTCGATCATGTCGGGCGGTCCCGGCTCAGGCCTCTGGCGCACCGAAGACGGTGGCGACACCTGGACCAACATCTCGGAGAACCCGGGGATGCCATCAGGCACCCTCGGCAAGCTCGGCGTCGCCGTCTCCCCCGCCCAGCGGGGCCGAGTGTGGGCGATGGTCGAAGCGGAGGGCCGCACCCGCGGCCTCTATCGCAGCGACGACTACGGCGAGACATGGGAACACACCTCCGGCAAGGCCGAGCTGGCGTGGCGCCCCTGGTACTACATGCACGTCATTGCTCATCCGACCGAACCCAACACCGTGTTCGTGCTGGACATGAAGGCGTGGAAGTCGATCGACGGAGGCAAGGAATTCACCGAGTTCACGACCCCGCACGGCGACAACCACGGGCTCTGGATCGACCCCAACGATCCCGACCGGATGATCGGGGCCGACGACGGTGGTGCCTGGGTGTCACTGACCGCCGGCAAGAAGTGGTCGTCGGTGTACAACCAGCC
>JBCCYT010000302.1:0-2450 GCA_039188975.1 Actinomycetota bacterium
CGCCGACCTCAACAACGACCAAAGCCCCGACCTGATGCTGCGCAACGAGTTCACTGGAGAAGTAGCCGTGTGGCTCTTCGACAGCGTCGAACGCATCGCCGGCGGCACCGCCATCCCGGCGTCCAACCGATGGGAGATCGCCGCAGTCGGCTGAGACCCCGGGCACGGGAGACTCCACTCGCAGCGAGCCAGACGCAAAGCTCGCCTGCGCTGCGAGAGGGTCCGCCCCGGCGACGATGCCCATTCCCATGTGAGTTCTTTGTGAGACGCGGGGCGACGTGGCACACGCAGGAAAAACGACGAAGGCCCGGAAACTGTTGAGTTTCCGGGCCTTCTCGTTGGTGGCGGGGGCAGGATTTGAACCTGCGACCTTCGGGTTATGAGCCCGACGAGCTACCACGCTGCTCCACCCCGCAGAAGGAACGATAGCGAAGCGGGGAGGGATCCCCAACCGAATTGCCGACCGTCACAGACCCATGCTCTGACGGCCGAAGTCGTTGAGATCGTCGGCGGTGAATCGGTCGATCCAGCCGACTTCGTAGTTCTCATCAGGGAAGTCGCTCGGGCTTTGGCCGGTCCTGATCGCCGGTCCGAGCCGTGCGGCGTACCGCTCGTTGCGTGCGCACCACGGCGCGGCGGGGATGTACATGACGTTGCCCCAACCCTGCTGGTCGGTCACCGGGGCAACGCCGTGAACGAGATCACCATGCCACCAGGCAGAGTCACCGGCTCGAACGCCTGGGATGCGGCTGAGTCCTTCGCGCAGCAGGCCGTGGTACTCATCGGTCACCCAGAAGCTGCGTCCGATCGACACGCCACACATGTCGTGCGATTCGACGTCGTCGAGCAACGGACGCAGCAGGAGGTACGCGATCGCACCAGGGATCGGAATCGACTCCAGGACCCCTTGATCAGCCGCCATGTCCGATAGTGCGGTCCACCCTTGGAAGGTACGAAAGACCGAGGTCATGGTGGAGCCGTCGAACTGGTCACCGTCGGTCCGACCATTGGCGTCCCATGGATCAAACGACTCGATGGAGCCGTCGAAGACGTGTCGAAACGCCTGCTGGTATTCGGCTTTCATCCAGAGATCGAGCGTCCCCGCATCGACATGGGGAGCCAGCCCCGACGAGGTCGTGCCCGCCGGCCGCCTGCGTACCCGATCGGGATAGATGACGCTGCGGGTGGCGTCGAACGAGGCGGCGGCCGAAGAGTCGTGCCAGAGCGAATTGAGGAGACGTTGCACGATCGCCATCCGGTGGCTTTGCCGTGCTTCCATCTGGGGCCGCGACCAGTAGATCGGGAAGATCTGCGGCGCCTTCTTCTCATCGCCGAAGAACTCGTCCCCGGCGCCCCGATAGTGCTCGACAAACCGGTTTCGCTGCAGGTAGGCGGCCAACGCATCGTCCCAGGCTCGGGCCTGGTCGTGGTCGAAGTGACCGCGGACGATCAATCAGCCGCGCTGGCGGATCAACGCCCGCTCATCGTCGGTGAAACCGCGACTGGCGATCGCCTCGAACTGGACCTGAGGCCAGGCGGTGCCGTCGACGTCGTTGGCCGCTCGAATCTCCGCCACCTGCTCGGCGATGCTGGCCTCGACGACAGCAAAGACCTCCGCAACGGTTCGGCCAGATCGCTCGATACGTGCACAGATCGCTTCCTTGATCTCTGCGATGGCGGCGCCCTCGTCAGCCGGCGCCGCGGTCCAGGTCGGCAACATGACGCGATCCTAGAACCGACGGGTCGCTTCGATCGAAGACCGAATCGCTCCCGCACCAGCCGATCGGCCAAGATGTCGCCATGAAGATCAGTACGACCATCGGATTCGACGGCGACCCGCAGCGACTCGCCCAACAGGCCCGGGACTTCGAGTCCGCTGGCGTCGACCTGTTGTGGGGCGCCGAGATCTACGGCTACGACCTCGTGTCGACCCTGGCGTACCTCGCTGCGAACACCGAACGGGTCGAGCTGATGACCGGCATCATCCCGCTGTACTCCCGCAGCCCGGCGCTCATCGCTCAGACCGCGGCGACCCTCGACGCATTGTCGGGTGGCCGGTTCGTCCTCGGTCTCGGCAGCTCCGGCCCTCAGGTGATCGAGGGCTGGCATGGCGTCCCGTTCGAGAAGCCGATGGCTCGCACCCGCGACACGATCGACATCTGCCGCAAGGTGTGGAGCGGCGACAAGGTCACCCACGAAGGCAAGGCCTACAACCTTCCGTACGAGGGCGGCACCGGGCTCGGGAAGCCGTTGAAGTTCATGAACCGTCCGCCCGAGCGCGACATCCCGATCTCGATCGCGTCGATCGGGCCGAAGAACGTCGAGCTCACCGCCGAGGTCGCCGACATCTGGCAGACCATCCACTTCGTTCCCGACCGCTTCGAGCAGGTGTGGGGAGAGTCACTGGCCGCTGGCAACGCCAAGCGCGACCCGAGCAAGAAGCCGTTGGA
>JBCCYT010000303.1:0-2435 GCA_039188975.1 Actinomycetota bacterium
CGACGACGTCGGGGTCGTCGATCGGGAACCAGGTGCGGTCGTCGGCGAGCAGGCCCTGGTGCACGTACACGATCCGCGGGTAGTCCGGGTCGGTGTCGGTGATGGCGGCGAACTCGCCGACCAGCTCACGGGGAAACAGTCAACCGTGATGCCGGAGGAAGATGAGGAGTGCCGGCTCGCTCCCGATGACGGTTGCCACCGTCGCGTTGCTCGAGATGTTGAGGCCGTCGACGCGCTGACTCAACACCGCAGGGGGGAGGGGAACCGGTGGAGTCAGCCGCGTCGAGGCCATTGTGCTGATGAAACGGTGCGGGCGCGGTGTCTGGATGCATCTGTGGCGAACGTCACGATGGGCGCCTGCGTTCAGCCGGTGATGCCGCGGTCGGTGACACCCATGAGGGTTGCTGTCATCGTGGCGATCGGTCGGTCGTGGGCATCGTCTGCGATCACGGTGGCGTCGGCGACGGTGAGGGTGCGACCTGGTTTCACCACCATGGCGTGGGCGGTGAACCGCTCCCCGTCGGCGGGGCGGAGCAGGTTGACGGTGAACGACACCGTGAGCACCGCATGGTCGGCGGGCATGAGCGTGAGCGCAGCCCATCCGCATGCCGAGTCGGCGAGCGTGGTCAGGGACCCAGCGTGCATGAAGCCGTGCTGCTGGGCGAAGCGGTCGTCGCGCTTGAAGCTCAGCGTCACGGCGCCCGGCTCGATCGTGACGACCTCGACCCCGAGCGTCTGCATCATCGGTTGGCGCTCGAAGCTGTCGATCGTGCGTTGGCGCCACTCGTCGTCGGCCGGTTCGAAGCGTCGGGTCGTCGTCATCGTCAGCGGGTCGTCTTCGTCTCGTCGAGGGTTGGGTTGGCGCTGACCAGCGCCGGATAGGGGGCCATCATGTCCGACTCGCTACCGTCTACGCACGGAGGTGCTCTCGATGCTCGATTTTGAACTCGCCCCGGAGTTGCAGGAGCTACAGCTGCGGGCGCGCAAGGTCGCGGCGGAAGGGGTGGCCGAGTTCGGTGCTCACACCGATTCGTGGATCAATGGGTACTCGAAGGAGTTCAGTCAGCGTCTGGCTGAAGAGGGCTGGATCGGGATGACGTGGCCGACCGAGTTCGGTGGCGGTGGCCAGTCGAATCTGGCTCGCATCATCATGGGCGAGGAGATGATCTCGGTCGGGGCACCGATCGCGGCGAGCTGGTTCGCCGACCGCCAGATGGGCCCGGCGCTGTTCACCTACGGCACCGAGGATCAACAGGCCGAGTTCTTGCCCGGGATGCTTAGCGGCGATACCACGTGGTGCATCGGCATGTCAGAGCCAAACGCCGGTTCTGACTTGGCGGGTTTGAAGACGTCGGCTGACCGTGAGGGCGACGTGTTCGTGGTCAACGGTCAGAAGATCTGGACGTCGTTCGCAGCGATGGCCGACTACTGCTATCTGATCTGTCGCACCTCGTCGGATGGCCCGCCTCACAAGGGCGTGTCGGAGCTGATCGTGCCGATGGACCTGCCCGGTATCGAGATTCGGCCGATCAAGGACATGACCACCAACCAGCATTTCTGTGAGGTGTTCTTCGACGACGTGCGGGTGCCGGTCGAGAACCTCGTCGGGGTGGAAGGCAACGCGTTCAAACAGACGATGGCGCAGCTCGAACACGAACGCGGCGGCATCGACCGTCTCGTGTCGAACAAGCCGTTGTTCGAGCGGGCGGTGGCGGCGGCTGATACGACCGACGCGAAGATCCGTCAACAGATCGCGAAGCTCGAGACCGGTTACCGGCTCGGCCGAATCCTCGTCTACCGCGAAGCCACCAAACAGGCGCCCCCCGGGTTCTCGGCGGCAACCAAGTGCTTTTGCACCGAACATGAAATCGCGGTCGCGGACTTCGCCGCCCAGGTGCTCGGCATGGAAGCGGTTGCCGATGCCTCCCTCGCCAAAGCGATCGCCTACGCCCCCGCCTACACGATCATGGGCGGCACCAGCGACATCATGCGCAACATCTTGGGCGAACGAGTACTCGGCCTCCCCCGCGAACCGCGTCCCTCGCGAGGTGTGAAATGAGCGACAACCCTCTCGATTCCTACCGCTTCGATGTCTCGACCATCGTCCATCGAACGCCCGAACACCCGACCCGTGACGACATCGTCGTGATGTCGCTCGATTTCAATGCCGATCCGTTCGATCGGATGGCCTGGATGCGTGAGAACGCACCGGTCTATTGGGACGACGAGTCAGGGCTGTGGGCGATCACCTGCCATGCCGACATCCAACGAATTGAGGGCGACTACCAGACCTTCTGCTCCGCGAAGGGTTCCCGTCCGGAGGTGTCGCTGCCGTCGATGATCGACAACGACCCGCCGGAGCACACGAGGCGGCGCCGACTGGTGTCGTCGGGGTTCACGCCGCGCCGGGTTGCGGGCCACGAGGCCTTTCTGCG
>JBCCYT010000304.1:0-2419 GCA_039188975.1 Actinomycetota bacterium
CGGTACGAACGATCGATTACCGGCAAGACCGCGTCGTTGTTGGCGACCGCCTGTCGAATCGGGGCGATCGTCGGTGAGCTTCCCCGGCCCATGGTCGAGTCGCTCACCGAGTTCGGCCTCGCCTACGGCATGGCGTTCCAGGTCGTAGACGACATCCTCGACATCGTCGCCACCGACGAAGAGCTGGGTAAGCCGGCGGGCAACGACCTGATCGAGGGCATCTACACGTTGCCGGTCATCCATGCCCTTGCCGACAGCGATGTCGCCGTCGAGCTGCGGCCGCTGCTCACTCGTGACATCACGGTCGAACAGCGCGATCACGCGAGGGAGCTGATCCGGGCGAGCAGCGGTGTGCGCACCGCGCTCGACGTGGCGCAGGGCTGGGCCGACAAGGCCGCCGGCACCCTGTCGGATCTGCCCGACACGCCCGGCGCTCATGCCCTGCGAGCCGCGAGCGACGATCTCATCGTGCGGGCCAACGCCCCCCTCAGCTGACCGCTCCCCCTTCTCGAACTGACGTGCTGAGCACGCCGGAGGCGTGATGTCAGCACGTCAGTTGGCCGCTGTGACGAAATCTCGGCTGGTGGCGTTGCGACGCACGCCTACGCTCGGGAGATGATCGCTCGCCACGAGTACCGGATCGATCTCAGCACCTGGACGATGACGAGTGCGCGAGGTGTGCGGCGGCTTACCGTCGATGATGTCGCCGAACTCCCGGGGCTGATGTTGGCCGCCTACGCCGGGACGACCGACGACGAGGGCGAAACACTGACGGAGGCAGTCGAAGAGATCGAGGGCTGGCTACGCAACGGCGGTGACCTCGGGGCATCGTTCGGTGCAGAGATCGACGGGCGGCTTTGCGCCGCCGCGCTCGTCGCCGCGACCCCTGTCGAGGTCGTCCTTGCGTATGTCATTACCCACCCTGACCACAAGCGGCAGGGTCTTGGTCGGCGCGTCGTCTCCGGTGTCCTCGATGGTCTCCAGGCAGGTGACACTCGAGCGGTTCATCTCTGGATCACCGAGGGCAACGAGCCATCCGAGCGACTGTTCGCCGGCCTCGGCGCGAAGCGAGTCAGGGCTTTGAACTGACGTGCTGAGCACGCCGGAGGCGCGATGTCAGCACGTCAGTTTGGCAAGGGGGAACGCAACAGGGCCGGGTCAGGGGGCGGTGTTGGGGAACTCGATGACGGTGATCGTGCCAATCCGGGACCAGTCGTTCTCACCGGGACGCACGAAGGCCCGTTCGCTCGCGCCGCCGTCGTCCCAGTGACCTGTGTGCAGGGCAATGCGCGCATAATGCTGCCCTCCGCCGGCATTGTCGGGCTGAACGCCGGCCCAGTTCTCGTAGGCCGAACCGTTACCGTCGCTGTCGACCCATGTTCCTTCGACCGCCGCATCGGACAGGTCGATGAAGATCGATCGGTTCCCATCGCCGAAGGTGGCCAAGACGAACGCATTCTCCGCAGCGCTGTCGATCCGAACAAGATGGCCGCCTCGAGCCGCTGCCTCAGCTGAAGCTTCTGTCCATGAGCGATCGGGCGTACCAGCCTCATAGGTCGAGGTCCCGAACGTGATCGCGCCACTGCCGGAACCCCCGCCGCCACCACCGCTTCCTCCGCTTCCGGCGGAGGCGGTCAACGCGAAGTCGGCAGAACACGAATCCGAGGTCGTGGAACTTTGCGTCGTCTCGCCTTCGGCGTCCACCCGGATGAAGAAGCATGTCCCGGAATCGCTCTGCACCGCCGCCGCCCACACCGTGCCGTCGACGTTGGCGACAACACTGATCGTCTCGTCATCGGTCGATTCGGTCGTCGACCCGACGAAGGAGAACGCCGGCTCCGCGGCGGCGAGCGCCGACGGGTCTGCGTCTCGGAAGTCGAACGCATCGGCGAACACCACCGATGCCGTCGTTGCCGCGTTGCGCAGGGTTGATTCCGCCGAGCGGTCCTGCGCCCGGCCGCGAGCCCCGAGATAGGTCGGAACACCAACGGCGAGCAGGATCCCGATCACCAAAACCACGACCATGACTTCGAGCAGTGTGAACCCGGCGTCTCGGTGCACGAAGCGCAAAGCAGCAGGATGTGGGCGCATGCATGACCCTCGGGCCGGCGGATCAATCCCGATCAGGTTCGGCCGTTGCGCACCGTGCATGACCTCTCGGAGACCGGATTCCTATGCGAACTGACGTGCTGAGCACGCCGGAGGCGTGATGTCAGCACGTCAGTTGGCAGTGGTGTCGCTCTCGTTGGCGTCGTCGACCGGGCCTCGTACCTGTTCAGGCTTGAGGGTCGGGAACAACACGACGTCGCGGATCGTCGTCGTACCCGTCAGCAGCATGACGAGACGGTCGACACCGATACCCAGGCCAGCCGTGCCCGGCAAGCCGTACTCCAGCGCTCGGAGATAGTCCTCGTCGACG
>JBCCYT010000305.1:0-2326 GCA_039188975.1 Actinomycetota bacterium
CCACGACGACTTCCCGCGCGGCGACCTGACCGACGATCTCATCGCCTTGATCACCGCAGAAGCCCAGGCCGTCCCGTACGGCCGATTCGCGCTGCTCAAACGTCTCGGCTTCACGACCGCCATCCGGTTGTCACCATCACGACGCGTTCTCTGATCGACCGACGAGGTCAGGTCGCCGGAAGGAACCCGCGCACCGTCGTGCCGACACCGACCTCGCTGCGGATCTCGAGATGGCCATCGGCCGCCCCCAGCCGGTCCGCCATGTTCGTGAAGCCGTGACCATCCTCGACATCGTCGTCGCTGAACCCGACGCCATCGTCGGTGATCGTGAAGACGAGGCCCTCGTCGGTTTCGAACAGCGAGAGTTCGATCGTTGCGTCGGCGCCGGCGTGTTTGCTCGCATTCTGGAGCGCCTCCAACGCCGAGAAATACCCTGCGGCCTCGACATCGTGTCGCAACCGAGCGGTGGTCGAGATGTCGGCTCGCACCGGACGGGGCTGTTCGTCGGCGAGCGCCCGAAGCGCCGGACCGAGTCCGTGCTCGGTGAGGACAGGCGGATACACGCCGCGTACCAACGCCCGCAGCTCGGCCTGGGTGAGACGGACCTGTTCTCGGATGTCCGCCAGGATTGCATCGGCGCGGTCAGGGTCGTCTGCGACCACCTGCCGAGCTGCACTCAGCTGGAGCGTCAACCCGACCAGGCGTTGCTGGGCCCCGTCATGCAAATCCCGCTCGATCTGGCGACGGGCATCGTCGGTCGCCACGATGAGTCGGGACCGGGACTCGCTGAGCTCGACGTTGACTCGCTGGGTGTCGTCGAGCATCGATTGCAACTCGGCGCTCGATGCCGTGCCGGCCCGAGCGATCAACACGGCGATGACCGGTGTGAACACGGTCAGGACTGCGGCCTTGAGCCAGTCAGGCGAGGCGTCGGTCAACCCGGTGACATCTTGCAGGTTGCCGAGGGCAGCCACACCCAACGCAATCGCGAAGGACGTTCCGGCCACGACCCGAGTCCGCGTCGTGGTCGTGTACGGCCCGGCGGCGACCGCCGGCAACATCGCGGCGAGAACGGTGATCGCCCAGGCAAACGGCGCGACAAACGAACACACCAGCGCCGCCCCCCAGTTCGCCAACGCCAACAGGGTGAATGCTCGACCGATCTCGCCTCGGCCGAGCGGGCCCAAGGCCAGCGCCATCACCCCGGCGGCAATCCACACCGCAACGCCCGTCACGACCGCCCACGCGTTGTCGATGATGGTCACGCCGAGCACCACGATGGAGGTCCCCGCCAGAAGACAGCAGGCGATGTCGAGCAGAATGAAACTGCGCAGTTGCTCCGCTCGCCGATCCTGCCGCTTCGCCGGCGATGGATCGCCGACCCCGGTCACGATCGGCGGTTTGCTCACCGGTCGCTCTCGACTCCGGCCAGGTACAACAACACGGCCTTCACCCGGCGATTCACGTGTTCGTCGCCTGACAGACCGAGCTTGGAGAAGATCGCGTTCGTGTGTTTCTCCACCGCATGCTCCGACACGTGCAGGGCCGCCGCAACCCCTGCGTTGTTCCGGCCGCGTGCGATCTCGGTGAGGACCTCGAGCTCGCGCGGCGTCAGCTGGCTGATCACTGAGTCGGTCGTGCGGGTTCGCGCATTGATCAGCGCATCGACGACATCTTCATCGATGAACGACCCACCGGCGTGCACGGATTCGATCGCTCGCTGCAGATGGCCCAGATCATCGATGCGATCTTTGAGCACATAGCCCCGGCCCCGTGAACCTTCGTCGAGCACCGCCAGGGCATAGGCCGGTTCGGCGAACTGCGAGACGACAACAACCCCCATGTCCGGGACCGTCGATCGAAACGTCGTCGCCGCCTGCACCCCCTCGTCGGTGTGGGAGGGCGGCATTCGGATGTCGGTCAGCACGACATCGGGCCGGTGCTCGTCGACGGCAGCGAGGAGTTCGGGGAGATCGGTCGCTGACGCGACGACCTCGACACTCGACAACGAACCGAGGAGTGCGAGAAGACCCTCACGCACCAGCAGGTTGTCTTCCGCCACGGCGATGCGAATCGGGTCCATCGCGCCACCGTACTTCGGCGCATCGCTCCGCCCCAGGGGGCTGCTGGCACCACAAGAGGTAAGGCTGCCCCTACCCCTCAGCTGCGGGTCTGTCGGGAGAGGTCGATCCCGCGGTGGCGTATCCAGCTACCGCAACACCGAGAGACTCACGCCGAAGTCGTTGGCCGCATCGTGGTACCACTGGACGACATCGAGGCCGACGGCGGCGAGCTCATCGGTGAACGCATCGGGGTCGAACTTTCC
>JBCCYT010000306.1:0-2304 GCA_039188975.1 Actinomycetota bacterium
GCTTGCCTACATGCCCGACCTCGAGGTCGAGGCCCATCTTGCCGAACCAGCCGAAGCCGTCACTCCGAACACGCTGATCGACCCCGACGCAATCACCGAACGGCTCGAGGCGGTTCGAAATCTTGGGTATGCGTGGGGCTACGAGGAGGGAGTCGACGGCATCAACTCGCTGGCGGCGCCGATCATCGGATCCGACGGTGAGGTCGTCGCCGCGATCCACGTGCACGGCCCGGCGTACCGGTTCCCGAACCCGGATCGCACCCACGATCTCGGCATGCGCCTGATCGAAGCGGCGGCCGGCATCGTCAAGCAGCTCGAAGCCTGAGCTGAGTCCGCCTCAGTCACTCACGCCGAACGCGCCGACATACTTCGTCGGCGTAACCCGAACAACCACCTCGTCGTCGCCGCCGTTGCGCGCACCGAACTCCTCGGCACGGTCATCGCCGACGAACCGCCGGCACGACTCGGTTGCCCAGTACCGCACCGCAACGGGGTCCTCGTCGTAGGTGGTGATGGCCGCCACGCCGTCGATACGGGCGAAGTCATAGGGCATTTCCATCACGTCGACACAGATCGACACGCGCGGCTCTCGGGCGAGCATTCGAGCCTTCGGGCTGTCCTTCCCGGTCATAAAAACGACATCGCCGTTGTCGGGGTCGACGGTGAACCACACGGGCGTGACTGTCGGGCTCCCGTTCTTGCGCACGAGTGCGAGCTTGCCGGTGCGAGAACCGGTCGTCATGAACGCAACGACCTCTTCAGGAGACATGGGGCGCATGACCACGTGTCTAGCGCATGGCGTGCCACAGTCGTTTCGTGCGCCGGTCCATCCGCTTCATGCTTGCCTTCGCCGTTGCCCTCATCGGCCTTGGTGTGGTGGCGGTTGTGCAGCGTGGGCGGACCGAGGACCAGGCGCGGCAAACACCGGCCGCGGCGACCTCGATCCGCGACGTGGCATACGGCACTGATGAACGCCAGCGCTACGACGTCTACGTGCCCGGCAATCAGGCCGTCGCGAGGTCATAGCTCGCGATGGTGCAACTCACGGCGAAGATCGGAATCGGCTTCATGTAGTGCACAGTGCCGCGGGCACCGCCCGCCGCAGCGCTGATCGCAAGGAACGTACGAATCTCGAACCCGCCTTGACCTGCGTCGGCGTAGACGGTCAGGTCGTCGTAGTCGAGCAGCGCGGCGCGATCGTTGCGACACCAACGATCCATGAAGTCCTGATCCCACTCCCAGTTGATCTTCCCGGAGTCCGGGGTTGCGGGCCAGTGGGAAATGCCACCGGTGCCGACGATGGCGACCTTCTCCGGCACCGCGTCGACCGCCCGCCGCAGCGCTTCACCAAATGCCCAGGCCCGATGCAACGGCGTGAGCGGCGGCCCTTGACAGTTGATGTTGACGGGGATCACCGGCAGATCGAAGCGCGGCGTGAGAAAGCTGAGCGGCACGGCGATCCCGTGATCGAACAGCCACTCTTCCGCATAGGACACGTCGACGGTCTGCATCACCTCGGTGATGATCCGCTGCGACAGATCGCGATTCCCAGGAGCCCGAAACTTGTCGATCCCGAGCCAGCCGGGATCTTCGATCGGACCGTCGTAGAAGTCAGCCATTCCGATCGCAAAGCTCGGCATGTTGTTCATGAAAAAGTTCGCGAAGTGCTCGGCGGCGATCACGATGACGGCCTCTGCGCCGCTCGCTTCGAGGTCGGCTCGCATCTCGTCGAACGCGGCATAAAAGCCGTCGCGCAGCTCGGGATCAGCAAGGTCCTCGCGGCCCCGAATACCCGGCGCATGGCTGCACACGCCTGCGTAGACAAGGCTCATGAGTCAACTCCTTCGAACCCGGTGATGGCGTACACCCCTTCACGAACCGGGCCGTGTTCGCCCACCCCGTCTCTCATTCGCTGAAGGTAGTCCTGCCACTCGATCTGATGAAACGCGGCGAAGTGCATGAGGATCTGGCCGTTGACGCCCAGCACGTAGAGCAACCCGATGTCGGGCTCGGTGAGCGCCGTGACTTCTTCATCGGTGAGCGAGTACGGCCCGAGCACCGCATGCCGATCGGTGGTGTAGGCCGCTTGTAGATCCGCATCGCGGTTCAGCTCGTAGAGAAACTTCTGTACGTAGTAGAGGCTCACGTCACATCCTCGGCACCGATTGGAGACACCATCGCTCAGCCGCCCAGCTTCGGCACGGCGTGGGTATCGAGTGCGATCGCGATGTTCTTCGTCTCCATGTAGAAGTCAAAGGACCAGTCGCCGCCGTCACGACCAATGCCGCTGGCCTTGGTTCCGCC
>JBCCYT010000307.1:0-2292 GCA_039188975.1 Actinomycetota bacterium
CCCTCCGGAGCCCACCGTGCCCAGCATCGATTCTCCCGCAACCACCGGGTCGCTCGTCGACCGTTTCTTGGAGGTTCGGGCGCAAACCGAGGCGCTTGCTGCACCACTGACACCCGAGGACCAGCAGGTCCAGTCGATGCCCGACGTGAGTCCCACCAAGTGGCACCGTGCCCACATCACCTGGTTCTTCGAGACCTTCCTTCTGGTGCCCCATCAGCCGGGCTACGAGCGGGTCGACGACTTCTACAACTTCCTCTACAACTCCTATTACGAAGCGGTCGGTGCTCGTCACCCGCGTCCCGATCGGGGGCTGATCACCCGCCCCACGAACGATGAGGTCACCGAATACCGTCGCCGGGTCGATGAGTCGATGGTCGGCTTCATCGAGACGGTGGCCGCCGGTCGGCCGGACCTGCTGGATCTCGTCGTCCTCGGACTGCATCACGAGCAGCAGCATCAGGAGCTGATCCTGATGGACATCAAACACGTGTTGTCATGCAACCCCTTTGCGCCGGCCTATCGGCCCCAGGAGCGTCGGCCGGCTGGGCCGGTCCCCGATCTCGGCTGGGTCGAGCACGTTGGCGGCATCGTCGAGATCGGCCATGACGGGGCGGGGTTTCACTTCGACAACGAAGGACCTCGCCATCAGGCGCTGCTGCAACCGCACCGAATCGCTGATCGCCTCGTCACGGCCGGCGAATGGCTCGACTTCATGGCTGACGACGGATATCACCGGCCGGAGTTGTGGTTGGCGGACGGATGGCATCACATCTGCAAGGTCGGATGGGAGGCGCCGCAGTACTGGCAGGTCGGTGATGACGGCTGGGAGATTCACACCCTCAACGGGGTGCATCCCGTCGATCACGCCGAACCGGTGGTGCATGTCTCGTACTACGAAGCCGATGCCTATGCCCGGTGGGCCGGTCACCGCCTCCCGACTGAATTCGAATGGGAAGCTCACGCGGCGCAGACACCCGTCGTCGGCAACTTCCTCCCCACCGGTGCGTTGCATCCGCTCCCCGCCGATGGTGTCGGCGATGTTCAGCAGCTCTTCGGCGATGTGTGGGAGTGGACCGCGAGCTCGTACGCGCCGTATCCGGGTTTCCGACCGGTCGAGGGTGCGGTTGGCGAATACAACGGCAAATTCATGATCGACCAGCAGGTCTTGCGCGGCGGCTCGTGTGTCACCCCTGGTGGCCACACCCGGGCGACGTATCGGAACTTCTTTCCGACCCGGACCCGCTGGATGTTCTCGGGGGTCCGGCTCGCCGACGATGGTGGTGTTCGATGAACCCCACGATCGTTCCCGAGATCGATGTGCATCTCGGCCCTGAGGATCTCGAGGCGGCGCTGCGGCGCGACATCGCCGAGGGTCTGAGGTCGACGCCGAAGGACCTGCCGCCGAAGTGGTTGTACGACGCCCGCGGCAGCGACCTCTTCGATCAGATCACTCGGCTCGACGAGTACTACCCAACCGAAGCCGAGCGCTCGATCTTGCGTGCGCATGCGGCCGACATCGTCGAACGGGCCGGGGCCGACACCATCGTCGAGCTTGGTTCGGGAACCTCGGACAAGACTCGAGCGCTGCTCGATGCGGCCGTGGCGGCAAAGACACTGGAGCGGTTCATTCCGTTCGACGTCAGCGAGTCGTTCCTGCGCGACGCCGCCCGCATGCTGGCCGAGCGCTACCCGGGTGTGATGATCCATGGGGTCGTGGGCGACTTTGACCGGCATCTCGACCGGATCCCGGCGGGTGGTCGCCGGCTCGTGATGTTGCTCGGCGGGACGATTGGCAACTATCCGCCGGTCGAGCGCAAGGGACTCCTCACCGAGATCGTGCAGGGACTCGAACCGGGTGACCACGTGCTCTTGGGCACCGACCTCATCAAGGACGTCGCTCGAATGGAAGTCGCCTACGACGATCCTCATGGAGTGTCGGCGGCGTTTGCCAAGAATGTGCTGGCGGTGATCAACCGCAAGCTCGGGGGAAGTTTCGACCTCGATGCGTTCGACTATGTCTCGCGCTGGGATCCCGACAACGAGTGGATCGACATGGGGTTGCGCAGCCGCAGGGACCAGCTGGTCGCCGTCGATGCCCTCGACATGGTCGTCCCGTTCGCCAAGGGTGAGATCATGCGCAATGAGGTGTCGGGAAAGTTCGACCCCGATGCGTTCACCGATGAGCTCGCCGCCGTCGGCCTCGATGTCGTCCAGTGGTACCACGATGCGGCCAACGACTTCGGCGTGAGTCTCTCGGTGTTGCGGTAGCTGGATACGCCACCGCGGGATCGA
>JBCCYT010000308.1:0-2238 GCA_039188975.1 Actinomycetota bacterium
GCCAGCTACCTTCCGGCCGACCTCCTCAGCACGGTCGAGATCGTCGGCGACGGCGCCGACATCAACTTCGAGATCATCTCGGCCTTCGGAGCTGACGCGATCGTTGCGAGTCAATACAACGTCGATGCGTTTGGGTACCGCGACCAGGCCGAGGCGATCACCCGCCTCGAAGCGGTCGACGTTGCCCCGCTGACGCCGTGGCAAGTCACCCTTCGAGAGATCGGCACCGCCTTCGGCGTGCCGCAACGAACCGAAGCACGCATCGCCGAGGCCGAGATGTTGATCGCCGATCTCTCCGCATCGCTCACCGACGAGCAGCGCGCGCTCGAAGTGTCCGTCATCCGCTGCCGCCTCGACAACTGTCGCTACCAACCGGGCGGCACGTCGTTTGCCGGCCAAGTGCTCGACGATCTCGGCGTGGCTCGCCCCGAAGTGCAAGCCAGCGACGCCGAAGGCCGGCCGACCGTCGTGGTGAGCTTCGAGCAGATCGACCTGCTGTCCGGCGACGTCGTCATCTTGTTCGGCACCGACGCAGAAGACGCGCTCGTGACGCTGCAGGACTCCGCACTGTGGAACCTGATTCCGGCCGTGCAGAACGGCCACGTCTTCCAAGTCGATGAAGACGCATGGTTCTTCGGCAACGTGCTCGCTGCCGAATACGTGGCGCGAGACATGGTCGAGATTCTCCAGACAGTCGCGCCCGGCTGATCACGCGCAACGGCCGCCGGTCGAAACCGGCGGCCGTTCTCTGGGCATTGGGGGGAATCGCCGCCCGAGGATTATTCGATGCGCATGCCCGAGATGGCCCGGCTGATGACGAGCTGCTGGATCTGCTCGGTGCCTTCGAAGATGTCGTGGATCTTCGCGTCGCGGTGCCAACGCTCGACCGGGTACTCACGGGTGTAGCCGTAACCACCGAGGATCTGGATCGCCCGCTCGGTCGTCCAGGTCGCAACCCGACCGGCCTTCATCTTGGCCATCGAGCCTTCGGCGTTCTTGAACGAACGGGTTTTGCCCAGGTTCGCCGCCTTCCAGATGAGCGCACGGGTCGCTTCGACCTCGGTCGCCATGTCGGCCAACATGAACGCAATGCCCTGATTCATGATGATCGGGCGACCGAAGGCCTCACGCTCCTTGGCGTATTCAGTGGCGTATTCGGTTGCGGCACGGGCGATGCCGAGGGCCTGCGCACCAACCGCAGGGCGAGTCGCTTCGAAGGTCTGCATGGCGGCCTGGGCGTTGCCCTTCTCACCGCGACGCACCTTGGCGAGGCGCTCGTCGAGCTTCTCCTTGCCACCGAGGAGGCAGTGGCCAGGAACACGAACGTCGTCGAGCACGACCTCGGCGGTGTGGCTGGCCTTGATGCCGTGCTTCTTGTACTTCTGACCCTGGCTGAGACCCGGGGTGTTCGGCGGCACGATGAAGCTGGCGTGACCCTTCGAGCCGAGCTCGGGATCGACGACCGCGACAACGACATGGATGTCGGCCATACCGCCGTTGGTGATCCACGCCTTCGTGCCGTTGAGGACCCACTCGTCCTTGGCTTCGTCGTACTTCGCCGACAGACGGTAGCCGTTGACGTCGGAGCCGGCGTCAGGCTCAGAGGCCGCGAACGCGCCGGTGGCGAGCTTGTCGGCGGTGCCGTAGCACTGCGGCACCCATTCCATGACCTGCTCGGGCGTGCCGGAGGCTGCGATGCCGGCGGCGGCCAGACCCGAACCCATGATGGCCATGCCGATGCCAGCATCACCCCAGAAGATCTCTTCGATCGCCATGACCATCGAGATGCCGGTCGGGTCGTTCATCATCATCTCGGCCATGAACTCCCAGCTGTAGAGGCCGATTTCGGCGGCCTGCTGGACGATCGGCCAGGGGAACTCTTCTTTTTCGTCCCACTCTTCGGCGTTGGGACGCATCACGTCGACCGCAAATTCGTGCAGCCACTTCTGCAGCGTCAACTGGTCTTCGTTGAGCGCCATCGAGAACTCGGACATCTGGGGGCTCCTCGGCTCTTTCATTACCCGTCAGTAACAATGCTCACGTTATCCATCGGCGCTGACGAGGCCAACTTCAAGCCCTTCACGCTGGGTGTCCGGCAACCTCAGGTTTCGGCCGAATCGTTCGATAGGACGAGGTGGAAATGGAGGACATCGGGCCTGACGGCGCCTCGATCCGCTGGCTGCTGCCCGCCGTGTTCGTGATCGGGGTTGCGCTGGCGATCGCCGCATCACTCGCGCC
>JBCCYT010000309.1:0-2219 GCA_039188975.1 Actinomycetota bacterium
CGACCATCACTCGCTGGTGCGCACCAAAGACTACGACCAGTTCATCGTCGCCCGCGACCGCGAACTGATCGAAGCGGAGAAGGCCGCCGAACTCGCAGCGCTTCAGGCGGCCGACGCCGGTGCCAGCGACGACGGTGGCGGAGGCAGTGCGGCCGCAGCAGGCGGAGCGACCGTCAACGGTGTGTTCATCGACCAAAGCTGGCTCGACAAGTCCGCCGCAGCCCGCAAACGCATCCTGGGTTGAGCGTCAACACCTGAGGGCTGGCGGGGAACGCGGCCGACCCCACTGGGGCCCGCAGCGTCCCGCGCTGTGCCGGTAGGTCACCGACTAGCGTCCAAACCATGCGCTACCGCACCATCAGTTGCGTCACGATTGCCGTTGCCTCACTTCTTGGCGCAGCGTGTGCCACCGACGACGAGAGTGCCGGTCCACCCAATGCGGATCCCTCGACGACGGTGCCGGGCGACGCTCCCGGTGCGGATCTCGCCGATGGGGCAACGACGGCCTCGGATCCGGCGATCGTCGGGTACGACCGTCTCGACCTCACGACACCTCCTCAGGCCGTCGAGCTGTTCTCCCGTGCCTTTGTGAGCGGCGACTTCGTCACCGCCACGCTGCTCCTCGACCACGATCCGCAGCTCGACCTGTTGCGGGCAACCAGTGGGCTTCAGCCGGCCGCCTTCCTCACACCACCAGGCGCGGCGAGCTACATGGACGAGGCCGTCGCTGCGCTCACGGGGGATGTCGAAGTGGCGGCGTTTCTCGCTCGTGTCGCAATGCTGTGGCGTGTGGGTATGACCGAAGGAGCGCTTCCGATCGACCTCAGCGAGGGTATCTCGAATACGACGGTCGAATCCGTCGACACGACCACCGCGGCTGTCACTGCCACCCTGACCGCCACCGGTGAACCGGTCGACATCGAACTGGTCTTGAGCGTCGACGGCAACTGGCGAATACGGCAGTTCCGGGTCGAGGGAGCCGAAGCGGCAGAGGGCCTCTTTGCGGGGCACGCCCCGAGCGGGAGCACGCCGGTCGATCCTGCCCAGTTGTCAGGATTCCGCGACCGACACGATCTCTCCACACCCCGCGCTGCGGCGGCGAGCTGGCTCACGGCGATGCAGAACGAGAACTGGATCGGCGTCTTCGTTCTTGCAGCAGAGCCCACCCAGGAAAATTGGTTCCGCGCCGTCACCAGTGTCGACTTTGATCGGTTCATCGGCGCCCCGTGGGGCGCGGAGCTCGCTGAGCGATGGGGCGGCCTGGGTGAGGCCGAGCACGCACAGGTCGAGCCCTTGGTCCGCGAATTCTGGATGGTCATGGAGCGAGCTGGCCGCCTACCGCTCGCCGTTGGATCATTCTCGATCGTCGATTCCTCAGATGCGCAAGGGCCCGAGGTGGAGGGTTCGGCGAGCCGCATCGTCGAGGTTGTCGTGAACGATCAACCGTTCGAGGTGACGCTGATCGAGGACTCGCTCGGCGATTGGCGCCCGTACCGGATTGCACCGGCCGACACCGACATCGAGGACGCTGCGTCTGGCATCGTGATTCCGGGACCGGCCGCGCTGGTCGGTCCGGACGCGCCGGGTGTCATCTGCGCCGACGCGCTCGTCCGTTTCGACTGCACGGCGTCGCCCCCGGCGATCGGTGCGAGCAACGAGCTCGAAGCGGCGGTCGATGAGATCAGGTCACGCGTCGATGCGGGCGGCCTCACGGAAGCCGAGGCGCTCATCGAGATCAACGCCCTCACCCGTCAGTTCAGTGCGGCGTTCGCGGAACCCGACGCCATCTGTGCGGTCATGCAGCGAGGCGACCTCGAACCGATCGAGATCGCGGTCGAGCGCGAAACGGTTGAGCTGCTGGCCCGTGACTACTGCCCGGGGGATCCGTCCGTGATTCCCTCCGGCTGAACCTCAACCCGAGAGCCAACGGGCCTCAGCGGTTCAGCGAATCTTCGGATCGATCCGTTTGCCTGACGAGAACACGTCGCTGCCCGCTTCCATCCCGGCCAGGTCGAAGCCGGTTGTGAGCAGCGCCGGACCCATGCTGAGGGCCTGCTTGGTGCCGAGGTCGTTGGCCGCCCAGATCGAACGCAGCGACGCCTGCACCCCGATGGGCGGCTGCGAGGCGATCGCCTCAGCCACCCATCGAGCCCGATCCATCAGCTCGTTGCTGGAACACACCTCGCTGACCAGCCCGATGCGATGAGCTGTCTCCGCGC
>JBCCYT010000310.1:0-2217 GCA_039188975.1 Actinomycetota bacterium
ATGCACTTCTTCTCGCCGGCCAACGTGATGAAGCTGCTCGAGAACGTGCGCGGCGATGCCTCGTCGGACACCGTCGTCGCCTCGGCGATGGCGATCGGCAAGCAGATCGGCAAGGTCTGCGTGATGGTCGGCGTGTGCAATGGCTTCGTCGGCAACCGCATGTTGTTCATGCGTGGCGCGGAGGCCGACCGCATGCTGATGGAGGGCGCCACCCCGGCCCAGATCGACTCGGTCCTCTACGAGTTCGGGTTTCCGATGGGGCCGTTCTCGATGAGCGACCTCGCCGGCCTCGACATCGGCTGGAAGGAAAAGAAGAGCACCTCGTCGACCGTGCGCGAGATCATGTGTGAGTCCGGTCGCCGCGGCCAGAAGAACGGCATGGGCTACTACCGCTACGACCCTGAGACGCGAGCCGCGACGCCCGACCCCGAGGTCGAGGAGATGATCCGCCAGTTCGCTATTGATCGAGGGCATGAACAGCGCGAGGTCACCGATCAGGAGATCCTCGAACGGCTGCTGTACCCGATGATCAACGAGGGCGCGAAGATCCTCGAGGAGGGCATTGCGATCCGCGGCAGCGATGTCGACGTCGTGTGGGTGAACGGCTACGGCTGGCCGGTGTACCGCGGCGGTCCGATGCACTGGGCCGACTCGGTTGGGCTCGCCGAGATCGTCGACAAGATCAAGGGCTACGGCGATCGGCTCGGTGGCCGCCACTGGGAGCTGTCACCGTTGCTCGAACGGTTGGCGAGCGAAGGCGGCTCCCTCGCCGGCCACCAGAACGGCTGACCCGGCCTCGGCGTCGAACATGGCCTGGTCCGCGAGCACACGGCGGAGTCAACGTCGACCGATGCTGGAGCATCACCGTTCGACTCGCGCTGGGTCCGCTGGCACGGTTCAAGCACCCGAAGTCGTTCCATTCGCTGACCGAACTACCCCGCAATTCCATGGGCAAGGTGAAGAAGATCAAGATCAGGGCGGCGGACAGGCTCCCTGATTGATCCGCGTCCCGCCACTGCTTAGGTTGATCGGCGCGCCGTCGATCGTGAGCGAGAAGGTCACGTTGGTGGCATTCGGGATCGGCGGGTTCAGCCCGACCGTGAACGACACGCTGGCACCGGTCACCACCGCCGATGTCGAGCCGGTCGAGCCCTGTTCGGCGGTGACCTGCAAGGTGGCCGTCGCCCCTGCGAACGACGTCAGATCCTCGTCCGTCACCGAATCACGGATGATGTAGGTCTGAACCAGCGACGTCGCGTCGAGGTTGGCGTCGCACACGATCGACACACCCTGGCTCCAGGCCAGCGGAGGGGCCGGTGCCGGCGTCGGCTCCTCGGTCGGCGCCGTCGTTGGCGATGGAACGGTGGTTGTCGTCGGCTCTGGCGTGGTCGGCGAGGTCGGAACCGCGGTTGTCGTCGGCTCCTCGGTCGGCGAGGTCGGACCCGCGGTGGCCGGGGGCGAGGTGGGCTGCGTTGGAGCGGCGGGATCAGCGGTCGCGGCAGGCGGGTCGGGCGTCGAGTCCGCCGGTGCCGCGGTGGCCGTCGGAGGCGGCTCGGGGCCACCCGGCGCAGGGGTCGCAGCATCGTCCGGGGGCGCCAAAGTCGTGGTGGGCTCGACGGGGGCGCCGGACCCGTCATCGTCGACGATGGTGACCGTCTGCGACCAACGGTCGGTCCCCTCCCAAACGCTCACGGTGAACATCTCGTTCGGCTCCGGGCGCTCATCGCCGACGATGGTGACGAACACGCTGAGCACCGCCCGGTCTTCGACGCAGTTCACGATGACGGCTAGGTCTTGGGACGGCACGTCTGAGAACGGCACGTAGTCACCGTCGCTGGCGGTCGCCGTTCCGTCGGTCGTCTCGGTCCACCCACCGACGCTAGGTTCTCCGGCGCAATCAAACTCGAACTGTACGGGGAACCGAACCAGTCCGCCGTCGCCCTCGCTCACCTCGAGGGTGGAGCCGGCTATCGGCATCAGCTTCGGCGGCGGGGGCGGTCCACACCCCGATGCAACCATGATGAAACCGAGCGCGACCGCTCCGCGCAACCAGAGCCGAGTCCGCATAGCGCGCAGGCTAGCGGACCCGGCCACCGCTTTCGCCGTCTTGTCACCGTGGAGGCGATGACCGACAGCCCGGCGAACCGCCTCGTGCACCGTCGCCGGCACGATCGCGCCACTCGCATCGGCTCGTCCCTTGCGTCGACCGGGGCCACG
>JBCCYT010000311.1:0-2171 GCA_039188975.1 Actinomycetota bacterium
CGCAAGATGGGCGCCGAGACCTACCGCCACACGTGGGTGCGCGGCATCACCCGAGCCAAGGACGGCGGCTGGGACCTCGCCCTCTACGACACCAACATTGGCCCAAATGAAGATGGAGACAAGGGCTCGATCCACTGCGAGCACGTCGTCAACGCCGGCGGCCTGTGGGCCCGCGAGGTCGGCCGAATGGTCGGGCTCGAGATGCCGCTGCTCGCCATGGAGCACATGTACCTCCTCACCGAGGAGATCCCCGAGGTCGTCCAGTACAACAAGGACACCGGCAAGGAGATCATCCACGCCGTCGACTTCGGTGGCGAGATCTACATGCGTCAGGAGGGCAATGGCCTCCTGATGGGCACCTATGAGCGCGGCGGCGTGCCGTGGTCGACCAAGCAGACGCCGTGGGACTTCGGTGCCCGCCTGCTGACGCCCGACCTCGACCGCATCGCCGAGTCGCTCGAGACCGGCTTCAACCACTTCCCGATCTTCGCCGAGGCCGGCATCAAGAATGTGATCAACGGCCCGTTCACGTTTGCGCCCGACGGCAACCCGCTCATCGGGCCCGTGCGCGGGCTGCCCGGCTACTGGTCGGCCTGTGCGGTGATGGCCGGTCTGTCGCAGTCCGGTGGTGTCGGCTTGTCGGTCGCCAACTGGATCATCGAGGGCGACCCCGGGGCTGACGTCTGGGGCATGGACATCAGCCGCTACGGCGATTACGCCACGATGGCGTACACCAACGAGAAGGTGCGCGAGAACTACTCCCGTCGCTTCCGCATCACCTTCCCGAACGAGTTCCTGCCCAAGGGCCGCACCATCCAGACGTCGCCGATCTACGACCGTCTCGCGGCGAAGAACGCCGTGTTCGGCGACGGCTTCGGTCTCGAAGCGGCACTCTGGTTCCAGAAGGAGGGCGAAGAGCCCGTCGAGGAGGTCACCTTCGGCCGCTCGAACGCCTGGGATCAGGTGCGCGAGGAGACCCTCGCGGTTCGCAGCAGCGTTGGCGTGTTCGAGACCACGGGCTTCTCGAAATTCCACTTCCGGGGTCCGGGCGCGCGTGCCTACCTCGACCGGATCCTCGCCGGGCGCATCCCGAACGCCGGTCGCATGGCGCTCACGCCGATGACCAACCACCAGGGCATGCTGATCGGTGATCTCACCGTCGCAACCCTCGGCGCCGCCACGGGCGAGGCCGAAGGCCCCGATACCACCATCACCGGTGGTGCGACGGGCAACACCCGTACCGGCGAGGAGTTCGTGCTGTTCGGTTCCGGTATCGCCGAGCGCTACTACGAGCGCTGGTTCGACATGAACCTGCCCGACGACGGCTCGGTCACCTACGACACGCTCGGGTGGGAGACCGCCGGTCTGTCGATCGCCGGACCCAACGCCCGAGCGCTGCTCGAGAAGGTCACCGACGCCGATGTAAGCCAGAACGGGATGCGCTTCATGGCGTTCAAGGAGATCAACATCGGCATGGCGCCCGTGTGGTGCGGCCGGGTCACGTTCACCGGCGATCTCGGCTACGAGTTCTGGATGCCGGCGCGGTACCAGCGCTATGTGCTCGAGGTCCTGCAGGAGGCGGGCGAGGAGTTCGGTCTCCGCCTGTTTGGTCTGCACGCCCTCAACTCGCTGCGGCTCGAGAAAGGCTTCGGTGGTTGGGCCCGTGAATACCGCCCGATCTATGACCCGTTCGAGGCGAAGCTCGACCGGTTCGTGAAGATGGACAAGGACTTCATCGGTCGCGACGCTCTCGCCGCGAAGTACGCCGATGGCGGCCCGGGCGCCACCTATGCGCTGCTCACGTTCACGGTCGACAGCGACGCCGGCCGTGACGGCTATGACGTGATCGGCGACGAACCGATCTGGCACGACGGAGAGGTCGTCGGCTGGGTCACGTCGGGCGGCTATGCCCATCACAGCGAGATCTCGGTGGCGATGGGCTACGTGCCCGCTGCTCTTGCCGAGAGCGGTGGCCCGTGGGAGATCGAGGTGGTCGGCCAGATGAAGGCGGCCCAGCGGGTCGAAGGATGTATCTGGGACCCCGAAGCGGAGCGGATGCGGAGCTGAGATGACGAGTACTGCGGAGCGGATGCGGAGCTGAGATGACGAGTACTGCGGAGCGGATGCGGAGCTGAGATGACGAGTACTGCGGAGCGGATGCGGAGCTGAGA
>JBCCYT010000312.1:0-2155 GCA_039188975.1 Actinomycetota bacterium
CCAACCCGCACGACATCAGCACCGTCCGCCGCGCTCACCTCAGCCATCACCGTCGAGGCGCCCACCTCTTCAGGTGTCGCCAACACCGTGACATCGACGGACGTGTTCTCCGCAACAAAATCACCCGACGCGTCGCGAGCCAACGACGTATCGATCGGCGCCCACACACCCGCCTCATCACGAGCCCGCACCGGCCCCGCCGACATCACCGCCGTACGCGAACCATCCGGATTCGCAAACACCTCCACCGACTCTGTCGTCTCGGACTCGATCCGCAGCGACGCGCCTTCGACAAACCCGTCCGCAACGACGTCGACCACAGCCGCAATCGCGGCGGGCGCAGCGGCAAGGTCGTCGTAGACCAGATCGCCGTGCTCATCGAAAACATCATTCGGCAACCCCGACTGCGGCACCGCCGGCTTCCACACCGGCGCACCGACGTACCACGCCGGACCCACCTCATCGCTCGCACCACGATCACCAGCCGGCTCGATGTCTTGCGCCCCGAGCGGCGGAACCGCCACCACCGAGACCGCCAACATCCACGCCAAACACCCAACCAACGTCCGCCGCATCGCTTCGCCCCTCACGCAACGTCAAGTAAGAATGTCGGAAATCTCACACACCGCAGCCCTCGGGTCAACAGCGTTCAGGGAAATGTGACCGCGATGCCGCCCGCCGATCACCCCAACCCGGCCCGCAACCCGATCAGCCCGGGTAGTCGGCCTCATCGACCAGCCATCGCACCACCGGGTCGGCTCCACCCAGCAGCTCGGGATGCCATTGCACGGCGACCGCCGGTTTGCCGGCGATCTCGATGGCCTCGACCAGCCCGTCGTCGGGACCGCCGACGGTGACCCCCGCCGGCACGACACCGGCGCCCAACTCGGCGATGCCTTGATGGTGCAGGCTGTTGACGTCGATCTCTGCTCCGTAGACATCGGCGAGCCGCGAACCCGGCTCGAAACCGACCCGATGCAACACGGCATCGACAGGTCCATCAAAACCCGTGTGCGCCGGCACGTGCTGATGCAACGTCCCGCCGAGATGCACGTTCATGAGCTGCGCACCCCGGCACACGCCAAGCGTCGGAAGCTCGCGCTCGAGCGCACGGTCGAACAGCGACCGTTCGTGGGTGTCGCGCTGCTCGCTCGGCGAGCCGAGTTCGGGGTGCGGCTCCTGGCCGTACATCTCGGGAGCGATGTCATCGCCACCACTGAGCAGCAACCCATCGAGACGATCGAGGATCGAAACCGGCGCATCGACCGGAATCCACACCGGCAACCCGCCAGCCCGCATCACCGCTCGGGCGTAATCGCCGTAGAACACATCGATGTCGAGCGTCTTGATGACGTCGAGCACGTCGATCAGCGACGCCGCCGGTTTCTGCTCGCCAGTGATTCCGATCAGGGCAGCCACCCGGCCGATCGTAGAGCGACCGCTGACCGTTGCACGCAAGTCCACGCCCGAACCGCCGATGGGAAGGACATGGCCGCGCCGCAACCCCCCGACCGCCGCTCGCGTGCCCGGTTGCTACCCTTGACGGCTTCCGACCCGCGGCGTGGGCGCACGCGATCATGAGCACAGCCGACAGCGAACGTTCCAAACCAGCCGGAGGAAACGGCGGCCGTCTCCGGTCGAGCGCGACCGCAATCGGCGGCACGGTGATCGGCGCTGCCGCGAACTTCGCCATGATCGCCATCGTTGCGGCGTCCTACACCGGCGTCGTGTTCGGCACGCTGTCCGCCGTCACCGCCTTCTTCCAGCTGACCTCGGTGACCGTCCGCCTCGGAACCGACGTCGCCGCGACGTACTTCATCGGCCGCGAAGCCACCGATCAGCGAGTACCCCAAGCCCGCCGCGTGCTCACCGTCACCGTCATCCCGGTCGCCGTCGTCACCAGTGCCATCGCCGCCGTCGCGATCTGGCAATCCGATCAGCTCGCAACCTGGCTCGCCGAACCCGGCGAACGGGCCGAATACGCCCAGATGCTCGAGATCATCGCCCTCGCCCTCCCACTCTCGGCGGTCGGCGAGGTCCTGATGTCGGCCACCCGCGGCTTCAGCACCATGATCCCGACCGTGCTCGGCGTCAACCTCGGACGCCAGTGCGGCCAGCTCATCCTCGTGTCGGCCGCCGCCGTGTTCGCAGCCGG
>JBCCYT010000313.1:0-2152 GCA_039188975.1 Actinomycetota bacterium
AGATTGCGCGCCTGGCCCGTTGCCATCGCGCGAGTATCGAACACATGTTCGCATACTGCAAGGGCGAACACGCGGAATGGTCGACGACCTGGCAGGGTTGTTGCCGCTATGCGCATTGACGTCACCGAGGCAGCCGCCGCCAACATCGCTCGCAAGGGCGGCACGGCGGTCGTCGACCTGCTCGAACCCCACGGTTGAGGCAAGAAGTTCGAGGTGTCGGTCGACACCCGCACCGCTGGCCGCAAGCTCGACAGCTACCAGCCCACTCGCATTGGTGAGGTCGAGATCCTGATCGACGCCGACCTCGCTCGCCTGCCCGTCGAGGTCACGGTCATGAAAGCCGGACTGCTCGGCCGAGGCGTCGGCGTCCACGTCGACGGTGTCGACGGCGCCCCCTGCCCGATCAACCTCATCCGCTGAGCTGAGTGCTGACCGTTCGAGCGCCGGCCCCGCTGGAGACGCTCAGCTGAAACCTCCCTACGTTCGTTCGTCGGGGATCGAACTGTAGAAATCGATGTAGTCGTACGCCACGCCGTCGACATCGGACCAGATCTCGGCCATCAATCGACCCCACCCACGCCAGCCGTCAGAGAGTGCCGTTCCATCGCTGAAGACCGGTACGCCGTCGTCGAAACGCTGATGGTCACTCCCGCTGATGCGACGACCGGTGAAGCGGATTGCGTCCTTGTACTCCCGAGGGAGTTCGACCCGACCCGACTCGTCCCACACCCACGGAGCCGGCATCTGCTCCCCGGTCTCGAAGTCCACCCAACGCTCAACTCGGATGACCATTTCGCCAGCGTGACACAGCGCCGCAGCCAGCACTTCAGACATTCGGGCAGGCCTCGGTGGTCCATGTCGACGGTGTTGACGGCGCTCCCTGCCCGATCAACCTCATCCGCTGAGCTCAAGTGGGCTTCGAAGCGATGTTTCGCCCGGACCCCACAGCAGCTCACTCCACGGTCAAGTCGTACGTCACGTCAAGCCGGAACGAGCCGTCGTCACCCGCAACCCGAAGTTCGTACTTCCCAGGGGCCAAGCCCGGCACACGAATCCACCACCCGGCAACCATGACGGTGAAGGTTCCACCTTCTCCGAACACTGCATTGTCCGGCTGACCAGAAATCGTGGTGGACGGTACGTCGATCTCGATGATCTCGAGAGGCACGCCATCGAGGGTTGCCAATCGCTCGGCGTCGTCAAACGAACCTCCGCAACCGTCTGGCTCACAAAAGCTGTTCAGGACCGGCGCAAACAACTCGGTCCCGGCGGGCACCGTGCACGATCTCTGGATGACCTCTCCAAACGACCCGGCAAGAAACCAAACATCGCCTGGCTGGTTTCGAGCACAGTCACTCCCGTCAGCGTCCACGACGGGGTTCGTTGTTGCAGGCTCCTGGGCCGCCCACGTCCACCACGCAGCCGCGAGTTCCGCATTCGAACGCGCACCGGATGTTGTCGTGGTCGATTCAGCGAGCTGATCCGCCTCCCCATTCGGTGTCGAAACGGTGGTTGAACCATCCAGTGCCTCTGGAGTGATCTCGTCGACTTCAGCGCTCGAGCACGCACTCACCAGAACCGCGGCGACGATCACCACGGCGACGAACATCGGCGGACGAACAACGGACATCGCCGAAACCTACTTGCTGCCCTCTCGCTGGCCGGGACAAGTCGCGGCAAAGGGGCAAGTAGCCTCAGCGGCGATGAGTGCTGAGGATCGCGTCGAGACCGACCGCAAGCGCTTCGCCGCCTGGGCGCAGCACGCGAAAGAAAGCGGCGACGAGCCGGCCAAGCCGGCGGCAACCGTTGTCGTCCTTCGCGACGGCGCCGACGGGCCCGAAACACTGATGCTGCGCAAGAACTCCAAGATTGCGTTCGGCGGCATGTGGGTCTTCCCCGGCGGCAAGGTCGACGCCGAGGATTGGGAAGGCGCGGCCGACGATGTCGACGCGGCTCGTACGGCGGCGATCCGAGAAGCCGAAGAAGAGGCCCGACTCCGGGTCGAACCGCACGAGATGGTGCTGTTCGCCCACTGGATTCCACCCTCGATCGCCCCGAAGCGGTACGCCACCTGGTTCTTCGCCGCGCCGGTCGATGACGACGACGTGATCATCGACGACGGCGAGATCGTCGAGATGGAATGGGCCACCCC
>JBCCYT010000314.1:0-2150 GCA_039188975.1 Actinomycetota bacterium
CACATCGTTGATGAACGCCGCCGCCGGCAGGTCCGGCAGCGCGCCCGCAGGCACCCACGACCCACCACCATCAACCGACACCGCCACCCGGGTGTCGTCGGTGCCGACGTACAGCACCCCCTCGGCGACCGGCGACTCCGACAGGCACGTGATCGTCGCTGACCACGACATCGCCATATGGTCGAACAGCCCGTCGACACTCCACACCCGATCACCGACCGGCAACTCGTAGCGGTTCTCACCGCCCGTCAGATCACCCGAGATCGGCATCCACGAATCACCACGGTCATCGCTTCGCCACACCCGCTGTGACGCCACATACAGCCGCCCCGGCTGATGCGGGCTCAGCACGATCGGCATGTCCCAGTTGAACCGCTCCGGCGGATCATCAGGCGCCGGGATCGGCTGGATGTCGGTCAGCTCGTTCGTGCGTTTGTCGTGGCGCATCACATTGCCGACCTGCCACTCGAGATAGCTGATGGCGGGCTCGTCGGGATCGAACACGACCCCGTACCCGTCCGCGCCGAGCGGCACCCACCAATCCTCGTTGCGCACGCCATCGACGTGGGTCGTGCGCAACGGACCGGCCAGCGTGCCGAGATCCTGTGCCCCGCCCATCACGGTCGTGAACGGCACGCCATCGTCGACCGCTACTCGATAGAACTGCGAGATCGGCAGGTTCGGCACATGCCGGAACGTCGCACAGTCATCGAACGTCTCGTACACACCGGCGTCGCACCCGACGAGCAGGTGGTCCGGGTCGGAAGGATCGATCCACACGACGTGGTTGTCGGCGTGCTTGTTGGTCGCCGATTCGGCCGGCGCGAACCGCTTCCCGCCATCGATCGTGACATGCAGAAACACGTCGACCTGATACACCTTGTCGGCGTTGTGGGGAGACGCAAACAGCTCCTGGTAATAGTGCGGCCCGGTGCCGCCGGAGACGTACCCGCTGCGTCGCTCCCAGCTCCCGCCCCGATCCGTCGAACGGTAGAAGCCTTTTGTGTCGTCGTCGGCGGTTTCGATGGTGGCGTAGACGATCGCCGGATCGGCTGGTGTGGTCGCCAACCCGATCTTGCCGAGGTCGCCCGCCGGGATGCCCTGGCTGGCCTTCGCCCAGGTCAGGCCACCATCGCGCGAGGTGTGGATGCCCGAGCCGGGGCCGCCGCCCATGAACGCCCGCACGTTGCGGCGCCGCTGGTAAGCCGCAGCATGGATCGTGTCTGGATCGTCAGGCGCAAACACCGCCGACGTCACGCCGGTGTCGTCGTCGATCGCCAGCGAGTGTTCCCACGTCTCACCGCCGTCCCGAGTGGTGAACACGCCTCGTTCACCACCCGACGACCACAGGGGGCCCTCGGCCGCGACATGGACGACGTCGCCGTCGCGAGGGTCGATCAGGATCGCACCGATGTGCTCGCTCGCCGCCAGTCCCATGTGGCGCCACGAGGTGCCGCCGTCGTCGCTGCGGTACACGCCGTCGCCCCACGCGACATGGCGACCCGAAACCGCCTCACCGGTGCCGACCCACACCGTGTCGGGCCGGTTGGGGTCCAAGGCGATGCACCCGATCGAGAATGACCGCTGCTCGTCGAAGATCGGTGTCCACGTCGTGCCGGCATTTGTCGTCTTCCAGACTCCGCCCGACCCAACCGCGACGTACCACGTCGATGACTTCGTCGGATGCACCGCAATGTCAGCGATGCGGCCACCTCGGCTCGCCGGCCCGATCGCTCGAAAGCCGAGCCCCGACAGGGCACGGGTCAGCGGGTCGGTCGGAGCGTCAGCGTCGGTAGCCATCTCCGGACCGTAGCCAACCGGCGCGACTCGCTGCCGACCATCGGACCGGTGTCACACGGTGGGTGCGCGAACCCGCCGTCGACTCAGCCGGTCGCGGCTGCGCCGTCATCGACCGCCGCCGCAGACTCCGCCGCCATGGCGTCGTCGGTGAGGTCGATCACGACGCCCTTATCCTTCATCTGGCCAACGATCTTTTCGGTCAACGCCGCCTTCGCAGGCGCCGGCATCTTGCTCGGCAGCCGTTCGTCGAGGCGTTGTCGGGCCTCGTCCTCGGTCATGCCCTGCCATTGGGACTGGCCATCACCTGGTCGCGTCTTGCTGAGTGCCACCGCCAAGACGATGACGGCCGC
>JBCCYT010000315.1:0-2096 GCA_039188975.1 Actinomycetota bacterium
CGCAACGCTGGGGGAGGGGCCGGTCTGGCGGGCTGAGACCGGCGAGGTCATCTGGGTCGATATTCTCGACGGCCTCATTCACGCCACCACGCTTGACGGGACGACTCGTCTGCTTCGTCGCCATGCGGTGCCGGTTGGCGCAGTGGTGTTGAACCCCGATGGTGACGTTCTTGCATCGACACCGGTTGGTCTCGTGGACGACGTTGGAACGATCGTTGCGCCTCTCGCCATGACGGCACCGGATGTGCGCGCCAACGATGGCAAGGCCGACCCGGCCGGTCGATTCGTCTCTGGGACCATGACGGTCGGTGATGCGCGCCAGGGCGCGGGCGCGCTGTGGTCGATTGCGGCGCCCGGCGTGGAGCTGCTTGTCGCTGAAGCCACGATCGCGAATGGTCTGGCGTGGAGCGCCGATGGCGCCACGCTGTACTGGATCGACACGCCAACAGGTCGAGTCGATGCGTTCGACTACGACCTCGAACGAGGCACGGTCGAGAACCGCCGACCTCATGTCGTTGCCGAGGACAGCTGGGGCTCGCCCGATGGGATGAGCATCGACGACGACGATCGGCTCTGGGTCGCCTTCTGGGGTGGCCAGGCCGTGCGATGTTTCGATGGATCGACCTGTGTCGAGGTCGTCGAGGTGCCGACACCGCTCGTCACGTGCCCGACCTTTGCTGGCCCTGACCTCGATCAGTTGGTGATCACCACCGCTTCGGTCGACGTCGCGCCGGGTACACCAGGTGCCGGCGACCTCTATGTCGTGTCACCGGGCTGTCGGGGTCGCGACCCGCATCGGATCGGGGCCTGGGGGTCGTGACCGACCAGTACACCTGGCTTGGCGAACCTCCGACTGAACCCGCGGTCGTGATGATCCCGCAGGCGCCCTACCACCTGACCGAGCTCGACCGGTTGGCGTCAACCCTTCGTGCCCGGGGGGTGTCGGTTGCGTTCGCCGTTCCGGTCATCAGCTGGAAACCGTTGTACTCCCTTCGACCCACGGTGCGCCGCCTTGCTGCGACCGTTGCTGCATCGGCGCGTTCGGTCACCGAGCCCGTTTCGATCGAAACCCTGTTGCGCGACACCCGAGCCGTCGTGGTGATGAACGACTGGGGCGTACCTCGGGCACTGGTCGACCGTGCCAACGGATCGGGCGTGCCGACCTTTGGTTGGGTCGAAGGCGTGCAGGACTACGACGATGTCGATACCGGGCTCGACCGCAATGCGTACCGTCGGGTCGACCATGTCTTTGCGCTTGGGCCGGCGTCGTGCGAGATCTTGGGTGCCGACCGGACGACGGCGGTCGGTAGCGAACGGATTGCGCGACTCTGGAACGCACCTGCGGGTCCGACCGGTCGAGGGGTGCTCATCAACTCCAACTTCACCTACGGCGTCTTGGTCGAGGCGCGTCGATCATGGGTGGCTGGGGTCGTCGCTGCTTGCGAAGGGGCCGAGCAGCCCTACGTGCTGTCTCGCCACGCTGCGGAACGGGGCCGATCACGGCTCGCAGCGTCGGATCGTCCCGTTGACGAACTCCTCGGCGAGGCGGGGCGACTCGTCAGTCGGTTCTCCACCGTCAACCTCGACGCCCTTGCGAGTGGCGTCGAACTTGCGTACCACAACCCCCACGGCGAGCAAGTGGCAATGTTCGCCGACCCCCAGGAGGGGTTCGCCCATACGTCGACCGTCGAGGAGCTCCGAGCGGTGCTCTCCTGCCCGCCTCGGCCGCGCCACGAGGTGCGGGAAGCGGCGCGTGCGTATCTGGAACGCCACGTGCTCCTCGACGCCTCGTCGACCCCGGCCGATCGAGCCGCCGAGGTCATTGTCGATCGAATCGGTTAGCGGCCCTCAGCAATGCCGCGTTCGGCTCGCTCGAGCAAGACCTGCCCGTAGCCGGATTTGAGCAGTGGTACGGCCAGGTCCTTGAGTTGGGTGGCGCTGATGAAGCCCATCTCGTAGGCGACGTCTTCGGGAGAACCGATCTTGAGTCGTTGGCGGGTCTCGAGCACGCGGACGAATTCGCCTGCCTCGACGAGTGACGCAAAGGTTCCGGTGTCGAGCCAGGCCAGGCCGCGACCCATCTGCACGACGTGCAG
>JBCCYT010000316.1:0-2063 GCA_039188975.1 Actinomycetota bacterium
CATGCCGCGGTGTCGTCGAGTCGGGCGAAGGCACCAGCGGGGCGAAGGGTGGTGGCCGCTCGTTCGGCGACTGCGGCCTGGGAGACCGAATCGGGTCCGGGCAGGTTGAGGAGCAGTCGGGCGAGCGCAGAGTCAGACACGAAGGGTTCCTGAGGCAGCGCCGAGCTCGACGAGACGGCCGGCGACGGAAAGATGGGCATGATCGGCGGCCGCGGCAACCCGTTGATTGGCTCGGCCGAGAAGGTCGCGGAACGAGCGGCTGAGGGCGTTGTCGGGCACGATCCCGGATCCGACCTCGTTCGAGACGATGATCGTGGGGCCCGGCCGGTCGGCCGCAACGGCGATGATGGTGTCGAGCATCGGGTCGAGTTGCTCGATCGAGAGATTCTCGTCGGCCAGCAGTTCGTTGGTGACCCACAGCGACAGGCAATCGACGAGCACACAGGCATCGGGGTTGGCTGCTTCGATGGCGGCAGCCAGGGCTCGCGGCGCATCGACGGTGACCCAGCCGGCCGGTCGTTCGTCCTGGTGGCGAGCGATCCGTTCGGCCATCTCATCGTCGCCGACGGTGGCCGTGGCAACGAAGACGACCGGTCGGCCGCAGTGGCGAGCCGCCTCGAGCGCGGCGCGGGACTTTCCCGAACGAGCGCCGCCGGTCACGAAGACAAGCACGACAAACCTCGCACTAGAAATCGATGCCCTTTTTCGCGGCGATGCCTTGCTCGTATGCGTGCTTGTGGTTCTGCATCACGGTCACGGTGTCGGCGAGCGTCATGAGCCAGTCGGGGGCATCGCGTCCGGTCGCAACGATGGAAACCCGCTCGGGTCGGTCCCGAAAGGTGGCCTCGACATCCTCGGCATCGATCCAGCCCCAATTCAGCGGATACGTGATCTCGTCGAAGACGATCAAGCGATGCCCATCCGCCTGAATGAGCTCCTTGCCGATGCGCCACGCTTCCTTCGCCTCGGCTTCGTCTTTCGTGAGGTCGTCAGAGTCCCAGGTGAACCCGTCGCCGAGCGACTGGAAATCGATCCCGAGCGGCTCCGCCATCAGTTGCTCACCGGTGACCCACGTGTCGCTCTTGAGGAACTGCACGACCGCAACCGGCCAGTCCCGAGCGCGGGCCCGCATCGCCACGCCGAACGCAGAGGACGACTTGCCACGACCGTCACCGGTGTTGACCAAGAGCAGACTCTTCGCGGGCTTGAGCCCGTCGGGGCGAGGGTCCTCCTCGGGGGGAAGCTCGGTGTCGGTCATGACGAAACTCCTGGGACGAGATCAGCTCGGCGGCGCAGTGGTCGCCGACGGTCGGATGCTAGGCCGATGGCGACGCGACGAGACGATCCATGGCCTCCCCCGCCTCTGCGACGATTCGCTGGATCAATTCGTCGCAGCTCGGAAGATCGTCGACGACGCCGACACACTGGCCGGTCGGCAAGATGCCGACGTCGATTTCACCGTCGACCATGGTCGCCTTCGTGAGCATCGGAGCGTTGGCCGCCATGGCGAGCTGGGCCCACGAGAGGTCTTGGTTCTTCTTCATGGCGAGGCCTTCACGCAGGAGGTCGCGCATCGACGTGCCGGTGAGGCTGCGGAAGCGCAGCGCGTTGAGCGCTGCCTTCGGGAAGCGGGTGAGCCCGGCCTCCTCGAGCTGGTCGACCAGCTCGGTGCGAATGACTCGCTGCGGCGCTCCGTCGATCGCGGTCGACACCACGGTCCCGGTGACCGGGGTCGCAAGGTAGGCCTGCTTGATCTCGTCGGGCACCTTCGAGTCGGCGGTGAGCAAGAAACGGGTGCCCATCGCGATCCCGTCGGCGCCCCACGCGAGCGCGGCGGCGAGCCCGCGGCCGTCGTGAAATCCGCCGGCCGCGATCACCGGGATGTCGACGGCGTCGATGACCTGCGGCAGCAGCAACGAGGTCGGGACCGACCCGGTGTGGCCACCTCCTTCACCGCCCTGGCACAGCACGGCGTCGACGCCCCATTCGGCGACCTTCTCGGCGTGACGCCGGGCGCCGACCGTCGGCATGACGACCAGACCGGCTTCTTTGAGTTTGGCAAC
>JBCCYT010000317.1:0-1988 GCA_039188975.1 Actinomycetota bacterium
ATGGCCGGGTCGGGGAAGGCTTGGTCGATGAACCAGTCCTGGATGTCGCGGTCTTCGCTGCCGGCCAGCAAGATGCCGTAGCTCTCGGGCAGGGCTCGGCCGGCTCGCCCGACCTGCTGGTAGTAGGCGATCGCGCTCTGAGGCATCTGGTAGTGGATGACGAAGCCGACGTCGGGTTTGTCGTACCCCATGCCCAGCGCCGACGTGGCAACGATGCACTTCACGTCGTTGGCGAGAAAGGCGTCGAGATCACGCTGCTTCGCTCCCTGGTCTTCGATCGCTCCCCCGCCGACGTAGCGACTGCAGGTGATGCCGTGGGCCTCGAGGAAGTCGGCCACAAGGAAGACGGTGCCGCGGGTGAGGCAGTAGACGATGCCGCTGCCGGGGAGCTGCGGGATGTTCTCGGCGAGCCAGGCGAGGCGAGTGTCGGGGCGGCGCTTGTCGGTGTGGACTTCGAGTCGGAGCCCGTCGCGAGCGAGCTCGCCGCGAAACGTCTCGAGATCATCGCCGAACTGTCGTTGTACGTCGGCAACGACCCGGTCGTTGGCGGTGGCGGTGCAGCCGATCACGGGTGTGCCCGCCGGCAGGCTCTGGAGGAAGGCGCCGATGCGGCGGTAGTGGGGCCGGAAGTCATGACCCCAGTCGGAGATGCAGTGCACCTCGTCGACCACGAGCAACCCGGCCCGGTCGCCGACATGCGGCAGGAACTCGGTGCGGAACTTCTCGTTACTGAGCCGCTGCTCCGACACGAGTAGCAAGTCGATCGTGCCGGCTTCGACCTCGGCCTGGATCGCGTCCCAGTCGTCGCGGTTGGAGCTGTTGATCACCGCCGCCCGCAGCCCCATACGACGGGCGGCGTCGACCTGGTTGTCCATCAACGCGAGCAGCGGCGAGATCAGCAGGGTCGGGCCGAGCCCTCGCTCGCGCAGCATCTTGGTGGCGATGAAGTAGACGGCGGACTTGCCCCACCCGGTGCGCTGCACGACCAGTACCCGTCGCCGGTGTTCGACGAGTTCACGGATGGCGTCGAGTTGGCCGTCGCGAAACGACGCGTCGGGCCGAGCGGTCAGGGCACGAAGATGCCCCAGCGCTTCGACTTCGAACGGATCGGCCATGCCTGCTGTTCTACTCGCGCCGTGTGACGCGGTTCGGTGTCGACGTCAGCGGGGCGCGAGTTCGGGGTGATAGTCGGGGTCGTCGGTGGAGCGCGACCCGGCCGGGATCGGCATCGCTCGGCGCTGGGTCAGGTTGAAGCACAGGTCGATCGATTCCGACACGACGATCGGTTCGCCCGTGTCGGTGTCGAAGCACCACGAGATCGCCCGGCCGATCTTCTCCCCCAGTTCGAGCGACGCCCGGAAGCTCTGGATCGGCGTACCGACCGGCACCGGCCCGGGGCGGATCCAGATCCGCTGCTCCATCACCGCATACGCGTACCGGTCACCGTTGGGCAGGGTGCGGATCCATTCGTACTCTTCGAACGGTTCGCCGCCGAACAGCAACATCGCGTAGTTGGACGGCGGGACGATGTCGGCGCCGTGCGTGTCGTCGGTGTCGACCTCGCGGGGTTTGCGCATCGCCAGCCCGAGCTCATGGAGCCGTTCGGGGGTGGGGGCGCTGGCGAGCGCATCGGTGTCGAGGCTGAGGCTGCGAGGCGCGCCGTATGCCGGCAGTTCGAACGCGGGCGCGTCGATGGAGGGATGGTCGAGTTCGTGCACGAACGTTGCGGCAAGGTCGTCGTCGGTGTCGTTGCGCAGCTCGTGGTAGATCCGCAGCCGTTCACCGCCAGGCACGACGGCGCTGCGGACGACGAGGTCGTTGCCTTCCATCTGTTCGCGATGGTGACGGGTGTAGGCGCTGCGCATCGCCAGGCGAGGCAGACCGAGCTGCTCACACACCGCCCGAGTCGCCGCCGAGGCGTTGACGCCGTAGTAGCGGACGTTCATGTGCCCGAGCTCGTCGATCTGATCCGGAGTGACCGTGCTGCG
>JBCCYT010000318.1:0-1966 GCA_039188975.1 Actinomycetota bacterium
CACCCCGATCGCGACCTACGCAATGATCGGCGTGTCGACTCCGTGGTGGATCACCGCCCGCACGTTCGGGTCCCCCGGTCTCACCGTTGCGATGGCGTTCGCCGGCATCACCACCGGCGATCTCATCCGCCGATCACGTGATGTGCGCATCGGTTTGATCGCGATGTTCGTACTGGTTGTCGGCGGCATGCTCGGCAGCACTCGAGTCGAGGTGATCGACACGATCGACGTGGCGGTCGTGCAGGGCGGTGGGCCGCAGAACACGCGGGCTGATGTGTGCACGACCCGAGCCGTGTTCGAGCGCCACATGGCGGCGTCGGAGACGATCGACCGCGACATCGATCTCGTGCTGTGGCCCGAAGACGTCGTGCACCCGTCGTCTGATGGTCGACTCACACCGACCCGCTGCGACGACGATCTGCTCCGCACGACCGAGGCGACCGATCGCCTCACCCAGCTCGCTGCCGACTTGGATGCCGTGGTGGTGAGCGGCTGGTTCGAACCGACCGACGATGGTCTCGCCAACGCCAACTATTCGATCGCCCAATCGCCCGACGGCACCGTCACCGACCGGTACGACAAGGTCCGCACCGTGCCGTTCGGCGAGTTCGTGCCGCTGCGGGGGTTCATCGAGAACTTCAGCTCCGAGATCCCTGGCCGCGATGTGCGGTCCGGCACCGACCCGGCCGTGCTCGACACCGATGTCGGTCGGCTCGGCATCTCGATCTCGTGGGAGGTGTTCTTCGATCACCGGGCTCGCGACGCGATCGGCAACGGCGGCCAGATCCTCATGAACCCGACGAACGGTTCGAGCTATTGGCTCACGATCGTGCAAACCCAACAGGTCGCCTCGAGCCGACTGCGCGCCGTGGAAACCGACCGCTATGTGTTGCAGGCCGCGCCGACCGGTTTCTCCGCCGTCGTCGCTCCCGACGGCGAGGTGTTGCAGCGCACCGCCGTCAGCGAACAGAAGGTCCTGTACGACACGGTCGAACTCCGCACCGGCCGCACGCTGTCCGTGCAACTCGGCGCCTGGCCCGCACTGCTGTTCGGCTTCATCACGCTGGCGCTCGTGTGGCTCGTCATGCCGCGTCGACGACCACGTGCATGACGGCAAGCAACTCGTAGCAGCCCAGTTCAAACGCAAGAGCAACGGTGAGGGCGACGAGGGTCAGCGAGGGTCGGTCGTCCACACGTCGACGGCATAGACCGTCACGGGGCCACTGTCTGGGCCCACGACCAAGAGGTGGAAAAGCGCGACCGTCATTCCATCGGCGGTGTAGCGCCGGCCAGGCGCCCCCTGAACTTCGGGGAGATTCGGCCACCGCTCCGCCAGCACTTGCAGTGCAGGAAGCATGTCCAGCCGAGTAAAGGACCATGCCGTATCGGCATCGAGTTGACGAACGATGTCACCCAGCGCTTCGTCGGTCACTTCGACGGACGGAGTTTCGCCGGTGCGGTCAGGCAAGGCCGAGGCGCCGAGCCCGTTCGCTCAGCTCTGAAGCCCGCGATGCAAGCGCTTCGGCGGCCTCTTCCGGGAGCGAATCATCAGGTCCATATGGCTGTGCGAGCTCAGTCGAAGGTGGAGTATCCGGGTGTGGGCCGGCACTCAACGCAACCCGCAGGGCCGTTATCTGTTCTGCCTGCGCCGTCGTCTCCATGTGGGCGATGCTACTCCGGATGGCCGCTGCTCGTCTCCCAATCTTGGCGGTGTGATGGCTCGTCTCCGCAAGACGCTGGTGCCCGAACTCAACGACCTGCTCAACGCGGCGGGTGAGTCCGGGGACTACGCCGAGGTCCACGCGGCGATGGAACGTTGCGAGATCGGTGCTCACGAGGCAGGGGCGTCCAAGTCAACGGCGTGAATTGCCGACGCGATCACACCCGAGTTCGCGACCTGGCTGCTCGAGCGAGGCGAGGACATCAACGGCCGCGACGCCTCCGGCAGGACCCCCTTTGCATCATC
>JBCCYT010000319.1:0-1944 GCA_039188975.1 Actinomycetota bacterium
AGGCGAACGATCGGCCGTCGTGAGTACAAGGACGCCGCATGGGCGGAGATCGTGCCGATCGAGACCAGCGACACGAAGACAACGAGCGACGCCGGTACTTCCAAGACCGACGATCACAGAGCCAGCAACAGCGGCATCGCTGTGCTCGACCCCAAGCATGACGATGCGCAGTCGAGCCGGGCCGGCTATCTCGACGGCGGCCCCGGTGATGGCACCGAGCTCGTGCTCTGCATGGCCGCGAACGTGAATGAGGCACGAAAGTCCCCCACCGGCCGACAGTCCGTTTCGTTCACCGCGTCACGCTCCTACATCGGAGGACCCGAGGTCGGATGGCTGCCCACATGGGAGTACCGCCGCCGTTTGACTCGGCGGAGGGGCTGGGACGTCAACCTTCCCGGCCTCACCGCCATTTCTGGTGCTGCGGTCAGCCCGGCGATGGGCAAGATGCGCATTGGCCAGCAGGTCGGTCGGCTTCTCGCCTTGCTCAATGTGCGCCTCGGCGTTTGGCTCCCACACCCACAGTGGGTTGTCGATGGACCGCTCGGCGACACCCCGACTCCACCGAAGCAGCTGAAGCGCTGGCACCACAATCCCGGATGGCCCTGGTATCTGCGCGAGCTTCGCGGCAAGCACGCCCACGATGCTCCGTATCTCTATGTCTCCGACGGCGGCCATTGGGAGAACCTTGCGATCGTGGAAGCGATGCGGCGCGGGTGCACGACCATCGTCGCCATCTCCGCTGCGGGCGACGGGCCCCACGCGCTGTCGACGTTCGCCGAGGCGGTCGAGATCGCACGAGCTGACCTCGGAATCGAAGTCGTCATCGATGACATCTGGAAGACGCGGCAACCCATTGGTGATCCGGAGAAGGACACGCTGGACAGCGGACGGCAGTACGTTCTCGACCCGAGCCCTTCATCGTCGCTGGGCCGGGTTGCCCAACAGGGCTTTGCCTTCGGAACGTTCGAGATCCCGGTCGAGGGCGAAGATCAGCCACGTACCGGCCAGCTGCTCGTCATCGACGCCGCAATGGTCGATGGCCTCCCTCCGGACGTCCACAGCTACGCCGAGACCCATCCGGAGTTTCCGAACATCAGCACCGGCGATCAGCTCTTCACCGACCGCGACTTCGAGGCGTATCGGGTGCTTGGTCGCGAGTTGGTGAAGCGGGCGATGCGGGCCTCCGAGGGCGCTGCGTCCGACTTTCACGCCGCAGTGGCTCAGGCTTCTCGCACCGGCATCACCGAGGACCCGTCGCCACCCTCCCCACCGACACCGTCCCTACCGGCGTCGGACGAGGTGATCGAGGCGGGGTTCGTGGAGCGGGTCACGACAACGTTCACCCGAGTCATCACTCGGCGTGTTCGCCGTTCAGCGCCGTAGCCGACCCCAGATTGCGGGCGACGACTGCAGGGAGGAGCGCATCGAGTTGTGCCGCCCGGGTCGGGTCCGCAGCTGCGACCAGCTTGCGAGCGATTGTGCCGAGCGCGCTGACGTCGTCGTCAGTGAGCGGTTCGATCAGGACCGATCGGACGTGAGCAGCGTGTTTGGGAGCAACCTCGACAACCGCTCGGCGACCCGCGGCGGTAAGCGACACCGTCGTGCGTCGCCGTCCGCTGCGTGCGTCCTCGCGACGCTCGACCCATCCACGTTTTTCGAGCCGCCCGACAGCATGTGAGAGACGAGAGAGCGAGCCAAACGAAACGGACGCAAGGTCGCTCATCACGAGGGTTTCATCGGCCTCCTCCGACAGCATGGCGAGCAACGAGTACTCGAACCGATTGACGTCGAGATCCGCTCGCAACTGGGCATCGATTGCGGCCGGAAGAACTTCGAGGAAGGCGATCAACGACACCCACGTCCGCAGTTGCGACTCGGTGAGCCAGGGTCCGTCGGCAGGCACCAGGTCAGCCTAGTTGGTTGGAGTTGAACGTTCACGCTAGA
>JBCCYT010000320.1:0-1852 GCA_039188975.1 Actinomycetota bacterium
CGGCCTCGACGTCTTTCCCTTGCAGGGCCGGGCGCTCGTTCCGCTGGCGGGCATGATGATCGGCAACGCGCTCGGCGCGGTCGTGTTGGTCACCAAACGATTGGTAGCCGAGGTCGACGAGCACGCCGATGAGATCGAGGCCCGCCTGGCACTCGGGCTCGACAGCCGAGAGGCGTTCGCACCGCACGCCCGGCGGGCGCTGCAGCAGGCCTTGATCCCGCAGATCGAGCGAACCAAATCGGTCGGCATCGTGTTCCTGCCGGGGGCCATGGTCGGTCTGGTTCTGGCCGGAATCGACGCCCAGGATGCGGTGCTCGTGCAAGCCGCAGTGATGTTCCTCGTGCTCGGCTCGGTCGCGATCACGTCGACGGTGATGACCCTCGGGATCAGCCGGGCCCTCTTCACGCCCGATCATCGCCTCCGAGAATCACCAGCGGAGGTCTGAGCGATGCGCCGGGTGTGCGGTCAGCCGGCCGCGCCAATTGCGACCGCCGAGGGAACCTCGGTGGCTGGGTTGCCGTCGATGGCGAGAGCGAGCTCAGGAACGAGCTCGTCGAGCAGGAAGTCGATACTCAATGGGCTGGCGAAGGAGAACGCACCGCTCACCAGGGTCGAGGTGAAGACCTCGCGGCCCTCGGAGGGGGCTCGCATGATCTCTCGGATCGGCGAATCGATCACCCCCTGCATGACCACGTCGTTGGTTGCGATCCACACGATGACATCGGTGTCGAACAGGTCGACGCGCTCCTCGCTCACGTTGACGTAGAAGGCGTCGCCGGCGAGTTCGTCGTACTCGGGCGGGGTGACGAAGCCGATGCTCTCGAGGATCTGCGCTCGGACGTCGCTCGAGGCGTAGACACCGGGCTGGTCGTTGAACGCAAACGCCACCGCAGCGCTGCGACCCTCGAATTCGGGATGTTCCGTGCGCACTTCGGCGAAGCGCTCCTCGACACCGGCGATGAGCCCCTCGGCCTCGTCGGCCATGTCGAAGGCCGCACCGATCAACCGCGTGCGCTCCTGCCACGGTGCGCCGTAGTCGGGGTAGTCGGCGTGCTGGGCCACGGTCGGTGCCAGCTCCGAAAGCAGGTCGTACTGCTCCTGGGTGAGTCCTTGTGAGACAGCGATGATCAGGTCCGGTTCGGTCGACGCAATGAGCTCGACGGACGGCTCGATCACGGCCGGGATCACGGTGGGTTCGGCGCCACCGAGCAGCGGCTGAGCCCACGGCCAGACTGCGTTGGGTTGGTTGCCGAACCAGTCGAGGATGCCGACAGGCACGATGCCCAGCGCCAGCAGATCGTCCTGGTCGCTGAAGCCGAGCGACAAGACCCGCTGAGGGTTGCGGGGCACCTCGGTCGCACCGAACTTGTGGGTGACGACGATCGGCTCCGTCGTCTCCTCGAGGGCGGGTTCCGTCTCGTGTACATCCGACGACGCCGAGGCCGATGCCTCGTCGGTATCGGCCACCAGTGGCTCCTCCGCCTCCGACGCCTCGGCCGGCGGTGAGCTCGCCGTCTGGCGGTCAGCGGTTTCGTCACCAGATCCGCACGCTGCTGCGAGCGCAGCAACCCCCATCAACGACGCCGCGAGCCGATTCCATCGAGCCGTCACTGGTCAGTCCTTGTGGTCGTTGGTCCGACCTCGTTGCGCCGCCGCATGGGGAACGATGAGCGGACGCTCGGTGCGAGGATCGGGCACGATCGAGGCTTCGACGCCGAACACCTCACGGAGGAGATCGACGGTCAGCACCGTCCACGGGTCACCCGAGGCGACGACCCGGCCGCTCTCGAGCACGACCATGTGATCCGAGAACGAGGCGGCGTGGTTGAGATCGTGCAGCACCATCAACACC
>JBCCYT010000321.1:0-1837 GCA_039188975.1 Actinomycetota bacterium
GTCGATGCGATCTCTCGTGCTTTGTCTGCACCGATCTTCAGGAGTCGAGCGGTCTCCGCCGGGTCGGCTTCGAGCTCTCGGTACCGGGCCTGGATCGGTTCCAGTAGCTCGATCACCGCCGCGGCGGTGTCGAGCTTCAGCGCGCCGTATTGGTCGTAGTCGTCGGCAAGCGTCGCTGGTTCACGGTCGGTCGCGGCACCGAGGATCGACAGCAGGTTCGAGACGCCGGGTTTGGCATCGATGTCGAATCGCACGTCGCCGTCGGTGTCGGTCACCGCGCTCTTGATCTTCTTCTCGATCTGCTTGGGCTCATCAAGCAACCCGATGGTGCCCTTGGGCGAGTCGAGTGACTTCGACATCTTGTTCGTTGGCTGCTGGAGGTCCATCACTCGGGCTCCTGTCGCCGGGATGACGGCCTGCGGCAACACGAAGGTCTCGCCGTAGTGCGAATTGAACCGCTCGGCGATGTCGCGGGTGATTTCGATGTGTTGTCGCTGATCGTCGCCGACCGGCACCTCGTCGGTGTCGTACAGCAAGATGTCGGCAGCCTGCAGCGCCGGGTAGGTGAAGAGGCCGGCCGAGATGAACGACTGCTGGTTGCTCTTGTCTTTGAACTGGGTCATGCGGTTGAGCTCGCCGTAGCCGACGTTGCACTCCATCATCCAGCCGAGTTCGGCGTGTTCCCGAACGTGTGACTGCACGAACAAGGTGCACACATCGGGGTCGAGGCCAACCGCCATCAACATCTGGGCGAGACGAAGCGACCCGGTCCGGACGGCATCGAGTGTGTCGTGTCGGATCGTGAGTGCGTGGAGGTCGACAATGCAGAAGAACGCATCGGACTCGTGTTGCTTGCGGGCCCAGTTGCGGGTCGCTCCGAGGAAGTTGCCGAGGTGTTGTTCGCCCGTGGGCTGAATTCCGGAGAAGACACGAGTCATGGCCGAAAGCGTACGGGTTCGAACCGGCGACAGGGCGGGAATTCAGCGGCCGAGAGCGGTCTTGTGGCCTTCGCGGCCGAGAGCGGTCTTGTGGGCCTTAGCGGCCGAGAGCGGTCTTGTACGCGGCGAGGGTGCGGTCGCGAGCGACGGCGTGGTTCACGATGGGAGCCGGGTAGGTGTCGCCGAGTACGACGCCGGCGGCTGCGAGGTCGAGCGGGGCAGCGGCGGCCGGCTCATGGATGGTTGTCTTGTCGAGTGACGCGAGTTCGGGAACCCACTGGCGGATGTAGTCGCCGGCTGGATCGAATTTCTTGCTCTGCGAGGTCGGGTTGAAGATACGGAAGTAGGGCGCAGCATCGGTTCCGGTGCCGGCGACCCATTGCCAGTTACCCGCGTTCTGGGATGGTTCGGCATCGCTCAGAAGGTGACGGAAGTGGCGTTCGCCGCGGCGCCAGTCGATGAGCAGATCCTTGACGAGGAACGAGGCGGTGATCATGCGGACCCGGTTGTGCATCCACCCGGTCTGGGCGAGTTGGCGCATGCCAGCGTCGACGATCGGATAGCCGGTCTGGCCGTCGGCCCAGGCTTGGAACTCGTCATCGACGTCGGGCCCGTGTTGCCATTCGATGTTGTCGTACTCGGGGCGGATGGCGTGGCGGTCGATGTTGGGAAACTGGTAGGTCAGGTGCGCGTACCAATCTCGCCATGCGAGCTGACGAACGAAACCTTCGCGGCCCGGCGTGTGAACGCCGTAGGCCTCGGCGAGCGATCGGGGCGAGACGGTGCCGAATCGGAGTGCGGTGCTGAGACGGCTGGTGCCGTCGATCGCCGGGAGGTCGCGGGTGGTGGCGTAGGCGTCGATGTCGGCTTGCCATTCGTCGACGCGGGTGTCTGACAAC
>JBCCYT010000322.1:0-1801 GCA_039188975.1 Actinomycetota bacterium
CACAGCACGATGTCGGCTCGAAGCCCTTCCGCGCCGACCGCAAGGGCCAGCCGGCTGGCCGTCTCGACCAGTTCGTCGGGCACCTCGGCCGGCCCGGCTTCGGCGATCGCAGCCGCCAGCCGTGCGGTCTCGGCATCGACGCCGTCATCGTCGCCCGCATCAAACGACAGCCGGCGGCGGACCGCTTCGGCCCGCTCCGTCGGGTCGAGGCTGGCGGTGATGCTGACCGACAAGCCGAAGCGGTCGAGCAGCTGCGGTCGCAGTTCACCCTCTTCAGGGTTCATCGAACCAACCAGCACGAAGCGAGCGTCGTGGGCATGGGAGACGCCGTCGCGTTCGACCCGGTTGGTGCCCGAGACGGCAACGTCGAGCAAGGTGTCGACGAGGTGGTCGGCCAGCAGGTTGATTTCATCGACGTACAGCACCCCGCCATGCGCAGCGGCGAGCAGCCCGGGCGTGAACTGCACGTCGTGCTCGGTGAGCACCTTGCCGAGATCGAGGCTGCCGATCAGGCGATCCTCGGTGGTGCCCAGCGGCAGGTCGACAAAGCCGGCATCGCCGGGCAGCAGAGCGGCGAGTCCCCGAGCGAGCGTCGTCTTGGCCGAACCCTTTTCGCCGCGAAGCAACACACCCCCGATGCGAGGGTCGACGGCGACGAGCTGGAGCGCGAGCTTGGCGTCGTCTTGACCGACGACCGCCGCGAACGGGAACCGCCGATCGGTCACCGGCTCTCTTCCCAGGCTTCGGCTTCGAGAATTGCCGCCTCGAGCGTGGCCCGAGCCTCGGGCGTGGCATCCCACATGTCGCGTTGGTCGGCTTCGAGCAGTCGTTCCGCGATCGATCGCAACGCCCACGGGTTGGACTCTTCGAAGAACGCCTTCATCTCGGCATCGCCGACATAGGCCTCGGTCACCCGCTCGTACATCCAGTCCTCGACGACCTTGGCGGTGGCGTCGTAGCCGAACAGGTAGTCAACGGTCGCGGCCAGCTCGAACGCGCCCTTGTAGCCGTGGCGCTGCATCGCGCCGATCCACTTGGGGTTGAGCACCCGGCTGCGCACGACCCGGGCGGCTTCCTCGGCAAGGCTGCGGACCTTCGGGTTGGCCGGGTCGGCCGAGTCGCCGAACCACGCCTTGGGCTCTCGACCGCTCAGCGCTCGGACCGCAGCGACCATGCCGCCGTGATCTTGGAGGTAGTCGTCGGAGTCGAAGATGTCGTGCTCACGGTTGTCCTGGTTCTTGACCGCGACCTCGATGGCAGCGAACCGACGCCGCATAGCTTCGGGCTCGGAGGTGCCGAACCGGTCCCGGCCGTAGGCGAAGCCCGACCACGCCAAGTACACCTCGGCCAAGTCGGCGTCGCTGCGCCAATCACGGGATTCGAGCACGGGAAGGATGCCGGAACCGTAGCCACCGGGAGGCGGGCCGTAGATACGAGCGTCCGCGACACCCGCCGCGGCGATCGGGTTCTGGTCGGCTGGCTCGTCGAGGGCCGCCACCATCGCAACTGCGTCATCGAGCAAGGCAATGACGTGCGGGAAGGCATCGCGGAAGAACCCGGAGATGCGCAAGGTGACATCGACACGGGGTCGACCCAGCTCTTCGAGCGGGATCACCTCGAGGCCAACAACCCGGCCGCTTTCGTCGTTCCATTGGGGGCGAACGCCGAGCAGTGCCAGCGCTTCGGCGGCGTCGTCGCCGGTCGTACGCATCGCGGCGGTGCCCCACAGCACGAGGCCGACCGTCTTCGGCGCGACGCCGGTCTCCTCGACGTGCTTTTCGACGAGCCGTTCAGCGAGCGA
>JBCCYT010000323.1:0-1766 GCA_039188975.1 Actinomycetota bacterium
GATTCATGAAACGCCGAGTCGTCGAGGACCTGTTGTGCAGCTTGGCGGACCTGTGGTGGGAGGGTTTGGTCGTCGAGGAAGGCTTCGAAGTCGGCTTTGGACATGAACCCGTCGAGGTCGCCGCCGTGAGCGGCAACGTCGATCGAGGCCATGTACGGCACCAGCGTTGCCCACGTGTCGAGTTTGGTGAGGTAGGAATCGATGTCGCCGATCGACAACTTGCCATCGCTATCCCCGTCAGCGGCAGCGAAGCCGGCGCCGCCGTTGGCGAGATAGTCGCTGTTCTGCTTTGCGGTTTCGACGGCGGCGAAGAAGTCGGGATGATCGAGCAGCCACCGAGCCGCGTCCGCAGCGTCGCCATCGAGATGTTCGGCGGCCCATTCGAGATCGGAGCGAGAGACAACACCGTCGTTGCCGTCGACGTCGCCCTTGTTGTCGATCAGATCCCAGTTCGCCCGGATGGCTTCGAGCGCGGCGAGACCAGCGTTGATCTCGGGTCCACCGAGGGCGATCATCCGCAAGCGCCGAGCCAGATCGTCCCCTTCGCTGCGCAACAGCTCCGCGGCAGCGCGCAGCTGATCGTCGGCGTAACGGCTCACGACACCGAGGAACCGTTCCGCATCGGCAAACAGGCCAGCGAGCACATTGCGGTCGGTGTCGAGCTCGTCGGCGACGCCGGTCATGGTCACATGGAGTTCGAATGCCCGGTCGAAATCCAGAAGCAGCTGGTCTGTCACAGAAAAGCATGAAAGTACATGAAAGCGATGAACGCAAGGGTCTTCTGGGTCAAACCGTCTGCAGCAGCAGCCGGCGGCCGTAGCGTCATGGCGTGACCGACCCCGCTGGCATGTCGAAAGCGCAACGCAAGAAGCACCGCCGCAAGCAGCGCGCGGCCACCGACCGGGCCGGCGCGAAACAGCTCGACGGACTCGCCGACACCGCCGTCGATGAAGCACTCGCCGTTGTCGCCCGAGTCGAAACCGAACGCGAAATCGGACTCGAAACCGAGATGCCCTCGATCGAAGCCGCTCGCTATTCCCGCAAGCTCATCAACGCCGCACTCGAAAACGACGAGTGGCTCACCGACGTCGAAGTCTGGGTATGGGACGCACACACCTCGACGCGTGATGCGCTCACCCCAGGCGGCACCGCCAACGGCATCGAGCTGCGACTCGAAGCCCGGATCGAGCACGGCTGACCGCCGATGAGCGACCTGTGGGACGAGATCGACGACGACGATGTCTCACCGATCTGCCCCGCCTGCGGCGTGAGCGCACTCCCGCCCGAAGCCATCGGTGAAGCCTCGATGTGTGAGAACGCCAACTGCTCAGCGTTCGGCGAACCGATCAGCTCCTTCTGAGCTGAATGCTCAGACCGGTCGGTCCTCTGACCACCGGCGCAGATACTCGAACGTGTAGATGCCGGTCGAGTGGCCGTCGTTCCACACGAAGTTGACGCCCCACGCGCCGTGGAAGCTGGCGTCGCTGATGCTGAGCGGGGTCGGGCTTCCCGGTCGAGGCCACGGCACCTCACCTCGCTCACCCAACGCTCGACATGTCGCGCACGGGCACCCGAGCCGCAGCTCGACCACATCGAACGAGGCCACGTAGCCATCAGCGAACGTCGCCGTAATCCCCACGGTGCGCTGCACATCCAGATCGACCAATTCGAACAGGTCAGCCATCTCTCCAGCCTGCCCGACCCAGCGTCACAGCGACGAACGGGGCGTCGCTCCCTCGCTGTTGCGTTCAGGTCGCCAATCGCAA
>JBCCYT010000324.1:0-1757 GCA_039188975.1 Actinomycetota bacterium
GATGACGTCGTCGGGGGCTTGCACGAGCTCGATCAAGACGCCCTCGCCCGAGAGCGGGAACTCGTCGTTGCCTTTCGGGTGCACGAAGACGATGTCGTGACCGGCCGCTCCTGGGCGAATGCCGCCGGGCGTGAACCGCATTCCCTGCTCGGTCAACCATTCGACCGCAGCGGGGAGGTCGTCAACCCAGAGGCCGACGTGGTTGAGCGACGGGTCGTGCACTTTCGGCCGCGAGTCGGGGTCGAGCGGCTGCATCAGGTCGACCTCGACGGCATGTGCACCGGAACCGAGACGAAGGATGTCTTCCTGCACGTTCTCGGACTCGCTCGTGTAGTCACCGACCTTCTCGACACCAAGCGTGTCGACCCACAACCGGCTCAGCGCACCGAGATCGAGACCACCGATGGCGATCTGTTGCAAACCGAGAACACGAAACGGGCGCTCTTCTCTCATGACGCGCACCCTACCGAGCTTCACACAAGCTTGATAAACGCCGCGATCGACCCTTCACGGGCGGCCACGACGATGACTCCCAATCCCCTCCCAACGAATTGGAGTCACCCCGTGACCAGCACACTCACCGACCTCTCGCTCGCTTCCGACATCGGCGTTCTCGCCAACCACCGTGGCGGGGGCGATGGGGAAGGCTTCTTCTTCCTGCTGTTGCTCCTCGCCGCCATCGGCGGCGGCGTGTACCTCTGGAGGCGCCGCCGAGGCGACAACACCGCCGCCCCGACCCCGCCGCCGGCGCCTCCGACCCCGCCAGTCAGTAGTGCGCGAGCACTTCTCGACGAGCGCTTCGCCCGGGGCGAGATCGATCAGGCGGAGTACCAGCACCGCCGGGCGGTCCTCGCTGGCGAAACGACGGCTCCGGTGACCGCACCCGAGCCGCCCAGCAGCAGCGGATCCGAAAGCGGCGACCCCGACGAAGGCGACACAGAACCCAGCACGTGATCGACCCCCAGTAGGGTCAGCGGACCGGTCGTTCTCCGCCGTCGACGACCGGTCCGCCACCTCACGTCCGTCCTAACTCCACACCCATGAGCCGCATTCTCGTTGTCGACGATGAAGAACCGATCCGCCGTCTCGTGCACTCGTACCTCACCGACGATGGCTTCGACGTCGAAGAACTCGCCGACGGCGAAGCCGCCGTCGAACGCATGCGTCGAGATCCGGCGATCGATCTCATCGTGATGGATGTGCGAATGCCGAAGCTCAACGGTGTCGACGCGTTGCGCGAAATCCGTCGTACCTCGGACACCTACGTGATCATGCTGACCGCAGCGACAGAGGAAACCGATCGCCTGATCGGCCTATCGGTCGGTGCCGACGACTACATCACCAAACCGTTCTCACCTCGCGAGGTCGTGGCCCGCGTGAAAGCGGTGCTGCGCCGATCGCGAGGGGCGGCGGCCCCCATCGAACACGCCGTCCTTCAGTTCGACGGGCTGACGATCGACATCGATCAACACACCGTCACCCGAGCCGGTGAACCTGCCGATCTCACCGCGCTGCAATTCCAGTTGCTCTTGGCGCTGGCCGAATCCCCCAAACGGGTCTTCGCTCGCCATCAGCTCATCGAGCGGGTGTGGGGCCAGGACTTCTTCGGCGAGGAACGCATTGTCGACGTCCACATCGGCAACCTCCGCAAGGCCCTCGGCGACGACCCATCTGCCCCCGCGATCATCGGGACCGTTCGCGGCGTCGGCTATCGCTTCATCGCAGAGCCCGTCGACCGATGACGTCTCGCACCCTGC
>JBCCYT010000325.1:0-1703 GCA_039188975.1 Actinomycetota bacterium
CATCGACCTCGACGCCATCAGCGATGCCGCGCCCCAGCTGGTTGGTGTGGTCGACACGCTCGAAGGTGCGCTCGCTGAGCTTCAGGTCGATCGATCTCCATGGGTGCTGCCGGTGGTGAACGACCGGATCACCGAACTCACTGCGGAGATCGCTGACTTCCTACCCGATGCCCGACTAGCCGCAGAGGCGGCAACCTTCGTGCCCGGGCTCGCCGGCGGCGATGGTGCACGCCACTACTTCGTGATCTTCGGCACGCCAGGTGAGAGCCGCGAGCTCGGCGGTTTCATGGGGAGTTGGGCGTTCGTGCGGTTCGACGATGGCGTGCCGTCGCTCGTCGACTCCGGTCGCTACCAGAAGCTCCTCGAGGTGGCTGCATCGTCGGGGTTCGACGAATCGTCCGTATCGAGCTGGTATCGCGAGATGGGACGGGTCACCCGATTCCCACAAAACGTGACGAGTTCGCCGGACATCGGTGTTGTCGCAGAGGTGACCCGGGTGCTCTTCGCTGATGCGTTCGACGAGCCGATCGACGGGGTGCTCTACCTCGATCAGTGGGCGTTGATCGATCTGCTCGGCATCGCCGGCGAGATCACCATCCCAGGCCGCGCCGAGCCGGTCACGCCGGCGAACGCGGAGGACTACTTCTTCCGCGAGCAGTACGAGTTCGTGGGCGCCGACCGCACCGAGTTGTTTGACCAGCTCGCGCTGGGCGCGTCGTCGATCCTCACCGAGCTTGAAGGTCAGGATCTGCCCGGGCCCGAGGAACTCGGTCGGCTTCTGGGCCCCGCGGCGCGGGCCGGTCGGCTCCAGGTCGTCACGTTCGACGACGCGGAGAACGCGTTCCTCGAGTCGGTGAAGCTGCAACGGTCGTTTGTCTTGGCTGGCACGACGAGCACCGATCTCTTGGCGGTGGTCCAGGCGAATGCCACCGCCAGCAAGCTCGACATCTATCTCGACCGCTCCGTCGACTACTCGGTGACACGGGCGGACGATGGTTCGGTTACCGCCCGAGCGACGATCGAACTGGCAAGTACGGTTCCGGCAAACGCTCCGGCCTACGCCACCGGACCCCGATTTGAAGGCGCGACCAACCAAGTGTTGCTCTCGCTCTACAGCCCGTTCACCGTCGAGACTGTGATCGTGAACGGGATCGCTGTGGACGCCACGAGTGCGGTCGAGTACGGGAAGTGGCGGCATTTGGTCAGCGTTCCGGTTCCGCCGGACGGCGCGAGCCAGACGATCGTGTTCGAGCTCGAAGGGTTCATCGACCCGAGTCGGCCCTACTCACTCGAGGTGTGGCATCAACCGTTGGTCAACGACGACGTGGTCTCGGTCAGCTACGACGGGCGGGATGGCACTATCAGCTGGTCAGCGACGGTGGTCGAGAATCAACGGGTGTCCGTGTCGTCGTAACATGCGCCAGTGGCGACGAACCTGTCACGCTGGGTGGCGGCCTGCCGATGGTCGCGCTAGGTTGAAGCGCCGTGACACAGGTGTCACGCCAGCGGCGAGGTAGTGCGATGCGTGTACGGTCGAAATTTTCCCTGGTGGTAGGTGCGCTGTTCTTTGCCGCACTGGCCCTCCCAAGCGTGGCTTCAGCGCAGGACGAGGACGATTCGTACTCGCCTGATGATCCGGGCGGTTCGGTCACTGGCGTCACGCCCGAAGAAGAAGAGACGATCACCAACACCGTCGGCCAGTC
>JBCCYT010000326.1:0-1682 GCA_039188975.1 Actinomycetota bacterium
CGGGATCGACTTCGCCGTGCAGCCCGGCGAGGCCTTCGGCTTCCTCGGCCCGAACGGCGCCGGAAAGACCTCGACGATGCGAATGATCGGCTGCGTCTCTTCGCCGTCCGATGGCGAGCTCTCGATCTTGGGGCTCGATCCGGTTCGCGACGGTCGCTCGATCCGTGGCCGGCTCGGTGTCGTTCCGCAAATGGATCAGCTCGACGCCGAACTCACGGTGCTCGAGAACCTCGTGATCTACGGGCGGTACTTCGACATCAGCCGGAAAGCCGCCCGAGCCAAGGCGATGGATCTTCTCGAGTTCGTCCAACTCGCCGACCGGGCTGACTCCCGGGTCGAACCGCTCTCGGGTGGACAAAAGCGCCGGGTCAGCATCGCACGATCGCTGATCAATGATCCGGAGGTGCTGATCCTCGATGAGCCGACAACCGGGCTCGACCCGCAGGCCCGCCATGTGCTCTGGGACCGGCTGTACCAACTCAAGGAACAAGGCCGCACCTTGATCCTCACGACGCACTACATGGACGAAGCCGAGCAGCTGTGTGATCGACTCGTCGTCATGGACGGAGGCACGATCGTGGCGGAAGGCTCGCCCCAAGCACTGATCGCCGAGCACGCCCCCCGCGAAGTGCTCGAGCTTCGCTTCGGACGGGGCCGCAACGCCGACCACGAAGCCGACGCGGCCGCCGTGGCCGCCCGCGTCGAGGTCCTGCCCGATCGACTCCTCGCCTACGCCGATGACGGCGAGGCGGCGCTGGCGGCGCTGAACGACCGCGGTGTCCAACCCGACTCCGCGCTCGTCCGCCGTAGCAGCCTCGAAGACGTGTTCTTGCGCCTCACCGGCCGGACCCTGGTCGACTAGTCATGGGCCTCCCCGCCGCGCTTCGCGTCGCCAACCGCGACCTGGTCATGTATCGCCGCATCTGGCGCGAAAACGTGATCGGCGCGTTCGTCCAACCGGTGCTGTTTCTTCTCGGGGTCGGGCTCGGCATTGGTTCGCTCGTCGACGACGGAGCCAACGCCGACACCATCCTCGGCGATGTCTCCTACTTTGCGTTCTATGCATCTGCGCTGTTGGCGACGGCGGCCATGTTCAATGCCAGCCAAGAGGCGCTGTGGCCGACCGCAGATGGGTTCGAGTGGTCGAATGCCTACCGGGCGATGATTGCGACCCCGATCCGAGCGGCGGACATCGCGGCTGGCTTCGCGGTTCGCTTCGCCGGCCGGACGTTCATCACTGCGGTCGGGGTCGCCAGCGTGCTGGCGTGCTTCGCCGACACCCGAACCTGGCGGCTGATCCCGGCCGTGCTCGTTGCGATCTTGTGCGGGCTCGCCTTCGCCATGCCGATCGCGGCATGGACCGCGTCCCAACACGGCACCGAGACCTTCCCGTCGATCATACGATTCGTGCTGACCCCGATGTTCCTCTTCGCCGGCGCCTTCTACCCGATCGAGCAACTGCCCACGATCGCACAAGCGGTTGCGGCCGCGACACCGCTCTGGCATGCCATCGAACTCAGCCGGGGTTTGATCCTCGACGACCTCGACCGGAGTTGGATCGTGCATGTCGTCGTTTTGTTCGCGTACATCGCGGCCGGCTACGGCGCGTGTGTCATCACCCTCGAACGGCGGCTTCGGCCATGACCACCGCTCGCTCATCGCTGCCGCTTCGGGTCGTCCCA
>JBCCYT010000327.1:0-1548 GCA_039188975.1 Actinomycetota bacterium
CCGAAGACCCGTTCGACGATCTCGGGCGTGATGACCTCCGCTGGCGTGCCTTCGGCCACGATCCCACCGTCGGCCATGGCGACCAGATGGGTGGCGTATCGACACGCCAGGTTGAGGTCGTGCAGCACCATCACGATGGTGCGCCCTTCGTTCACGTTGAGCTGCTTCAGCAGTTCGAGCACGTCGACCTGATGGGAGATGTCGAGATAGGTGGTCGGCTCGTCGAGCAGCATGAGCGGTGTGTCTTGGGCGAGCGCCATGGCGATCCAGGCCCGCTGGCGTTGACCGCCGGAGAGTTCGTCGACCGGCCGGCCCTCGAATTCGAGCATGCCGGTGAGACTCATCGCTCGGTTGCAGGCGTCCTCATCCTGCTTACTCCACTGCTCGAACACCTTCTGGTGGGGGTAGCGCCCCCGGCGAACGAGGTCGGAGACGATCACGCCCTCCGGCGCTCGTGGTGACTGTGGAAGCAGGCCGAGCCGGCGAGCGACGGACTTGGTCGGCTGGTTGTGGATCTCTTCACCGTCGAGCAGCACCGAACCCGACACCGGCTTCAGAAGCCGAGCCAACGCTCGCAGCAGGGTCGACTTGCCGCAGCCGTTGGCGCCGATGATCACGGTGATCTCACCGGCGGGCACCTCGATGTCGAGCTGGTCGACGATGGTGGGGCCGCCGTAGGAGAGCGTCAGCGCCGATGCGCTCAGTTCGGGGATCTGACTGTCAGGTCCAGGGTTCTCAGAGTGCACGGTTGTACCTCGCCAACAGGAACAGAAAGTATGGGCCGCCGATCGCGCCGGTGACGACACCGGCCGGCAGCACGGTTGGAGCGAACAAACGCTGCGCGATCAGATCGGCGCCCAACAAGAAGCCGGCGCCGATGAGCGCCGTCAGCAACAGGGTGCCACCGGTGAGCTGACCAACCATCAAGCGGGTCATGTGGGGCACGAGAAGGGCGACGAACCCGAGGGGCCCGATCACCGCGACGGCGACCGCCGCAAGCCCGGACCCGACCACGATCAGCGCCAGCCGATCCCGCTCGACCCTGATCCCGAGCCCGGCCGCGGCTTCGTCGCCGAGTTGGAGGAGCCGCAGCCGTTGGGTCAGGACAAAGGCGGTGGGGGTGAGCAGCAACAAGCCGATGAGCAGGGTGCGGGCGTCGTCCCAACTGGCACCGAACAGCGAGCCGGCCTGCCACCGGGCGGCCGCGACGATGCGCTCGATCGGGAAGCGCACCTGGATGAACGTGATGACGGCGCTGAGGAGCGCCTGGATGCCGATGCCGACGAGCACGAGACGCGAACCCGAAACCCCACGTTTCCAGGCGAGCACGTAAATGATCGCCGCGGTTCCGACCGCCCCGCCGAACGCCGCAAACGGCAGGTACTCGATGCCCCGCCCCGACGCGAGAAGGAACACCGCGAACACGGCCGCACCGGTGTTGATGCCGATGATGTCGGGCGAAACGAGTGGGTTGTTGATCAGCGCCTGGAAAATGGCGCCTGACATGCCGAGACACATCCCGGCCAAGATCGCGACCGTCACGCGCGG
>JBCCYT010000328.1:0-1511 GCA_039188975.1 Actinomycetota bacterium
AAGGAACACCGCGAACACGGCCGCACCGGTGTTGATGCCGATGATGTCGGGCGAAACGAGTGGGTTGTTGATCAGCGCCTGGAAAATGGCGCCTGACATGCCGAGACACATCCCGGCCAAGATCGCGACCGTCACGCGCGGGAAGCGCAGCGTGTTGACGATGAAGTCGAACTCGCCGCCGCGGGCCCAGAACGCTTCACCCAGCGCATCCCACGCCCCGATCGGGAAGTCCCCGACGATCAGGCCCACGATCAACAGACCGCAGACCAGCACGGTTGTGCCGGCCACGATGATGACGACTCGGGTCTGAACCAGCGCGCTGATGCCGGGCAGCCGAAGTGCGGTCCTCCGGTTGGGGATCTTCCCTGCGACCCCGAGTGCAAAGAACACGCCGATGAGCGCCGCGGTGGTGACGAGCAGCGTGTCGAGGGCAGGGGCGGAGATGGCAAACATCACAGTTCCGCCAACTTGGTGAAGCGAACGAGATAGATCAAGAACGGCGCCCCCACCGCAGCGGTCACGATGCCGACTTGGAGCTCAGAGGGCCGCACGACGACACGACCGACAACGTCGGCGCCGAGTAGCAAGCACGGCCCCAGCAGCAGGCAATACAACAGGATCCAGCGGTAGTCCGGGCCGACGAGCGAGCGAACCATGTGGGGGATCGCCAACCCGATGAAGCCGACCGGGCCGGCGATCGCCACGGCTGAACCGGCGAGCAAGACGACCACGATGGCGGAGATGGCTCGGACCAGCGCAACCCGCTGGCCAAGGCCGGCGGCGACGTCTTCGCCCATCGACAACAGATTCACCTGCCGGCCCAGCGCCATGCCGACGATGAGCGCCACGATCACGATCGGCCACAGCAGTTCGAGCTCGTCGGTGCCGCGGCCGGCGATCGAACCAGCCAGCCAGAAACGAGCCTGATCGAGGGTTTCCTGGTCGAGAAGCAGCAGGCTTGTCGTCCAGGCGCCCAGCAACGCGGTAATGACCACGCCGGCGAGGGCCAGCTTGACCGGGGTTGCGCCGCCCGCGCCGACCGAGGCGACGGCGTAGACGAGCACTGCGGCACCCATGGCACCGAGGAAGGCGAACCAGACGTAGCCGGCCGGGGTGACGATGCCGCCGAGGAAGATGGCGGTCACGATCGCGAAGGACGCACCGGTATTGACGCCGAGGATGCCGGGAGCCCCGAGCGGGTTGCGGGTCACGCCCTGGGTGATTGCGCCAGCGACGGCGAGACACGCACCGGCGACCGCGCCGAGGAGGGTGCGAGGCACCCGCAGCTCACGCACGACGATCTGGCCCTGCTCGGTGTTGTCGTAGTCGAACAGTGCGTTCCAGGCGGTCGCATTGTCGATCTCGAGCGACCCGCACCGCAGACTCATGAGGATCAAGAAGCCGAAGGTGGCGACGGCGAGCGGGAGCGCAAAGGCGTGGTTGCGCACCAGCGGGCCGGCCTGAGGGTTGCGGTTGCGAGCGATCGTCGACGCCACGATCGGGCCACCGGT